>NZ_CAWQNB010000040.1:0-423464 GCF_963896135.1 Proteus sp. G2609 | reverse complement strand
TCGGCAAAAGGTACGACAGAACGGCATGGACGGAACGTAAAAGCTAAATCTGGTTTAAACCGCGCAATACTGGAGCAGGGCTGGTATGAAATGCGCCGTCAGCTTGAGTACAAGCAGCTCTGGCGAGGTGGTCAGGTACTGGCAATACCCCCTGCCTACACCAGTCAGAAGTGCGCTTACTGTGGTCATACAGCAAAGGAAAACCGCCAGTCACAAAGTCAATTCGAGTGCCTTGAATGTGGATATACAGCGAATGCTGATATCAACGGGGCACGTAACATTTTAGCGGCAGGACATGCCGTGCTTGCCTGTGGAGGGAGGGTGCAGTGAGACCGCCCGTCGAATCAGGAACCCGCCGAGGTGATTCAGACATCAGTCTGAACGCAGTAGGGATCCACGTCCTTTAGGGCGTGGAGGATGTCAATTATCTTAGGAGACATCTTGTTTCTCTATTACAGGAAGTCTCCACATAAATATCAACAGACAGGCTAAAATTATCAGCAATAAAATTCTCACCCACCACATTGAGACCAACCACAGCGAGATAGCAAAAGTTACTAAAATGACTAAAATAGCTTTCGGCTTAGCCCCCTTAGGCATGGCGCGATAAGTTTGCCAATAACGCAAATAACCACCAAACCAAGAGCGATATAGCAACCAGTGATGAAAGCGTGTTGATGAGCGAGAAAAACACCATGCAGCTAATAACAAAAATGGTGTAGTGGGTAACACGGGTAAAACAACACCTAATGTGGCTAATCCAACACATAACCACCCTGCTATAATCAATAATATCCGTTTCATGTTATGCTTTCCAAATTATGCTTGGTCGCTCTAGGGTAAAGAGTAAATAAAAAAGCTCCTCATTCTCAATAACAATTTTAAAACATAAGGCGGGTTTATGCACTGGATCACTGACTATTGGTGGGTTATTTTAATTCTTTTAGTTGGAATAATTATTAATGCCATAAAAGATATGAATAAAATAGATCCAAAACAGTTTCTAAAAAATAAACGGAAACTGCCTCCCCATCGCGATTTTAATGATAAATGGGATGATGAGGACGATTGGCCCAACAAAAATGACCAGAAGAAGTAGTCGTTAACCAATGTTGGTAAGCCTGTGCTAATTGCTCATCTTTTTCTGCCATCAGTTGTTGGCATTGCCGACGTAGTGTCGTGACAAGGGCTTTCTTGCCCGATAACGAAAATTGTTTTACACAGGCCTCTACAGATTGCTTATCAATAAAAAATGCCACTAATAACGGGTAGCGTGATCTATCACCTTGCAGAAAATAACCAACACTTTGATATACCGTTAATATAGAGCGATGGGCGAAAGCAAAACCTGCCATCATCAGCCAGTGATCTGCTTCACTGACGCTAGGCAATGCAGTAGCAAGAGAGATACCTGTTTGCTGAGTGATATAATCACTTTGTAATGCGAGTGCTTGTTGTGCAACTTGTAATAATTGCTGCCCCTGAGCACTGATTGGGTAAATAGCCATAGCAGTATAACAGCCACTACTGGCTTCTTTATGAACGCCTAATCTCACCAGATAAAAACCACATTGTTGCCAAAAATTGGCTAATGCGTCGGTATAGCCAAAACTGACAGAAAGGTAATCAATATTCTGTTTCTGGCACTGCTTAGCAATATCCGCAACTAATTTTGCAGCGACTTTTTGACGTCGATATGCTGGCAATACCGCAATTCGGCTGATGCGTAATGAAGTTAAACACATTGCCTCAATGGATAAGCCGTAAGTGACTAACGATTGGGCGACAAGATTACCTCTTGGTCGACGTATACCTCGCCAAACATCTTGTGCTAAGGCTTTCGCTAGTCCCCCTTCTTCAATACACCACACCGCCCCAACAAGATGCCGATGAATAAATGCAGACCAATAGTGCTGTTTTTGTCCATCGAATAAACGTCGAAGATCTAAAGGCGTGGTTCGATAATGAGCACTGGTTAAAAGTTGATAAAAATTGGCTCGTTGTTCACTATCGAAATGCTGGCATGAGGTGATCACCACCTCACCAGATTGGTTAGCATGATGAAAAGAAGGCTCATCAAGTAACAACAGTTGATTAAGCCAATTTTCGAGTGGATCGTCCTGCGCCCAGCGAATAGGTACGGTGAGTTGATAATTTTGTAACTTTGGAATGCTATCACCCAGTTTTAAAATAAAGCCGCGCCCTGTTCCTTCATAGCCTTGTACCGTGGTGGTCATTAACACTCGAGGAAAGTGCTGACAAAGTGTTATCAGTTGAGCAATGGGTATAGTCGCCGCTTCATCAATAATTAACCAATCTCGACACAAATGCTCTGTATGACAAAGGGCTAACAAATTATCCGGTGAGTAGAACTCGATAGTTTTATGTGTATGAGATAATAGCACTTCAATACTGTTTCTCGCAGGGGCACAAACCGTTACTGAGCCAGGCCATTGCTCTATCAACATTCCTGCTAACGCTGATTTTCCTCTGCCTCTTGGTGCCGTGATACTCCATACGCCGGATTTTGCCTGTAAAAGATGCGCTAATAACTGTCGCTGTTGTATGGTTGGCATCCCTTGAGGCAACCCCCACTGTTGGCCTGTATTTTTTATTTTAGGTAGAACAAGGGGCTGCGATGCTTGCCAAATAATGGCCTGTTTATCTGCTAGTGTAATTTTTGCTAACCAAGCCATAAAATGGGGAGTAGATATAACCCCTTGCGCATCATTCCAGCGCTGACTATCGTTATCAATATAATATTGCCACTGAACAATATCGGGTAAACATAAGATAAGCCAACTTCCTGCTTTCAACGTTCCCGTTAGCATCGCTAGTGCATCAGCATTAAAAGCATGGTTAGCGTCAAATACAGCGTGAAGATATTCACGGCCTAATAGTTGATGAGCATGTTCTGGTTTTATCGCCTCAGACATCTCTGAAGAGAGTATTAGCCAATCGCCTTTACACTGCTGTTGGATTGCTCGAAGTTGTTCCCTTTGCCATGTATAGCTCCCCGCTAGAAGGAGTAATCGCCGCTGGCCTAGTCGAGCGAAGGCTTGTTGATAGCGCAATAAATCTAAAGATGGCACTACTATGACTTACCTATCAATAACGAAAGGATCCCCGCAGCAATCAGTGGACCTACTGGAACCCCCCTAAATAGGGCGACACCAATAACGGTTCCTACGAGTAAACCCGCTACCGTTGACGGTTGGTTATTCATAAGTGACACCCCCCGTGCTCCTAACCAAGAGACGATGATACCAATTGCAATCGCTAGTAATGATTTCCAATTTAAAAAAGAATTGAAAACTTCTTGTGCGGAAATGCGGCCTGTGGCAATCGGTGTCATAACACCTACGGTGAGGATCAAGATCCCAATGGTCATACCGTATTTTTCGACTAACGGAAAATATTGGTTTAACGGTGTGATTTTAATAACCAATAAAAAGATCATTGCTAAAGTGACAGTCATATTATGACTAATAATGCCCAGGCCTGCGAGTACCAGCAAAATTAGCAATGAGGGATCAACATTACTCATCTATTTTTATAATCCTTCTCTTTCTCTGAATCATTCTAATATCATTTAAGCGTGAGATGGTATTAGTTCAATGACGAAGAAGCAAATGTATCACAAGATTTAATATCGCCACTATTGTAGCCGCGCATAAACCATGTCTTACGTTGTTCTGCAGTGCCGTGAGTAAAGCTATCCGGTACAGCGTAACCCTGTTGTTGGCGTTGCAGCCTATCATCACCGATAGCTTGTGCGGTTTTAATGGCCGTCAGTAAGTCCGCTTCATCAACACGGCCTTCACCGGCAATAAAGCGCCCCCACATACCCGCAAAACAATCAGCTTGCAGTTCTAGTCTTACTGATAAGCGATTTGCTTCCACTTTTGAACGCGCCATTTGCTGTTTTTCACGCATTTGTGTGGTGATACCGAGTAGATGCTGAACATGATGTCCCACTTCATGAGAAATCACATAACCTTGAGCAAACTCTCCACCTCCACCAAGGCTGTTTTTCATTTCATTATAAAAAGAGAGATCGAGATAAATTTTTTGATCTGCAGGGCAATAAAAAGGCCCCATCATTTTAGTGCCAGTACCGCATTGCGTTGTGGTACTGTTGGTATATAGCACTAATTTAGGATCACGATATTGTTCGCCGGCTTTGGCAAACATCCCTTGCCAAAAATCTTCCGTACTGGCTAATACAACACTGCTAAAATCTGCCGCTTCATTATAAAGAGCGGATTGTTGTTGGCTATTTTGTGTTGGTTGTGATGTTTGCCCTGTAAGCGAATTAAAATCAAACCCCATAAAGCTTGCGATCACCAAAATAATAATGATCACAAAGCCATATTTTGTACGTAATAATAGTGCAATTAATCCTAATGGGAGATTACCACCACCGGATGCAGAAGAAGGCTGCCCTCTTCTATCTTCAACATTATTGCTTCTTCGGCGATCATTCCAACGCATAACCCTTCCCCATTATGTAATTCACTTAATTTTAATTGCTAGGTCATTTTGATGACAACTTATCTTAGATAATAACAAAAATTATCTCATCGCTATTGCCTATTTTTTAAGAGCAAAATAATAGCACCCATTAGTCACTTTCAATTCATCTTAGTTAATTTTTCTTTATAGCATATTAAAAAGGTCAGTTTTTAAGCTGACCTTTTTCTTTTATGGATAATATTGCTGACGTAATCGATTGCGCGATTAGTCTAAAGAAACACCAATTCGACGTGCAACTTCTTCATAGGCTTCAATTAATCCACCTAAACTTTGACGGAAGCGATCTTTATCCATTTTATCTAAGGTGTTTTTATCCCATAAACGGCTACCATCTGGTGAGAATTCATCCCCCAGCACAACTTTACCGTTAAAGAGGCCAAACTCTAATTTAAAGTCAACGAGGATCAGACCGGCTTTATCAAACAGTTCACTGAGAACATCGTTTGCTTTATAACTAAGGCGTTTCATTTCTGCGAGGTTTTCTTTTGATACCCAACCAAAAGTTTCACAGTAAGATTCATTAACCATCGGATCATGACGGGCATCGTCTTTTAAGAAGAGATCAAAAATAGGTGGGTTTAAGACAGTACCTTCTTCAATACCTAAACGTTTAACCAGTGATCCAGCCGCTCGGTTACGAATAACACATTCAACAGGCACCATATCGAGTTTTTTTACTAGCACTTCATTATCAGAGAGCAAACGTTCCATCTGCGTTGGGATACCCGCTTCTTCCAATTTGTTCATAATGAAATAATTGAACTTATTGTTCACCATTCCTTTACGATCAAACTGTTCAATACGTTGGCCATCTAACGCTGATGTATCGTTTCTGAATTCAAGAATAAGATAATCAGAAGACTCAGTGGTATAAACCGTTTTCGCTTTACCACGATACAACTCAGCTTTTTTTTGCATCTGACACACTCCAAAGATGTGATAGGTTTAACAAGAAACTTGCTTTCCATACTCTACTCTAGATTGGATAAAAAAGCTTTTAAAACGTGGAGGGGATCACTAAAAAATATCACTGTCGACTATTTTTTAGCGGCTCTAATCAATAAGAGAAATAAGTGAATTGAGTGATAAAAAGGCCGCACATTTTCTGTACGGCCTGATATTTAATAGATAAAAAGAGCTTTTATTTTATTGGCTTACTAAAGGCCGCTTTCATTGCAGCAACCATCTGATCATTTTCAGACTGTGTAAGAGGTTTACCTTTATCACTGATAAATTGCAAACTACTGCGGTTATTTAAGTCACCAACTTGTAGTTTGTAATCCCCTTCATTAATTGTTGGTTTATCAACCCCTAACGTGCTCCAACTTGCACTACTTAAGCCTTTATAAGTCACTTCAATTGAACCTTTCGAACGAGTACGATCGCCCATTTTCATACCCACGCTTTCTAGCGCGATAGGTAATCTATCCCACACAACATCAAATGGTGCTCGAACAATAATGACAGGCAGTCCGGCATTATCACTTCCCGTTTGTACGTCGATAATACCTTGCAAATTACTCGTTGCGCTATTTTCACTTAAGTTACGCATGCGGTTTAAACCGTCAACCACTTCATTTAATAGTAAGGTGTTATAACGCTTCACTTCCATTGGATCGGAAATCTCGTTTTCACCTTGGCGTAACCCAGTATTCGTAATCGTTAATATCACAACATTACCTGACTGGCTTATCGCTAAATTATGGCGACTTTGGAAAGGCACATTTTCATCAGCACGAGTCCAAGTGATCCAATCGGTAACAATCTGTTTTTGTCCTGCATCACTTTTAGCCAGTGCCACACCTTTATCCGCTAAAACAGCAGAAACTTGCTCGTATAAGGTGGTATTTTCGGGCGTGTTGGGTAATAACAGTCGGCTATTATCCGCATTATTCTCACTACGTGAGCCACTTAATAAGTTTAAAGCCTGTGTTGGTGGGCGAATATCTAATGCTAAACCCACAGGCTCACTCTTTTTAGGCGTAGGAATATCATATTCCCCATTTTGCAAAGGCAACACCATACCCGCTGGGACAACTAAATTTTTTAGCGCTGCTGACTCTAAATACGACTCGTCACCACTGACTTGACGTTTATAGCGCTGATCACTGGAACAGGCTGCCAATAAAACCACCAGCGACAGACCCGCGACTTTCATAATCTTTGATTTATGCAATAGTGTTGCCATTAAAATTCCCTAAGTTTTACAGTATTCCCGCTGTTAACAGCGCTTTCTCTACGATATCCTGACCCGCTGATGTTAATGGAGTCATCGGTAAGCGCAATGTGGCGTCTTCAATCAATCCAATACGTTGACACGCCCATTTAGCTGGGATTGGGTTAGGTTCAACAAATAACTGATGATGTAAGTCCATCAGGCGTCGATTAAGTTCACGTGCTTTTGCAAACTCACCCGCTTTTGCCAATCGACATAATTCTACCATTTCTAACGCAGCAACGTTAGCAGTAACCGAAATAACACCATGACCGCCAAGTTGCATAAAGTCTAATGAGGATGCGTCATCTCCACTTAATAAGATAAAACTATCATCATTAACTAACTGTTGGATTTGACTAACACGACTTAAGTTCCCTGTCGCCTCTTTAATTGCCACAATATTATCCAACTGAGCTAAACGTGCAACTGTTACTGGCAATAAATCACATCCTGTACGGCCGGGCACATTATACAAGATTTGGGGTAAAGCCGTGCTTTCAGAAATCGCTTTAAAATGTTGATAAAGCCCTTCTTGGGAAGGTTTATTATAGTATGGAGTAACCGTTAAGCACCCTGCAATACCTTTATTTTCAAACTGTTGTGTAAACCAAATAGCTTCAGAAGTTGCATTAGCCCCCGTGCCTGCAATCACAGGAATACGACCATCAGCCATATCCAGAGTCATTAATACGACATCAACATGCTCATCATGGCTTAATGTTGCCGATTCTCCCGTTGTTCCCACAGAGACAATAGCATCTGTACCTGCTTTAACATGATAATCGACCAACTTGCGTAAACTAACTCGGTCAACATTGCCTTTCGCATCCATAGGGGTGACTAATGCCACCATACTGCCTGTAAAATCAAAATTGTTACTTACCATAATTCATTGCTCCGAGATAGACTTATACACAATGGTACTCATTCATTGCTCTATTGAAAACTACTTAACTCTAGGTTTCTAATGAAATTTGCTAATATTCTTTGATTTGAATTAAAGAGAGATAATAATGAAAGATAGTGCGCTTCTGATCTTGGCAGAAATCAAATTTTGTGTTTACCTGTTAGGAATAAACTGAAAGTCAAAAGGAAGCCTATTTTGCCTATACCTGATAAACATTTTCTCGTACTCACTGCATTAGGGACTGACCGTCCTGGTATCGTTGATACCATTACGCAATTAGTTAGCCAATGCGGGTGTAATATCGAAGACAGCCGGCTTGCGATGTTCGGTCAAGAATTTACGTTTATCATGCTACTTTCTGGTGGTTGGAATGCGATTGCCCAACTTGAAGCATTACTGCCGATAAAAAGTGCAGAACTTGATTTATTGACTGTGATGAAAAGAACTAAAATGGGTGCGCCAGTCTCTTACCCATCAACCATTACTGCAAAAGTAGATATAGAAGATGCCCCCGGCATTGTTGAACGTTTTACCAATTTATTTAGTCAACATCACTTTAATCTTGCAGAATTAGTTTCTAAAACTCATCCTTCTGAGGATGGTACTCCTGCTCGTTTAGAAATTCAGATCACGGCCCATAATCCGTTAGATGATCATGGTCTCGTTATTCATGAGAAATTCAATCAATTATGTACAGAGTTAAACGCTCAAGGCACAATAAGTATCGTAAATAGTCTGATGATGAAACAATAAAAGAATGGAGAATTAGGTAATGAACCCATTAAAAGCCGGTGATAAGGCACCTCAATTCAGTCTGCCTGATCAAGATGGAGAAATCATTAATCTGTCTGATTTTGCTGGCCAACGTGTGCTCGTTTATTTTTATCCAAAAGCGATGACACCAGGCTGTACAACGCAAGCTTGTGGCTTACGTGATGAGATGGATACACTAAAAAAAGCCAACGTCGAGGTATTGGGAATTAGTACTGATAAGTCAGAAAAACTTTCCCGTTTTGCCGAAAAAGAGATGTTAAACTTCACCTTACTTTCTGATGAAGATCATAAAGTTGCAGAGCAATTTGGCATTTGGGGTGAAAAACAATTTATGGGGAAAACTTACGATGGTATTCATCGTACAACGTTCCTAATTGATAAAAACGGTGTGATTGAACATGTGTTTGATAATTTTAAAACCAGCAATCACCACCAAGTGGTTATCGATTATTTAGCTGCACACCCATAGTTTATGATCACAGCTTAGTGCTGATAAATAAAACAGACAGCCATTAACTATCGCTGTCTGTTTTTTTATTATCAATAAGTTGATGATAAATCGCGTCTATGATTACTTTATTACTTTTTCTTTTCTAATGTTTCTAAAGGCGGCTCATTGGCAATTTCATCAGGCAGCGCATGTAATACTGCTTTGATTAACGTCGCTAAAGGAATGGCGAAAAACACCCCCCAAAAGCCCCACATACCACCAAATATAATCACAGATAAGATAATGACTAAGGGGTGCATATTGACAGCTTCAGAGAACAATATCGGTACTAATAAGTTGCTATCTAAACCTTGAACCACTAAGTAAGCGATAAATAGCGCCCAAAAATCAGAGCCTAATCCCCATTGAGAAAGTGCAATTACAATGACTGGAATAGTCGCGAGTACCGCCCCCACATAAGGCACTAAAACCGAAACGCCAACTAAAACCGCTAATAAGACTGAATAACGCAAATCAAAAAAAGCAAAGACAAAATAGGTAAATACACCAACAATCACCATTTCGGTAACCTTACCACGAATATAGTTGGTGATTTGCTGATTAACCTCAATCCACACTTGTGCTGCAAGAATTCTATTTTTGGGTAATACCCGACGGACAGCATTGAGCATTTGTTGCTTATCTTTTAATAAAAAGAACGTCATTAATGGCACAAGGATCAGATAAATAGAGAGCGTGATAACGCCGATTAAAGAGGCTAAAGAGACTTTTAACACTGACTCTGCCACCGTTGAAAATTTACTGCGCAAGTTTTCCGCCATCATATCCACGATGCCAACATCCATTAATGCGGGGAATCGCTCAGGTAATTCACGAGCAAATGCATTGAATTTATTGATCATATTAGGGATATCTGAAATTAACGTCATGGCTTGTTGCCATACCGTTGGCGCTAAAATCAAAATAACAATGGCACTAATACCTATAAATAGTGTCAGAACGATTGATACGGCCCAAATTCGTGCACATCCTAGCTTCTCAAGTAAGTGTGTTGGCCATTCCAGCAAATAAGCTAATACAATGGCGACTAATAATGGTGCAAGTATGCCACTGAAAAAGTAGATAATTGAAAAACCGGCAATTAAGATCACCACCAGCGCGATAACTTGGGGATCAGCAAATCGACGTTTATACCATTGAACAAGCAAGTCCAGCATGAAAATAGAGGTCCTTTATAATAATAAGTCAAATATATCTATATGTATTGATTTACATAATCAATAATCTTTTGACGGATTTTACGTTAGCTTTTGCTATGATACATCATTAATTATAAATTTTTCGTTAAGATAGCTATCAGGATGTTGTTGTATGAAACTCAGACTTAAAAAACCACTGGTCGCGCTTCTTGTTTCTACTTTGCTATCAACATCAGTGTTGCCTGCTCACGCTGCGATTGATATTGAAGATACCCTGCCCGATATGGGAACGACAGCAGGCTCAACATTGAGTATCAATCAAGAAATCGCTATGGGTGATTACTATACTCGCCAATTAAGAAATAGTGCACCATTAGTTTTTGACCCTCTACTTTCTAATTACATCAATAATTTAGGTCAAAGATTAGTCTCTAATGCCAGTTCGGTAAAAACCCCCTTTCACTTCTATTTAGTGAATAACCCCAATATTAATGCCTTTGCTTATTTTGGTGGCAATATCGTATTGCACTCAGCACTATTTAGATACAGTCGCAATGAAAGTGAATTAGCTTCTGTTATCGCCCACGAAATTTCTCACGTTACCCAACGTCATCTTGCAAGAATGTTAGAAGATCAGTCTAAAACCACGCCACTCGCCATGGCTGGAATATTAGGCTCTATTTTAATATTTATGGCTAACCCCAATGCCGGTTTAGCCACCTTTACGGGAAGTATGGCGGGGATGCAACAAAACATGATCACCTTCACGCAAATGAACGAACAAGAAGCTGATCGGATAGGAATACAAACTCTTTATCGTGCAGGGTTTGATCCACAAGGTATGCCTAATTTTATGCAGATCTTAGCAGACCAAGTGCGCTATAGTTCTAAGCCACCTGAAATGCTATTAACGCACCCCTTACCTGACAGCCGTTTATCTGATGCACGTAGCCGAGCAGCGCAATATGCTCCGCGCAAAGTGCCACAATCGGCTAATTTTCTCTATGCTAAAATGCGGGTATTGACCATGCTAGAGAAAAACCCCGCATCAAGTAACGCTTTGCAAACCACGCTGGATCAGTTTAGGCAAGGAACGGAATTAGAAAAATCAGCCGCTAATTATGCACAAGCCTTACTCTATTCTCGTGATCGTAAATTTAATGACGCGAGAAAAATACTCGCCCCTATGCTGGCAAAAGAGCCAAATAATATCTGGCTTATTGATGCCATTACCGATATTGACGTAGAGCAAAACCGTGCTGCGGAAGCGATAACACGTTTACAACAAGCGCTTAAGCAATCACCTAACAACAAAGTACTGACGGTTAATTTAGCTAATGCTTATATGCAAAATAAGCAATATAACGAAGCTAATCGATTATTATATCGCTATACCTTTGACAATCCTGACGATCCTATTGGTTGGCAATTGGTGGCTGAAAATGCGGCAAAACAAGGTAATCGAGCCCAAGAGCTTGCAGCTTACGCTGAAGATTTGGCATTACGAGGAGATTTTGAAACTGCCATTCGTTATCTTGGTGATGCGAGTCGTCAAGTAAAATTAGGCAGTAATGAGCAAGCTCGTTTTGATGCACGTATTGATCAATTGCGTAAACTTCAACATAAAGACAGTCAATTTAAATAAGGGATAATATGACCAACAAAGTAACGATTTATCATAATCCGCGCTGTTCTAAAAGCCGTGAAACCTTACATTTATTAGAAGAGATGCATATCACCCCTGACGTTATTCATTATTTAGATACGCCGCCTTCTGTCGATGAGTTAAAAGCATTACTCAAAGCGCTAGATTTTGACGATGCAAGAAAATTAATGCGCACCAAAGAAGAAATTTATAAAACCCTAAAGCTTGCTGATGAGAGCTCACAAGAAGCACTAATTCAGGCCATGCATAATCACCCTAAATTAATTGAACGTCCTATTGTGGTCGTTGGCAATAAAGCGCGTTTAGGTCGTCCACCTGAGCAAGTTACCGCCCTTTTTAAGTAGGCTAAATTGGCAATTGCCGACATTGACGGTATGGCGCATCACTAAAACGTAATCTGAGTGATTTCAGAGCATTGAGACGAGAAACCTTACGGCTGTTTTCAAAGATCGGTGATGCGCCCTAATAACTCATTATCTGCAGTGCGCTCAAAATGACAGAAAACCAACACGTTATACCTATTAACTTACTTCACTCCTCTTCATATCGATAACACAATTCTCTACTGCTTTATTATCACATCACAACGGTGTTACCGCCATCTGTATATTCTAAAGGTCACTAATGTTAATTTTCTGTTACAAACAATAAGGAAACACGATAGTTATTTCCATTAGTAGAATAAGGTAGTTTATTGCTTGCTTTCAAAATATTTCATCTTAATTTCATTTTTTTTATAGTGAATATTTTACCAAGATCAAAAATATCTATCACGATCACATTATCCTGTTACAAATAACAGCCAACAGAAAAAATTTATGAAACGTTTCATTTGTATTGTGACAAAAGTCTCTTTACACGAGTGAATTCCTACTTATTATGGTCTTCAGAAAATATGATGGCAGATTTGATTTGCGATACACTTCGAACCATTTTTATTTTCGTTATCATCCAATTCAGAAATTAATATTAGAGATACAATTTAAACAATACTGCAACATAGCAAAATACGTTAATTCGCCACTTCTTTTACACATGCCTACTCGCTATCTCACTAGAGATAGTGCGTTATATTTTTTTTAAAGTGTATAGATATCGGCAAACTAACTGAAAATATAGCCAACATATGGGCGACTAAAACTAATCAATCATCAAAATACCAGATGATTGCCAGGCTAATAGGAAATTTAATGAACATCGTACATAGACTCAAACTTGTTTCATTCCTCCAATTTTTTATTTGGGGCTCTTGGCTTGTTACGTTTGCTTCATATCTATTTGATAAATTACATTTTAAAGGTACTGACGTTGGGCTAATTTTTAGTGCTTTAGGATTAGCATCACTGATCGCACCGGTGATCATGGGATTTATTGCGGACAAGATAAATAACCGTAAGCTGGTCTTTATTACCCTGCATATTTTATCCGCGTTTGCTTTAGTACTGATGTCTCAAATGACCACAGTGACTACCCTCTTCTTTGCGACACTTCTGCATTTATTGTTCTTTATGCCAAGCATTTCTATGGCAAACAGTATTATTTTTGAGTTACTAGAGCAAAAACACCTAGAGCCAAATGACTATTTCCCCAAAATCCGTGTTTATGGCACCGTGGGTTTTATTGCTGCAATGTGGGTTATTAGCTTCTTAGGTTTCGGTAATAGCTACGATCAACTGTTTGTTGCTGCAATAGCCTCTATTATCTTAGCGGTATTTGCGATGTTTTTACCGGCGACAAAAGCGACAGATAAAACAGAAGCAAAAGAAGAAGTGGCCGCTTTTAGCTTATCGAATACCTTACAAGTGTTTAAAAAGAAAAATGTGGTTATTTTCCTTTTCTTTGCCACATTGTTAGGTTCAGTATTGCAAATTACCAATACATTTGGGGTTCCATTCTTACAAGATATGGCCAAAGCACCTAATGCTGATGACTCTTTCTTGGCTCATTATCCTTCTGTTTTCTTATCCATTTCTCAAATTTCTGAAGTGGTCTTTATTCTATTTTTACCCCTGCTATTAAAACGAGTTAGAATAGAAACTATCGTATTATTTAGTATGATTGCATGGATCTTACGTTTTGGTTTCTTCGCTTACGGTGACTATTCATCATTAGGCCAAATCGTTCTGTTGTTATCCATGATTGTCTATGGTTGTGCTTTCGATTTCTTTAATATCTCCGGCTCGCTATTCCTAGAAAAAGAGATCCCATTACAATATCGCTCTACCGCACAAGGTATGTTTATGACCTTAGTGAATGGTTTTGGTACTTATTTAGGTGCGATGCTAAGTGGCTGGGTTATTGATTTGTATACCACAGATGGTGTTATTGATTGGCAGTCATTCTGGTTGATCTTTACGGGTTACACTGTGGCTATCACCGCACTTTATCTGATTTACTTAGTGGTTCCGCAGAAGAAAACAAAAGTTGTAGAAGCACATTAATTATTTCCCCCATTCTTTATTTGTTGCACTCACCGCTTATCTTTCGAGATAAGCGGTTTTTTATTACTGGTTATCTATTGCATAATGCGTTGTTTTAAATAGCTTGCGATTAAAGCTTAAGAATATCTTTTACGAAAGGAATGGTCAGCTTACGTTGAGCCACAATAGAGGCGTGATCGAGTTCATCTAGCATTTCAAATAATGTGCGCATTTTTCTATCTAAGCGCTTTAATACAAAACGACCCACATCTTCGGGTAATTCAAATCCACGTAGTTTCGCTCTTAATTGTAGTGCTTGAATTTTTTCTTCATCGCTTAGCGGTTGTAAGCGATAAATTTGCCCCCAATCTAGGCGAGAAGCGAGATCAGGAAGTTGTAAATCAATTTGACGGGGAGGTCTATCCCCTGTGATTAATAGACAGGTGCGACCAAGTTCTAATACGCGATTATACAGATTAAACAGAGCAAGTTCCCACTCTTCATCACCCGCAATACATTGAACGTTATCGATACAAACTAATGAAAGATGCTCCATACCTTCAAGCACATCTGGTACGAAATAAGCCCGTTTATCAAGAGGAACATAACCAACTGCATCTCCGGCTAAAGAAAGCTCTGCACAAGCTGCATGCAACAAGTGGCTTTTTCCGCCCCCATCACGAGACCAGAAATAGATATAACTGCCATGTGATTGGTGAATAGCAGTTTGGATCGCAGCAACGAGTGATGCATTTTCCCCTGCGTAAAAGCTATCGAATGTCTCATCATCGGGCAGAGATAGTGGTAATGATAGCTGTGATGGCGTATTCAGAAGCACCTCACCTGAATAGTTTAATAAACGTCGTGATTCTAACACAAATTCTATCAATGACAGAATCAATATTAAAAAAGCAAGACGAGCTGCTTAAGATGACAGCAATAAATAGCGAAACTGTTTATTTTGACATCAATATAAGATCAGTTTAGCCATTCTATTTCACTATTTAAACGTTATCTTAGAGAGATCGTGACCTGATGGTTGCTGATAAATATCTAATTTAAAATACTTAGCACAAGCATTTATATACTCAAAAATTTCTGATTGTGTCTCTTCATATTCCACCCATGTGGTAGCACGAGTAAAACAATATAATTCAACGGGTAGTCCCATTGGTGTGGGGGGCATTGTTCTTATCACCAAATACATATCCGGCCTAACATCACCACGCATTTTGATCCAATTTAACATATACTTTCTAAAAAGTTGTAGATTGGTCACCCCGTTGGTTTCTAACCAAGTATTAATATCACCTATCTCTTCTTCTTTACCTTCTAACATCGCTTCAATGCTTTTTTTAAGTGGCGCAGTATTTTTTAGCTCCTGCACTAACTGTTCTGTAGCAAATGAAATAGAGGATTGATCAATATAGAAACTACGCTTGATACGACGGCCTCCTGAAGAGAACATCGGTTGCCAGTTAGTATATTTTTCGGTTAAAAAGTCCTTTGTGGGTATACGAGAAATCGTGTTATCCCAATTACGTACTGTAATTGTGTGCAGTGCAATATCAATCACTTCACCACTAATATTACTGCTGGGTAATTCAATCCAATCATATAGTTTTAACACTTTACCATTTGAGATCAGAATATTAGCGACGAATGAGATAAGGGTATGTTGGAAAACAAACATCAATACCGCAGCGATCGCACCAAAGCTGGAAATAATAATCAGTGGGGATTGTTCAGTAAATAGCGCGATAATAAGAATAAAGGCGATGATCCACACCACTATCTTAGCAATTTCAATATAACCTTTAATCGAATTGTTACGGTGCCACGATTTTTTAGCATGCCTGATATTAAAAATATCTAACGCGTTATTAAGAAGAGAAGCAATATTGATGACGATAAAAGCACGACAAACCGTTTCAAAGATAATATTCATCTGTGCTGAAAACGAAGGCAATAACTGGTTTATATAGAGAACCAGAGTGACTGCAACAATAGAGGCACTTTTTTTCGCAATATCTTCTATCGTCTCTTCATCTGAGAGTTCGGTGAATAAAAACAATAGACGCTTGGCTATACGACGAAAGATCATCTTTGCCAGAAACCACACCACCAGCAACGTGATCACTAAAAACAGCGTGGTGAAAATCTGCTTAGATACGATAAAATCGTATATATCAACAAGTTTTTCCATAACTAGCGTCGTCACCCTTTTAAAAGCTTTGTTACAACCTTAAAACAATTTTTAGCTCAATAATAGCTAAAAAGTATCGCTATCACTAAACCACTAATAATTTCATTGTCTCATTTATTTGCGTTAAATAAATATTATTATTAAGTTTATTTTCTTTTTCTAAGTTTTAAACGCTTTTTATAACAAAAGTGTTTTTGTTTATCTTATAAGAATAAAAAACAACCAATAAAAAAAGCAGTCTATGACTGCTTTTTAGTTCAATGACGAAATATTAGCGAAAAGAGCTCATCAATGATTACTTGGTGTTTGTATGTTTGTTAATTGACTCCAGAGTATCATCCACTAACTCAGTTTCTGGGCGAATAATACTCACCAGCTTAAACACTAAACTTAAAACAATACCGACTATCGTTGCTAAGGCCATGCCTTTTAGTTCAGCTGCGCCAATTTGAATTGATGCACCACTTACACCGACAATTAAAATGATCGCTGTTAATATCAAGTTTTGTGGTTTGTTATAATCAACTTTCGAATCTAATAATACGCGAATACCGGACGCCCCTATTACACCATACAGTAATAAAGAGACACCGCCCATTACCGGTACGGGAACCGCTGCAATCGCGGCTGCCAGTTTACCAACACAAGAAAGTAAGATAGCGATAATTGCTGCACCACCAATGACCCAAGTGCTATACACTTTAGTAATAGCCATAACACCGATATTTTCACCGTAAGTCGTGTTAGGTGTAGAGCCAAAAAATCCGGAGATAATGGTTGAAAAACCATTTGCAAACATAGAGCGATGTAAGCCTGGGTTTTTCATGAGATCACGTTGAACAATATTCGCGGTTACCACAAGGTGCCCTACGTGTTCGGCAATAACCACTAATGCCGCCGGCAAGATAATAAAAATAGCACTCCACTCAAAACGCGGCGAATAAAAGGTAGGCAGAGCAAACCAATTGGCTTCTTTAATCGGTGTCACATCAACAACGCCCATAAAGAAAGAGAGTGCGTAACCGACTAACACGCCAATAAGAATAGGAATAATAGCCAAAAATCCCCTAAACATCACTGAGCCTAAAATAGTCACACCCAGTGTCACCATAGAGATTATCAATGTTTGACTATCAACGGGATTATCTGCGCTAGGTAATAATCCAGCCATATTAGCGGCGGTTCCGGCCAACTCAAGACCTATTACGGCAACGATTGCGCCCATTGCCGCAGGAGGAAACATCACATTAATCCATCCGCGTCCGGCGATTTTCACAATGCCAGCAACAAGGCAAAATAGCACCCCACAGACAATAAACCCGCCCAATGCTAATTCATAGCCTAAAGGAAGTAGCAATAACACCGGAGAGATAAAGGCGAAACTTGAACCTAAATAAGCAGGAATACGACCTTTACAGATAAAGAGATAAAGCAGAGTACCGATACCGTTAAACAATAATATGGTGGCCGGATTAACCTTAAACAAAATCGGCACAAGTACAGTAGCACCAAACATGGCAAACAGATGTTGAAAACTCAATGGGATTGTTTGTAATAATGGTGGGCGCTCTTCTACCCCGATTGCACGACGAGTCATGCTTACGACCTCTCTTTAAAATAGATATAAATGGAATTTAAATTTCAGCGATAAAACAAACCAATAAGGGATCCAAAAAAAAGCCGACTATCAAAGTCGGCTTAATCATTATTTTGTACCAAATATCTTATCACCCGCATCACCAAGGCCTGGGACAATGTACCCATGCTCATTAAGATGCTTATCAATCGATGCAGTATATAACTCAACATCAGGATGAGCTTCTTCTAATGCTTTGATCCCCTCAGGCGCAGCCACTAACACTAAAACTTTAATTGAAGTACAGCCTGAATTTTTTAATAAATCAATTGTGGCAATCATAGAGCCACCAGTTGCTAACATTGGGTCAACAACAAGTGCCATACGTTCTTCAATATGAGAGGCTAGTTTCTGGAAGTAAGGGACGGGCTTTAAGGTTTCTTCATCGCGGTAAACACCAACTACACTGATCCGGGCGCTAGGAATATTTTCTAATACTCCATCCATCATCCCAAGACCGGCACGGAGGATAGGTACAACAGTAATTTTTTTTCCTTTAATCTGTTCTATCTCAACCGGGCCACACCAACCTTCAATTGTTACCGTCTCTGTTTCTAAATCGGCGGTAGCTTCATACGTCAGTAGACTGGAAACTTCTGAAGCCAATTCACGAAAGCGTTTAGTGCTTATATCATGATCTCGCATCAGCCCCAATTTATGTTGAATGAGTGGGTGTTTTACCTCAACGATCTTCATAATTTCTCCTAATGTACGACGCAGCCAGACAAAAAAATCGCGAGATTATACCGCTTTTTTAGTGACTTTCCATCGTTTTTCTATTGATATTGATCAATCGCACAGCTTTTAACCACACTAACATGAATAATTGTGATCTAAAAAGAAGATCCTCGCAAACGTTTGCTTTGCCTGTTAGAATAGCCACCGCACACATTTTTTCTTAACAGCAACTTGCCGTGAGGGCTAGACGTGACTAACAAATCCTCTCTCAGCTATAAAGATGCCGGTGTCGATATTGATGCAGGTAATGCTTTAGTCGATCGTATTAAAAGTGTAGTAAAAGAAACTCGCCGTCCTGAAGTTATGGGGGGTTTAGGTGGTTTTGGTGCATTATGCGCTATTCCCACTAAATACCGCGAACCTATTTTAGTGTCAGGCACTGACGGTGTCGGTACTAAACTTCGCCTTGCGATGGACTTAAATCGCCACGATGATATTGGTATCGATTTAGTCGCAATGTGTGTTAACGATTTAATCGTTCAAGGAGCTGAGCCTCTCTTCTTTCTTGACTACTATGCCACAGGCAAGTTAGATGTCGATACTGCCGCACGGGTTGTAACGGGTATCGCTGAAGGTTGTAAGCAATCCGGCTGTGCCTTAGTGGGTGGCGAAACAGCGGAAATGCCCGGCATGTATCATGGTAACGATTATGATATCGCCGGTTTTTGTGTTGGTGTCGTTGAGAAATCACAGATTATCGATGGTAGCAAAGTTAAAGCGGGTGATGCATTAATTGCTCTCGCTTCAAGTGGCCCTCATTCTAATGGCTATTCACTGATCAGAAAAATTCTTGAAGTCAGTGGTGCCTGTGCTGAAACTACCCCATTAGGTGATACATCACTGGCTGATAAACTCTTAGCGCCAACCCGTATTTATGTAAAATCACTCCTGTCATTAATTGAAAACGTTGATATTCACGCAGTGGCACATATTACTGGTGGTGGATTTTGGGAAAATATTCCGCGCGTGCTACCTGAAAATACGCAAGCTCGTATTAATAGCCAAAGTTGGCAGTGGCCTGAGGTCTTTAACTGGCTACAACAGGCAGGTAATGTCAGCACTCATGAAATGTATCGTACCTTTAACTGTGGTGTCGGCTTATTAATCGCCGTGAGCCAAGCTGATGTTGAAAAAACGCTATCACATCTTAATGCCTGTGGTGAAAAGGCATGGTTAATTGGTGATATTGCCCCGCAAGCAGCGGGTGATGCACAAGTGATTATCAATTAGTAAAAGTACCCCCATGAAAAATATTGTGGTCCTGATCTCAGGAAATGGTAGCAACCTACAGGCGATTATTGACGCCTGTAGGGCGCATAAAATCGCAGGCCAAGTTGTGGCTGTTTTCAGCAATAAAGCACAAGCTTATGGGCTTGAACGAGCGAGACAAGCGGATATCCCTGCTTACTTTATCGATCCGGCTGATTATCCTGATAGAGAAGCTTATGATAAAGCGTTAATCACTCAAATTGATGGCTATCAGCCTGATATTGTGGTTCTTGCTGGCTTTATGCGTATTTTATCGCCGTTATTTGTCAACCATTATCAGCATAAGCTATTAAATATTCATCCCTCTTTACTTCCCAAATATCCCGGTCTGCATACACATAAACAAGTTATTGAGAATAAAGATACTTTTCATGGTACTACCGTACACTTTGTCACGGAAGAATTAGACGGTGGCCCGATGATCATTCAAGCGCGTATTCCCGTCTCTCCTGATGATACCGAACAAAGTTTGCAAGCAAAAATACAAACACAAGAGTATCGCATTTATCCTCTCGCAATTAGTTGGTTAGCAGAAGAGAGATTAAAAATGATAGATAATCGGGCGCTACTTGATGGTAATGTTCTGTTTGACAATCTTGATTAACGGTTTCACTTAAGATAAAAAGTCACTTTGTGCTACACTGTAGCCCGCGGTGACTTTTATTGTGTCACCCTTTTCTCTTTTTATTCAATGCATTTTCACCGAGGTGCTTATGTCCGGTGGTAAGAAAGTTCCACCTATAAAATTACGTCCTCTCGAAAGAGAAGACCTTCCTTTTGTCCATAAACTTGATAATAATGCTAGCGTTATGCGCTACTGGTTTGAAGAGCCTTATGAAGCTTTTATTGAGTTAAGCGACCTATATGAAAAACATATTCACGACCAAAGCGAACGACGTTTTATTGCTGAAAGTGAAGGCACAAAAGTCGGTTTAGTTGAGCTGGTTGAAATTGATTATGTTCATCGTCGTGCTGAGTTTCAAATCATTATCGCCCCTGCTCATCAAGGCCATGGTTATGCAGCCCGCGCGGCAAAGTTAGCGATGGACTACGCTTTTTCTGTACTTAATTTATACAAACTCTATTTAATCGTCGATAAAGAGAATGCTAAAGCGATTCATATTTATGAAAAGCTTGGCTTTAAGAAAGAAGGTGATTTAATAGATGAGTTTTTTGTTAATGGCTCTTACCGTTCTGCGATTAGAATGTGTACATTCCAAGCCCCTTATTTTGAACAAAAAGCCAAAGCAGCAAGACCGGAAAATTTTGTTAAACCGGGTGCAACGATAAAACAATATGTCTGATTGATTCAGATAATAAGATTTAACTTTAACCCATGTTGGAGTTCAGATGTCCCAAGAACGACTCTATATTGATAAAGAGATCAGCTGGCTTGCGTTTAACGAGCGAGTATTGCAAGAGGCGGCAGATAAACGTAACCCGCTAATCGAAAGGGTCAGGTTTTTGGGGATCTATTCAAATAATCTTGATGAGTTTTATAAAGTTCGCTTTGCGGATGTAAAACGGCGTATTTTAATTAATGAGGAGCGCGGCTCACGCTCTGGCTCTAGTCACGCTCGTCATTTAATCAAAAAAATCCAATCTAAAGTTGCCAAAGCCGACCAAGAATTCGACGCACTGTATAACGACTTGCTTTTAGAAATGGCGCGTAATCAGATTTTTTTAATCAATGAACGGCAAATCTCACCTAACCAACAAATTTGGTTACGCCAATATTTTCGCCAAAACTTAAGAAAACATATCACGCCGATCCTTATCAACCCTGAAACTAATTTGGTTGAGTTTTTAAAAGATGATTACACATATTTAGCCGTTGAAATTGCTCAGGGGCAAACTATTCACTACGCTTTGTTAGAGATCCCCTCCGATAAAGTCCCTCGTTTTGTTATTTTGCCTACAGAACAAGGCCGAGGTAAGAAAAAGTCAATGATTTTGCTGGATAATATCTTACGCTATTGTCTTGATGAGATTTTTAAAGGCTTCTTTGACTATGATTCTTTAAATGCTTATTCCATGAAAATGACACGTGATGCTGAATATGATTTAGCCACTGAAATGGAATCCAGCTTATTAGAAATGATGTCATCTACCTTAAAACAGCGCCTTACCGCTGAGCCTGTTCGTTTTGTCTATCAACGTGATATGCCCGATGAAATGGTTGCTTTACTGCGTAGCAAATTAGGTTTATCTAATAATGACTCGGTCATTGCTGGTGGGCGTTATCACAACTTTAAAGACTTTATTAATTTTCCTAATGAGGGTAGTAAGTTTCTATTAAACAAACCTATTCCTCGTTTACGCCATGTTTGGTTTGATAATTTCCGTAATGGCTTTGATGCGATCCGTGAACGTGATGTGTTACTTTATTATCCTTATCATACCTTTGAGCATGTATTGGAATTATTACGCCAAGCGTCTTTTGATCCCAGTGTCATTTCGATAAAAATCAATATCTATCGCGTAGCAAAAGACTCTCGGATTATCGATTCGATGATCCACGCCGCCCACAATGGTAAGCGTGTCACTGTGGTCGTTGAATTACAAGCTCGCTTTGATGAAGCCGCGAATATACATTGGGCTAAACGCTTAACCGAAGCTGGCGTCCACGTTATCTTTTCAGCACCCGGCTTAAAAATTCATGCGAAATTATTTATTATTTCTCGTTTGGAAGAAGGTGAAATCATTCGCTATGCGCATATTGGTACTGGGAATTTTAATGAAAAAACCGCACGCCTTTATACCGATTATTCTCTGTTAACCGCGAATACAGAAATTAATAATGAAGTACGTCGAGTGTTCAATTTTATTGAAAACCCTTATCGTCCGGTGACTTTTGAACATTTAATGGTATCACCGCAAAACTCACGTATTTTGTTAAACCAGTTGATCACAAATGAAATTCACAATGCTCAAGCGGGGCACCCTGCGGGTATTACCTTAAAAGTTAACAATTTAGTCGATGAAGAGTTAGTTAATCGTCTTTATGATGCCTCACAAGCAGGTGTTAAAATCCGCCTATTAGTACGCGGTATGTGCTCTTTAGTCCCTAATCAGCCCGATTTTAGTGAAAATATTCAGGTCACCAGTATTGTTGACCGCTTTTTAGAGCATGATCGTGTTTATGTCTTTACCAATAAAGGGGATGAGAAAATTTTCCTATCATCCGCAGACTGGATGACTCGTAACCTTGATTATCGTATTGAAGTTGCCGTACCACTACTCGACCCTCAGCTAAAACAGCGTATTTTGGATATTCTTGAGATCCAGTTTAATGATACTGTAAAAGCACGATATTTAGATAAAGATCTAACAAATAGCTATGTTCCTCGAGGAAATAAACGTAAGATCCGCGCCCAACTTGCTGTATATGAATACCTTAAATCATTAGAACAACCAGGATCACGAGCGTAATCAATGCCTTTATTACAAGATGACTCTTCTTCACCACGTCCTTTAGAAATTGCGGCTATAGACCTTGGTTCTAATAGTTTTCATATGATCATAGCCCGTGTTGTCAATGGTGCCTTACAGGTATTAAGTCGTTTAAAACAACGGGTATATCTTGCCGATGGCCTTGATGATAATGATAAACTCAGTGAAGAAGCAATGTTGCGGGGGCTTTCTGCACTTTCCCTTTTTGCTGAAAGGTTACAGGGATTTCCAGCAGAAAATGTCACTGTGGTCGGTACACATACGTTACGGGTTGCTAGCAATGCCAAAGTCTTTTTGCAACGCGCAAAAGAGGTGATGCCCTATCCTATTGAAATTATTTCTGGTCACGAAGAAGCACGCCTGATCTTTATGGGCGTTGAGCATACGCAATCTGAAAAAGGGCGTAAGCTAGTGATTGATATTGGTGGAGGCTCTACCGAATTAGTGATCGGAGAAAATTTTGAACCCATCTTGATCGAAAGCCAGCGTATGGGGTGTGTCAGCTTTAGCCGTCAATTTTTCCCGAACCAAAAAATTAGCGAATCCGCTTTTCGTAAAGCTCGCGAAAAAGCAGCACGTAAAATGGAAAAAATTGCTTGGCAATATAAAATGACCGGCTGGGATGTCGCATTAGGCGCATCGGGTACTATCAAGGCTGCACATGAAATTTTGGTTGAATTTGGTGAAAAAGATGGTGTGATCACCCCTGAACGCCTATTAATGTTGACCAAACAGGTACTACGGTTTAAAAAATTTAAGGATATCACCCTACCGGGATTATCCGATGAACGTAAACACAGTTTTGTACCTGGTTTAGCCATTTTATGCGGTATTTTCGATACCCTAGGCTTAAAGGCTCTCCATTTATCTGATGGTGCATTACGTGAAGGTGTATTGTATGAAATGGAAGGCCGTTTTCGTCATCAAGATATTCGCCAGCGTACCGCCAAAAGCCTTGCTGAACACTATAATATCGATCGTGAACAAGCTAAGCGCGTCCTCACCACAATGCAATCACTGTATGCTCAGTGGGCGGAACAAAATCCTAAACTGGTTCGTCCTGATCTAGAAGCGATTTTAGTATGGGCGGTGATGTTGCATGAAGTGGGATTAAGTATCAATTTAAGTGGTTTGCATCGTCATTCTGCTTATATTCTTTCGAATACAGATTTACCCGGTTTTAATCAAGAACAACAACAATTATTAACTACATTAGTTCGTTATCATCGCAAAGCAATTAAGTTTGATGAGTTACCTAAATTTAATCTATATAAAAAGAAACAGTATTATCCATTAGTACAAATACTTAGGTTAGCAACACTACTTAATAATCAGCGTCAATCAACCACTAAACCGGTTTCTTTACGTTTAGTGACCGATGATAATCACTGGACACTCTATTTTCCTAAAAATTATCTTGCCGATAACACATTGATGGAATTGGATTTAGAAAAAGAACAGGAGCATTGGCAGGCCGTTCCGGGCTGGAAACTGGATATAAAAGAGGAATCTGCTTAACAATATGATATTATACAGAAAAAGACGCGGTATAATGCGTCTTTTGTTGCATTTATCATACAACAACTATCACATAACAACGTAAGGTTTGATTTGTGACGATAATATGAAAATACCCAATGTAATATTTTCAAGATCGCTATTTTTTTATATGGAGAAGACCGATAATCATCCTAAAATGGAATAATGAATACTAATGGTTATCTCCCTCGTAAGAATTAAAAAGGAATAACATGTCTCAATCAGCTATCAATAATGATACTGCGGCTGCCATCAATCCATATTCACAAAAAGTGGCACACCTGCGTCAGCAAATTCTGAACATCTTTCTTGAAGATGACCGTTTTGTTGAAACAGTGTTAGGTGAAGCAAGTGAAAGTGATAGGCTGAGCCACCATGAACTTCATGAAAAAATCACCACTGTTAGAGAATTACTACAAGATCTACACGCGGCAGATATTGCAGATATTCTTGAAGCCCTTCCCTATGATGAACGTTTAGCCCTATGGCATTTGGTTGATAATAATGAGCGTGGTGCGGTTTTAGTCGAAGCCTCTGTCGCCGTTTGGGACAGCCTAATTAAAGATATGACGGATCGTGAATTATTACGCTCAGTCGCTTCTTTGCATGTGGATGAACAGGCCTATATTGCGGAGCATTTACCCCGTGATACCATGCGTCGTCTTTTGACCTATTTAGAACCAAGTCTGCGTAATAGGATCAGAGAAGTCCTGCAATATCCGAAGGATAGTGTTGGACAGATGATGGATTTTGAGTTTGTCACCGTGCGTGGCAACGTAACATTAAAAACGGTTCAACGTTATTTACGCCAACGTGGCTCTATTCCTGAAGCCACGGATAAAATTTTCGTTATTGATAATGCCAATCATCTGTTAGGTGAATTACCCTTAACCACAGTATTAACCCAGTCGCCGGATAAACGGGTCTCTGATGTCATGAAAACCGATACTGTCAGCTTTATGCCCGAAGAGAAAGGCGAAGATGCAGCGGGTGCGTTCGAACGTTATGACTTAATTTCGGCTGCAGTTGTTGATAGTAATGGCCTGTTAATGGGACGTTTAACCGTTGAAGATATCGTCGATAATATGCATGAAGAGAGCGATACCAACATTCGTCGTATGGGGGGGTTAAGCCCAGAAGAGGATGTATTCGCCCCTGTCGGGCAAGCGGTTAAAACACGTTGGACATGGCTTGCTATCAACTTATGTACTGCTTTTGTCGCTTCTCGTGTTATTGGTGTGTTTGAGCATACCATTTCCCAATTAGTCGCCTTAGCAACTTTAATGCCCATTGTTGCAGGTATTGGGGGAAATACCGGTAACCAAACCATTACTATGATTGTGCGTGCATTAGCACTACATCAAATTCAGACTGGTAGTTTCTCGTTCTTAATTTTAAGAGAGTTAGGTGTTGCCCTTATCAACGGTATTGTTTGGGGGGGAATAATGGGAGTTGTAACTTACTTCCTTTATGGTGATATTGCGATGGGCGCCGTAATGACAATGGCCATGGTACTCAACCTGTTGATGGCTGCCATGATGGGGGTATTAATACCAATGACCATGATAAAACTGGGTAAAGATCCGGCCATTGGCTCAAGTGTGATGATCACCGCGATCACCGATACCGGTGGCTTCTTTATTTTCTTAGGCCTAGCCACTATTTTCTTAGTTTAACAAAACAGATAAAAACGCCACTGCAGAGTACATCACAGTGGCGTTTTTGTTTTTATAGATTTTTTAGGTTGTTGTTGAAAGAAAGTAATAGACCAGTAGTAATGCGACAACAAGCGATACCATAAACGTTCTTCTTACCGCAACACTGACTGATAAATTATCTTGTTGCAGACTCCCATACAGCGTTTTTTTTAGTAGCAGACTGCTGACTAAAGCGACAACAAGCACAGATGCAAATAGCACAATCGCGGTTAACAACACCGCACTTATCGAAATTGAATTCATCATTTCCCCCTGCTATATCCACCGACATCTGATGTAATTATAACCAGATAATGACGCTTTGAGATGATTTTTGCTGTTTTTCCCTATTTATCATTTAACTATTTAAAATCTATATTTTAAATAAAAATGCGTAACCATGCTTACAATAACCAAAGTTGTTGACATTTAATATCAATTACTTTCAATTTTAAGAAATTTAAAACCAATGAGTAACTGAGTTTATTTTAGATGAATACCCTAAAAATAATACCAATAACAGGTTATATTGCTACAAAACATCAATATTTATTAATTAATAATCTAATTATTATTTAATTAACAAGAAATAATAAATTAAAATAACGCTAATTTTATTATTTAATTCAATTTAGAAAAATTGAAATGATATTCAATAAATCGTTTTTTTAACCATAACTAATAAATGAAAATAACGGTAAGAACAAAACCTCTAATTTTATTAAAAAACTACACAAGAAAATAAAAACCGCCCTAAAAATCACAAAACAAACAAAACTTAGCATTAAAAACTACAGATGCTCACAATGACAACTTATCAGATTGTTTTATTTTATGCTCTTTACTTCATAAAGAGCTTCCTGATATAACTATTTACATCATTACAATATTATTCTTTCTTGTATAAAAGACGATAAATAACTTTTTAACGTTATTTATTGCCACCTTTGTGATCAACTTTTTTAAGAATTTTATTGATGGTTTGGTTATTTACTCTTTTTTATCACGATGATTAATATAGGTTGTTATTATGACATCACAATCACACTCCACTCAGCCGTTGAGTCAACCTACGGCAAGACCTTTAAACCGCAACGACTATAAAACGTTGGGTTTATCCTCACTAGGAGGAACATTGGAGTTCTATGATTTCGTGATCTTCGTGTTCTTTACGAAAACATTGAGCCATTTATTCTTTCCTGGTGATAACGCTTTTATCGCTCAGATGCAGACATTAGGTATTTTTGCTGCCGGTTATCTTGCTCGTCCTTTAGGTGGCATCATTATGGCTCACTATGGCGATATTATCGGCCGTAAACGTATGTTTACCTTAAGTATCTTTTTAATGGCTGTACCAACTTTGGTGATTGGCTTATTACCTACCTATGCCAGCATCGGTGTGGCTGCACCGTTATTACTGTTATTGATGCGTATTATGCAAGGGGCGGCTATCGGTGGTGAAATGCCCGGGGCTTGGGTATTTATTGCCGAACACACCCCGAAACAGCGTTATGGCTTAGGGGTGGGTACCTTAACATCCGGTATTACTGGTGGCATCTTATTAGGCTCTATCGTCGCTATTATTGTACAACGCAGCTATAGCGCTCAAGAAGTGAATGATTTTGCATGGCGAATTCCCTTTATTTTAGGTGGCATATTTGGCTTGATCTCGGTTTATTTACGTCGTTTTTTACAAGAAACACCTATCTTTAAAGAGATGGCGGCTAAAAAAGCCTTAGCACAAGAAATGCCGGTGGTTTCGGTTATCAAAAACCATAAACAAGCCTGTTTAATTACTGCAGCATTAACATGGTCTTTATCTACAGCTATTGTTGTTACTATTTTGATGACACCCAGTGTCATTGTTGAAGGGATCTACAAAATAGACAGAACAACATCGTTAGAAGCTAACTGTGTTGCCACTTTAACGCTGACCTTAGGATGTATCTTCTGGGGCTGGTTGGGGGATAAATTAGGAACCCGTGCATCCATGACCTTATCATGGGGTGGATTAATTGTTACTGCATTCCATTTTTATGGAAGCTTAGATGCCAATATGTCTGGTATCCAATTAGCATTTAACTATGGTTTGATGGGCTTTTTTGTCGGTGCAATTGCCACAACGCCAATTGTGAGTACTAGAGCATTTCCTCCTTCAATTCGTTTTTCTGGCCTCTCTTTTGCTTATAATATGGCCTATGCCGTATTTGGTGGCTTAACGCCAATGTTAACGGGTGCTTGGTTGGAAAAAACGGCAATGGCAGGAGCTTATTATGTTGCAGCTGTTTCTGCATTAGCCATTGTTATCGCATTCTTACCTTTAGCTTATAAAGGCTGGATCGCGGTAAACACCAGCTCACGGGAAAAAGAGATAGCATTGCAAGTTGATAAAGTCGCTAGTTAATCGTTGCTAGCAAGAAATATTTTACTCTCCTTAGAATTTATTATTCACAACAACACCACCCTAATAGGTGGTGTTGTTGCATCAATATAATTAATCTAATCACTGTAGTTTATCTGAATTTAATCTTGTTATATATCAATCAATTGATAAGATTGTAAAAAAGAAAATTTTCCGCAAAATTGGCCCTATCAAGACATTACAGGACTTGAGATCATTACTGAAACATTACATTTTAAGATCAACGATAATGAGTAGATTTTTATTAGTTTGAAATATGTTTTCCAAAAAGTTTAGCTTGATGAATAATTTCTTGCATTTGTTCACTCATGCGTCCATATTTTTTAAGCGCATCAATAACATTAATATCTTGTTCATCCTCAAAAAAATACATACTCGTTAAAAATGATACTTTTGTTGTTGAGCTTAAACTATCCAATAAAATTAAGATCTCATCTAATCCATCCACTAATCGATTACCATCAAATTGAAAAATAGGTAATCGATATTCTCCTCCCACTTTAACCGCTAATAGTTTATTAGCCTTTAACCGATTATTAATCGTTTGACGTTTTACTCCCAAAATAGCTGCAGCTTGGCTAGCTCTACATGTGCCTCCAAGCTCTTTTAGCCGTTCAGAAAACTTAATAGCGCCTTCGTTTAAACGGGCTATTTTACGTTGTTCTCTTGGTGAAATTGCAGACGAACGTATCAGTTGAGTTTCAAAAATTAACTGAGCCAATTCGTTATCACTCATTTTTAAAGCACTTGCTAAACTTTTCTTCTCTGCTAATTCATTAACCAATTCTTTTGTAAGAACAGTCATTCTTTCTAGAACAGCCACTCTCTCTACCGATAATTGTTGTGATGTTCGTTTTTGTATTACGCTGTTCATACCCACCTCTCTTTTACACTTTACTCATTATATAATGAGTAAAGTGTATAAAACAAGTATAAATAAAAAACAACATTATCAAGTACTATAGATATTTTTTGTTAAAATTAACTTTATTTTTAAATAGATATAAAAAAGGATGCCCTAGAGCATCCTTTTATTGTCTGACAATAAATTTCACATATTACTGTGTCATTTTACTCAGCATAGGGGCAGTAAATAGCATTAACAGTGCAATAACACCTGTTACGATACCTATTTGTAAAAATACACTGCTATAAATTTCTAATGAAGCGTGTGCATTTTGTACGTCTTCAGGAACGGCCATTAAGCTTGCCACTTTACCAGCAATAATTGCAGCTGCCGCAGATGTTAAGAACCATGCGCCCATAATAAAGCCCATTAAACGCTGTGGCACTAGTTGGGCCACCATCGCAAGACCTAATCCTGAGATCATCAGCTCACCAATACTTTGAAAGCCATAACTGGCAACAAGCCACCATGATGAAACGATACCAGCTTCATTTGCCATACTTGCACCCAATGGTAATACTAAGAATGCAGTTGCACTCAAAAACATTCCCACTGTGAATTTATAAGGCATGGGTAATTTATCACCCATAAAGTTATATATAGCAGCCAATAATGGACTAGCTAGCATGATCCAAAATGGGTTAAGTGATTGAAATTGCTCTGGCTCAACACTAAAGCCTAAAATAGCGTGTTCAACATTATGGATCGCAAAAAAGTTTAATGATGTTGGCATTTGATCATAAAGAACAAAAAATACCACGGCTTCCACCATCAGTAAGAAAGCGACGATCATTTTACGCCGTGCAACCCCTTTCATCATAAAAGTTTCACGGGCAAAAATCAGGATAATACCTAATGAAATAATCGCTAAAGACCATGTTGCCACTTCATTATTATGTAATAACCACGTTGATACCGCAGTTAAAGCAACAATCCCCAACAGCGTTAATAACAGTTTCAGGTAGTTTAGTGGCTCAAAGTCAGGCCTAGAGCCTTTATCTTTGATCCAACCGCGACATAGCATAAAGTTTGCCAGTGTGATCAACATCCCCACCACACTTAATGCGAAAGCGACATCCCAACCATAATTCGCCGCTAACCATGGTGTCGCTAACATGGATAAAAATGATCCCACATTAATCGACATATAGTACATGGTAAATGCACCATCTAATTGTGGATCATCTTTCTCATAACAGGTGGCTAATAAAGAGGAAGGGTTGGCTTTAAATAAACCATTACCCACCGCAATAGTGGCTAAACCCCAGTAAATCATATCTTTATCATGATCGGAGAAAGCAACCATGGCATAACCAATTGCCAGCACAATAGCCCCTAGGACAATAACCCTTTTTGTCCCGAGAATTTTATCGCCAAGCCAGCCACCAATTGCCACAAAGCCATAAACTAATGCGGTAAATGCGGCAAAAACAGTGATAGCTTCCGCCTCACTCATACCCAGCATTTTAACCAGATAAACGGCCATGATCCCTTGTAAGCCGTAATATCCAAAACGTTCCCATAATTCGATTGAGAAGATGAGATAAAATGCACGAGGCTGTTTAAACGCATTCAGACTCGGTTTCTGTTCATCTTCAGGTGTGTTTGCAGTTGACACTAAAAACCTCTAGTTATTCTATTATGCCCTTATTTTTGGGCTGCTTTTACCAAAAACATTGTGATTCAAGACAGAGTTAAAGCGCGGTGTTATTCATACTGAATTGTTATTCTTAACAAAGAGTTCAATACAGAGAAAAACAAGGTTGGCATTCTATCACCGGAAAGAATAATTATCTAAGAATTATAACTAACTATTGCGTTTTATCATAGTTGACGCCATTTGTACAAAATAGTTATGCGCTCAAAAAATCAACAAACAAAATAACTCACTGATTATTAATCATTTATTTTATGCTGGTTTATTCATCATCACTATATAAAAATAAAGTACGCCGAGATAGCTAGCTAGAAATCGTTTTTCTCTTTATAAAAAAGAGATAACTCCAGCATATTATTGCTAAGTGACAACAACTGATTAGAATATAATCAATAAACACATTCCTTGACTCAATTTTCATATTTCCTCCATTTTTACCCCTAAAGAAATAGGTAGAATGTCATAATTGATTGTGTCATTTCATTTTTTCTCAATTAGCGAGTTGTCAGTAGGATCACCAACGCAATGAATAACAACAAAAAGACCAAAAAAAGATTTTCTCTTATTATCACCCTGCTTATTGTTATCGCTGGCGCTATCGCCTATTGGCAATACTCTTCAAACAACAGCGCACCTTCTGTGAGTAAAGATACCCCTACTGCGAACACACCAAATAGAAGTACAGCTGGCTCAAGACGACCACCGATGCCACCTGTACAAGTGGCGACATCTGCACAAGAAGATGTGCCGCAATTTTTAACCGCTTTAGGCACAGTGAAAGCCGTCAATAGTGTGACCGTGACAAGCCGTGTGGAAGGGCAATTAATGGCGTTGCATTTCACCGAAGGCCAACAAGTGAATCAAGGCGATTTGTTAGCAGAAATCGACCCACGCCCTTTTGAAGTGCAATTAGCACAAGCTAAAGGGCAATTGGCAAAAGATCAGGCCACACTGGCGAATGCGCGCCTTGATTTAGCTCGCTACCAAAAACTGGCAAAGACCCATTTGGTTTCACAACAAGAATTAGACAACCAAGCGGCTTTAGTCAAACAATCTGAAGCCAGTATTAGTATCGATAAAGCAGCAATTAATAATGCACAATTACAATTAACCTATAGCAAAATAACGGCCCCTATTTCAGGACGGGTGGGATTAAAGCAGGTTGATGTCGGTAACTATATTTCTGGTGGCTCATCTACGCCAATTGTCGTTATTAACCAGATGGATCCTGTTGATGTCCTCTTTACATTACCAGAGCAAGATCTATCACAGGTTATCTTAGCCCGTAAAAATAGCCCTACATTACCTGTTATTGCATTAGACAGAAATAATAAAATTGAATTAGCACAAGGGGCACTATTTAGTATTGATAATCAAATTGATGCCACTACAGGGACTATCAAATTAAAAGCCCGTTTTCCTCAACAAGAAAGTACGCTATTTCCCAATCAATTTGTCAATATTCGTTTATATGTCACTACATTAGAAAAAGCGGTAGTGATCCCCAATGCAGCATTACAAATGGGAAATGAAGGACACTTTGTTTGGGTCGTTGATGAGGAAAATAAAGTCAGCAAACTCGCTGTTGAGGTTGCATCACAAAATGCAGATAAAGTTGTCATTGCCTCAGGGTTATCCGCTAATCAACGTGTTGTCACCGATGGTGTGGATAGATTAACGCAAGGTGCCAAAGTCGAGATTGTAACACCGCTGGCACCTAAAGCTAAAACCACAGATCCCGTTGTTGCGGAGAAAGCATAATGAGCGAAAAAATCCCCGCTACAGGTGGTGGGCCATCTCGTTTATTTATTTTACGTCCAGTGGCAACAACGCTGTTTATGGTCGCGATTTTATTAGCAGGAATTGTCGGTTATCGTATGCTGCCAGTGTCTGCATTACCTGAAGTTGATTATCCGACCATTCAAGTCGTCACACTCTATCCTGGGGCAAACCCCGAGGTGATGACCTCTGCGGTAACAGCACCGTTAGAGCGTCAATTTGGACAGATGTCAGGCTTAAAACAGATGTCCTCACAAAGTTCAGGTGGGGCATCAGTCATTACATTGATGTTCCAACTCACATTACCGTTAGATGTCGCAGAGCAAGAAGTACAAGCGGCCATTAATGCAGCAACTAACTTATTACCTACTGATTTACCTTATCCGCCCATTTACAGCAAAGTAAATCCGGCTGATCCGCCAGTGCTAACCTTAGCCGTCACCAGTTCTGTATTGCCGATGACACAGCTACAGGATATGGTAGAAACGCGAATATCGCAGAAAATATCGCAAGTTAACGGCGTTGGTTTAGTCTCTTTAGCCGGCGGACAACGCCCTGCTGTGCGCGTAAAATTGAATGCCCAAGCAGCCGCCTCTTATGGGTTAGATAGTGAAACAATCCGCGTGGCTATTAATAATGCCAATGTTAACTCTGCCAAAGGTAGCCTTGATGGCCCCACTCGCTCGGTAACGTTATCCGCCAACGATCAAATGAAATCATTAGATGATTATCGCAAACTGATTGTTAGCTATAAAAATGGTGCCCCCATCCGCCTTGCCGATATTGCCACCATTGAACAAGCCCCAGAAAATAACCAGCTTGGTGCTTGGGCCAATAATCAACAAGCCATTATTATCAATGTGCAACGCCAACCGGGTGTTAATGTTATTGAAACAACGGATAATATTCGTAATTTATTACCGGATTTAGTGTCTAATTTACCTAAGTCGGTAAATGTTGAGATCTTAACCGATAGAACCACAACCATTCGGGCATCAGTGAAAGATGTCCAGTTTGAACTGGGCTTGGCGATTGCACTTGTGGTCATGGTTATCTATCTATTTTTACGTAATGGTGTTGCCACTCTTATTCCTAGCATTGCCGTCCCCCTCTCCTTAGTGGGTACTTTTGCGGTGATGTATTTTTGCGGTTTTTCTGTCAATAACCTCACCTTAATGGCACTTACCATTGCGACAGGCTTTGTGGTTGATGACGCCATTGTGGTGATAGAAAATATCTCCCGTTATCTAGAGCGAGGAGATAAGCCGTTAACCGCAGCCTTAAAAGGGGCGGGAGAAATCGGCTTTACTATTATCTCACTGACTTTTTCTTTAATTGCCGTACTGATCCCGCTGTTATTTATGGGAGATATTGTTGGTCGTTTATTTAGAGAGTTTGCCATTACCTTAGCCGTGGCGATTTTAATTTCCGCGGTAGTCTCTTTAACCTTAACGCCGATGATGTGCGCGCGCTTACTTAAACCAGAAAGTCAAATTAAGCACAATCGTTTTGAAATGGCTTGTGAGCGCTTTTTTGAAAAGATGATCGCCGTGTATGCGGTTTGGTTAAAACGTGTATTAAATCATCAATGGATAACATTAGGTGTTGCCCTCAGTACATTAGCACTAACAGTTTTGCTCTATCTATTTATCCCTAAAGGCTTTTTCCCTTTACAAGATAATGGGTTACTACAAGGTACAATAGAAACCTCACAATCCATCTCTTATCAAGCGATGGTTGAAAAACAACAACAAGTGGTTGAGAAACTGATTGACGATCCGGCTGTTGAAAATATTGCGAGCTTTGTGGGTATCGATGGCAGTAATGCCACCCTCAATACAGGTCGCTTGCAAATTACCTTAAAACCCCTCGATCAACGTGATTCACGCATTGATGAAATTATTCCTCGTTTACAAGCACGAGTCGCGTCTATTGCAGGTATTACACTCTATTTACAACCCACACAAGACTTAACTATTGATACACAAGTTTCCCGTACTCAATATCAATTTACCTTACAAGCAACCTCCCTTGATGAGCTTGCCTATTGGGTGCCTAAATTATCACAGGCACTACAAGAGAGTCCGGAACTTACCGACATCAGCAGTGATTGGCAAGCTGATGGGATGATGGCCTATATCAATGTAGATAGAGATTCAGCCAGTCGCTTAGGGATCTCAATGAGTGCCATTGATAATGCGTTGTATAATGCCTTTGGACAGCGACTTATTTCAACGATTTACACCCAAGCAAATCAGTATCGTGTTGTCTTAGAACAGAATATGCACAATAGTGAAGGACTACAGGCACTTTCTGCAGTTCATTTAACCGGCAAAGAGGGTGCTATGGTGCCACTCTTATCTATTGCCTCTGTGGAGCAACGTCTCGCGCCTTTATCTATCAATCACCAAGAGCAATTTCCTGCTACCACATTCTCATTTAATGTCGCGAAAGACGCATCTCTTGAAGCTGCTGTTAATGCCGTTAAGCAAGCAGAAGAGCAAATTGCGATGCCAAAAGATATTACGACACAGTTTCAAGGGGCTACATTAGCTTTTGAAAGCGCCCTTTCGAGCACGCTGTGGCTTATCATTGCGGCCATCGTTGCTATGTATATTGTATTAGGCGTGTTATACGAAAGTTTTATTCACCCAATTACTATTTTATCTACCCTACCTACTGCGGGTGTCGGTGCTTTATTGGCACTGATGGCAGCCGGTAATGAGCTAGATATTATTGCGATTATTGGCATCATTTTGTTGATTGGTATTGTTAAGAAAAATGCCATCATGATGATCGATTTCGCCCTGGCCGCTGAAAGAGAACAAGGACTATCTCCTTACGAAGCAATTTATCAAGCTTGTCTGCTACGTTTTCGCCCTATTTTAATGACCACTATGGCTGCGTTATTAGGTGCATTGCCTTTAATGCTAAGCACTGGCGTAGGGGCTGAATTACGCCAACCATTAGGTGTATGTATGGTGGGGGGCTTAATTATGAGTCAAATACTCACCTTATTTACCACCCCTGTTATCTATTTGCTGTTTGATAAGTTATCACTTTACCTTAATCGCCATAAACGCGTTGAACATGATAATGGAGCGGTGTCATGAAGCTGTTTGCTCTATTTATTCAACGCCCTGTTGCTACCACACTACTTAGCCTAGCCATTTCTCTTTGTGGTGCGTTAGGTTTTATGTTGTTACCTGTCGCACCACTGCCACAAGTTGATTATCCGGTCATTAATATTTATGCCTCATTACCGGGGGCATCACCTGAAACGATGGCTTCTTCTGTTGCCACTCCCCTTGAACGCTCCTTAGGGCGTATTGCGGGGATTGATGAGATGACGTCAAGTAGTGCTTTAGGTAGTACCAGTATCACATTAGTTTTTGACTTAAATAAAGATATTAATACCGCAGCTAGAGATGTACAGGCTGCGTTAAATGCCTCACAAAGCCTATTACCTTCAGGTATGCCAAGTCGCCCGCGTTATTACAAATCAAATCCTTCTGATGCACCGATTATGATCTTAACGCTGACCTCTGAAACACAAAATACCGGTGAGCTTTATGATCTCGCATCAACACGCTTGGCACAAAAAATTTCGCAAATTGAAGGAGTAAGTGAAGTTTCCGTAGGGGGAGGTTCACTGCCGGCTGTGCGTGTTGCACTCAATCCTGATGCGCTATTTAATCAAAATGTCAGTCTTGATGATGTACGCAAAGCCATTAGTCAATCCAATGTAAGAAGACCACAAGGCTTTATTCATAATGATGAAAATCGTTGGCAGATACAAACTAACGATGAGTTAAGCAAAGCTCAAGATTATCGCCCAATTATTGTGCATTATAATCAAGATGCTATCGTACGTTTAAGTGATGTTGCCCAAGTGACAGACTCTGTACAAAACGCACGGGCGGCAGGAATGAGTGGTGGTGAACCGGCTATTTTACTGGTTATTCGCCGTGAAGCAGGCGCCAATATCATCGAAACTGTCAACCGCATTCGTGATGAACTCCCCGAATTACGTGAGCTACTCCCTGCCAGTGTCAATTTAAAGGTAGCTCAAGATAGAACCCCCACTATTCGTGCCTCGTTAGCAGAAGTTGAACGCGCATTAGCGATCGCCGTAGCACTGGTTATTTTAGTGGTATTCTTATTTCTACGTTCAGGGCGTGCTACCTTGATCCCCGCTGTTGCCGTACCTGTTTCATTAATTGGTACTTTTTCAGCCATGTATTTATGTGGCTTTAGCTTAAACAATCTATCATTAATGGCATTAACGGTTGCAACCGGCTTTGTCGTGGATGATGCGATTGTCGTACTCGAAAATATCTCTCGCCATATCGAAAATGGCTTAAAACCTAAACAAGCCGCCCTAAAAGGGGTTAGCGAAGTGGGCTTTACGGTACTTTCAATGAGTATTTCATTGGTGGCGGTATTTATTCCTCTCTTGTTAATGGATGGCCTTGTCGGACGACTTTTTAAAGAATTTGCCATTACCTTAACCACTGCGATTGGGATCTCTTTATTTGTCTCCTTAACATTAACCCCAATGATGTGTGCCCATTTATTAAAAGGCATAAAACCCAAAGCACAGTCACATTTACGCGGATTTGGTAAGTTAATTTTTCGCTTACAACAAGGTTACAGTGTCACACTACAAGCGGCATTACGGCATAAACGCTGGATCATGGCTATTTTTATTACCACCTTAGGACTGAATGCTTATTTATATATCAGTGCGCCGAAAACCTTCTTTCCAGATCAAGATACCGGTCGTTTAATGGGATTTGTACGTGCAGACCAAAGTATTTCATTCCAATCGATGAAAGAAAAAATGACCCGTTTTATGCAGGAGATTAATGCAGATAAAGATGTCGATAGCGTCACGGGATTTACGGGGGGAGGACGTATTAATAGTGGATTTATGTTTATTTCACTTAATCCGCTCTCAGAGCGCACAGATAGTGCAAATCAAGTGATCAATCGCCTTCGTATCAAACTGGCTAATGAACCCGGTGCAACACTATTTTTAATGCCTGTACAAGATGTACGTGCAGGAGGACGCCAAGCCAATGCCAGTTATCAGTTTACTTTACTCGCTGATGATTTAAGTGAATTACGTAAATGGGAGCCATTAATACGTAAAGCGTTAGGCGAATTACCTGAGCTGGTTGATGTCAACTCAGATAAAGAAGATAAAGGTGCCGAAATGGCACTCACTTATGATCGCGATACTATGTCGCAATTAGGCATTAATGTCAGTGATGCCAATAATTTATTAAATAACGCCTTTGGGCAGCGGCAGATCTCTACCATTTATGCCCCGCTAAATCAGTATAAAGTCGTGATGGAAGTGTCTGAACAATATACGCAAGATGTCTCTGCACTAGATAAAATGTATGTGATGAATACACAAGGTGAACGTATTCCATTATCTGCATTTGCCAGTTGGTATCCAGCTAATGCACCTTTAAGTGTTAATCACCAAGGGTTATCTGCCGCCTCTACCATCGCTTTTAATGTGCCAGAGGGCTATACCTTATCTGATGCTATTAACGCCATTGAGCGAACCATGACAGAGTTAGGTGTACCTAACACGGTACGAGGCACCTTTGCGGGTACAGCGCAAATTTTTCAAGAAACCATTAAGTCACAGCTTATCTTGATCTTAGCGGCTATTGTCACCGTCTATATTGTCCTTGGTGTGCTTTATGAGAGCTATATTCATCCATTGACTATTTTATCCACATTGCCTTCTGCCGGTGTTGGCGCATTATTAGCACTGCGCTTGTTTGATACCCCCTTTAGCTTAATTGCTCTTATTGGCATTATGTTGTTAATTGGTATTGTGAAGAAAAATGCCATTATTATGGTGGATTTTGCGATTACGGCTCAACGAGAAGGAAAACTATCCGCTCAAGAAGCGATTATTCAAGCCAGTTTATTGCGTTTCCGCCCTATTATTATGACTACCTTAGCCGCGCTCTTTGGCGCTTTACCTCTGATGCTAAGTAGTGGTGATGGTGCGGAATTAAGGCAGCCATTAGGCATTACCATTGTGGGTGGCTTGCTTATGAGCCAATTATTAACCCTGTATACCACTCCGATTATCTATCTGTTTTTTGATGGTGTTCGCCAACGTTGGCAACAGCGACGCCATAACAAAAAAGAGGCAAATGCATGAAACTAAGAAGTAAGCTATTTTTGGTGATCTTCGCGACTTGCATGATAGTGGTATTTGCTATGCATATCGGTATTCGTAGTAGCTTCCAGCAGGGGTTTATTGGCTATATCAAGAAGAACAGTGAACAGCGGGCAACCTTGTTAGCCGAAGCGTTAAGCGATCAATATCAATTAACCGGAGATTGGCGTTTTCTCAATCGAGACGATCGCTCTATTTATCAGATACTACGAACCATTGACCAAATAAGTCAAAGTGGTGAAGGCCCTGCCCCTCGAGGATGGCGTACTCAGTTTTGGATCGTCGATAAACAGATGAAACGCTTATTTGGCCATGATAATCAATTTCCCGCAGAAACCTTTAAAAAACCTATTACTTATCATGATGAAATTGTCGGCTGGGTGATTGTCAGTGCAGCGGACAAAATCAGCAACGAAGCAGATATTAGCTTTGATAAGCAACAGTTACGCACCAGTTGGATCATTGCCGGCTTAACGGTGCTTTTTGCGCTATTAATTACGTTAATACTGTCACGCAGCATGATCCGCCCAGTAAAGCGATTAGTGGAGGCAACCCATAAATTAGCCGCTGGCGATTTTGCTGTTCGCGTGACCCCAACCAATAAAGATGAAATCAGCCAGCTAGCAACGGATTTTAATCAACTTGCCAGTACACTGGAAAAAAATGAGCAAATTCGCCGTGATTATATGGCAGATATCTCCCATGAGTTACGTACGCCATTGGCTATCTTAAAAGGAGAGCTTGAAGCGTTACAAGATGGTGTAAGAAAGCCAACAGCAGAAACCTTAAATTCATTACTCTTTGAAGTAACAAATTTAACTAAACTGGTAAACGATCTACATCAGCTATCATTATCTGATAGAGGCTCTTTGACCTATCGTAAGGATTTTATTGATATTAATGAAATTATTTTGTTAGCTGTCGCCTCTTATCGGCATATTTATCAAGCCAAAGAGATTGCTTTACAGACTGATTTAGATGATAACGTCAAACTGATTGTACAAGCTGATCCGGATAGGTTGATTCAACTTTTTCATAATCTATTAGAAAACAGTGTTCGTTATACCAATTCTGGTGGTCAATTGCATATTAGTAGCAAAAGAGAACATAATAATGTGTTGATTGTGTGGGAAGATAGTGCCCCGGGGCTAGATAAAGCACAATATGAAGCGGTATTCCAGCGTTTTTATCGGGCCGAAAGCTCTCGTAATCGTTCCAGCGGTGGCTCTGGTTTGGGGCTTGCGATTTGCGAAAATATTGTCGAAGCTCATAATGGTAAAATTACGGCTATGCCATCCGCTATCGGTGGAGTAAAAATACTTATCGTATTACCTGTCTATTCTGAAGATAATTAAATTTTGCTCTATTGATTATACTGAATATTATTGTCCTAATTGATAACTATTGAGCCATATAGACAATGACCACGACCACATCTACATATTCAATTTTAATCGTTGAAGATGAGCCGAAATTGGCACAATTACTTATTGATTATCTTCAAGCATCTGATTATCAAACGCAGTGGCTGGCAGATGGTACTGAGGTTATACAACATATCAAACAATCTCATTACGATTTAGTCCTGCTTGATCTGATGCTACCGGGTAAAGATGGTATTACCCTATGCAAAGAGTTACGTCAGTTCTCCGATATTCCTATTATTATGGTCACCGCAAAAACAGAAGAAGTAGACCGACTATTAGGGTTGGAAATTGGTGCTGATGACTATATTTGCAAACCTTATAGCCCTCGGGAAGTGGTTGCCCGTGTAAAAACATTATTGCGTCGCTATTATCGGCCACAGGATATTGTGCAAAATAGCGCCTTAGTTATTATTGATGAGCAGGCTTACCAAATTCAATATCATAATAAAATTCTTGATTTAACTACCGCTGAATTTCGTCTTATTAAAGCATTAGCTACACAACCGGGCAAAGTGTTAAGCCGTGACCAGTTAATGGATCATCTGTATGATGATTATCGCATCGTAACCGACCGTACTATTGATAGCCATATAAAAAACTTACGGCGCAAACTTGAGCAACTTAACGATCAAATTGAATTTATTCGTTCAATTTATGGACAAGGCTATCGTTGGGAAACCGCAGCCTATCGTTTTCGATGATATTTTTTCAGGAATACATTGAACCTCGCTACAGTTAAGCGCTAGAATCCTCCCCTTTATGATATACCCTTACCTTTTGTGTAGGGGACTGACTTGAAATCAGAACCAGGAAATTAATCATGTTTACACCCGAATTGCTCTCTCCTGCAGGCTCATTAAAAAATATGCGCTATGCATTCGCTTATGGCGCAGACGCGGTCTATGCAGGTCAGCCTCGCTATAGTTTACGCGTACGTAATAATGAGTTTAACCACGAAAACCTTGCTAAAGGAATACAAGAAGCGCATGAATTAGGTAAACGCTTCTATGTTGTGGTTAACATCGCCCCCCATAATGCAAAATTAAAAACCTTTATCCGTGACTTAAAACCAGTTATTGATATGGGGCCTGATGCGCTGATTATGTCTGATCCGGGTTTGATCATGATGGTGCGTGAAGCTTTCCCTGATATGGATATCCACCTTTCAGTACAAGCTAACGCCGTTAACTGGGCTACCGTAAAATTCTGGCGTCAAATGGGCTTAACTCGCGTCATTCTTTCTCGTGAGCTATCTATTGACGAAATTGCAGAAATTCGTAAACAAGTCCCTGATATGGAGCTTGAAGTCTTCGTTCACGGGGCCTTGTGTATGGCTTATTCGGGTCGTTGCTTATTATCAGGCTATATCAATAAACGTGACCCAAACCAAGGTACATGCACAAATGCCTGCCGTTGGGAATACAAAGTTGAAGAAGGCAAAGAAGATGAAGTGGGGAATATTGTCGAGAAGTACCAACCTATCCCGGTAAAAAATGTTGAGCCAACGTTAGGTGTAGGTGCCCCCACTGATAAAGTGTTCTTAATTGAAGAAGCTAAACGTCCGGGTGAATATATGACTGCGTTCGAAGACGAACACGGTACTTATATTATGAACTCAAAAGATCTGCGCGCTATCGAACACGTTGAGCAGTTAACTAAGATGGGTGTACATTCACTGAAAATTGAAGGTCGTACTAAATCTTTCTATTATTGCGCACGCACAGCACAGATGTATCGCCGTGCTATTGATGATGCTGTTGCAGGTAAACCTTTCGATCCGACACTGCTGACAACGCTAGAAGGTTTGGCACACCGCGGTTATACCGAAGGTTTTTTACGTCGCCATACCCATGATGCCTACCAAACCTATGAATACGGCTATTCTGTATCAGATACACAACAGTTTGTAGGGGAATTTACAGGTAAACGTGTTAACGGTTTAGCTGAAGTGGATGTTAAAAATAAATTTATCTTAGGTGATAGCTTAGAGCTAATGACACCAACAGGAAATATTCAATTCACTTTAGATGCGTTATTTAATAAAAAACAACAGCCGACAGATGTTGCTCCGGGTAATGGCCATGTGGTTTATTTACCTGTTCCTGACGATGTTGATTTAAACTTTGCACTGCTTATTCGTAATCTGCCAGGAACGACAACCCGTCAACCTCATAAAATTGATGCGGTAGAAGTGAAGTAAATCATCATTATCTGATTTGATGTGGTCAATTTCAAAGATAGATCACATCAATACCTATTCATTTGCCGTATCATCTATTTCGAAAAATAAAGAACTAGAATGAATACAGTAAGACTAGGAACCACCTCCTTGGCAAATCCAATCTCCCTTGGATTTGCCTTTTCTTTTTTTATCCCCCGCTATTTTTATTATTATTTTTTGAGTAACGTAAATTGCTTTTGGCTTTGGTGATACTTTGTAAAAAAAATGGTAATTCGCCTAATATCCATTATCTTTAAATAAGTCATATTAATTAAGGAGTCATATTGATGGGCCAAATCAGTTTGCTGATTATCAATGGAAAAAACTCAGGCAATGAGGCTCTGCGACAAGCGGTTTATCAACAACGCAAGGAAGGTAATGATATCCAAGTCAGAGTGACATGGGAATCAAGTGATATTCAACGCTTTGTGCAAGAAGCACTACATATTCAAGCGCAAACCATTATCGCCGCAGGGGGTGATGGTACGATCAACAATGTCGCCTCTGAGCTGGTTCGTTTAGCCCCCTCTTCGCCCCCCGCGTTAGGCATTATCCCTTTAGGGACTGCAAATGATTTTGCCACCAGTGCACAAATCCCATTAGAGATGGACAAAGCGCTCAGTTTAGCGATTAAAGGTCGCGCCGTTCCTGTCGATATTATTAATGTGAACAAAACACATTACTTTATCAATATGGCCTCAGGTGGCTTTGGTACCAAGATCACCACTGAAACCCCTGAAGCACTAAAATCTGCCTTAGGTGGTGCTGCTTATTTTATTAATGGTTTATTGCGTATTGATACCTTAAAAGCGGATCAATGCACCGTTGAAGCTGAAAATTTTCATTGGAAAGGTGAAGCTTTAATTATCGGTATTGGTAATGGACGCCAAGCGGGAGGTGGACAACAACTTTGCCCCGAAGCACTGATTAATGACAATAAACTCAATATTACCCTTGTTGAAGCCCGTGAATTGCTTCCTTCTCTATTAACCAGTCTGTTCGATCGTAAGAAAAATGACAAAATTATTGAGCGAGAAAGTGATTGGGTCACTATTAGTGCGGCTCATGAAATGGTATTTAATTTAGATGGTGAACCCCTTTTAGGGGATAAATTTGAATTTATTGTACTACCTGAAGCGATCCACTGCCGGTTACCGCCCCAATGTGACTTGTTATCTTAATGTAGATAAATGACAATCACTATCATCTCATCGTGAACTGGAGTAAGTAATGACTGATATAGTAAGTTTGTTAGGTGCTGATGCTAACTCATTATTGGAACATCGCTGCCAAACCATCCCAAGCGAAAATCTCTACCTGCCAGGTTCTGACTTTGTTGATCGTGTGATGATTGATAACAATCGCCCTAATACCGTATTGCGTTCTATGCAAACCCTGTTTAACCATGGTCGTTTAGCAGGAACCGGTTATCTTTCTATTTTACCTGTCGATCAGGGTGTTGAACACTCTGCCGCTGCCTCATTTGCCGCGAACCCACTCTATTTTGATCCCAAAAATATTGTTGAGCTTGCCATTGAAGCCGGATGTAACTGTGTTGCTTCCACCTATGGTGTTCTGGCTTCTGTTTCTCGTCGTTATGCACACAAAATCCCATTTTTGGTAAAACTTAATCATAACGAAACATTAAGCTATCCAACTCAATACGACCAAACGCTGTATGCCAGTGTTGAACAAGCCTTTGAAATGGGGGCTGTTGCTGTAGGTGCGACTATCTATTTTGGTTCTCCAGAAAGCCGCCGCCAAATCGAAGAGATCTCGATGGCATTTGAACGTGCCCATGAATTAGGCATGGTTACCGTATTATGGGCATATTTACGTAATCCAGCCTTTAAGAAAGATGGGGTTGATTACCATGCAAGTGCTGATTTAACGGGTCAAGCCAACCATTTAGCATCAACCATTGGTGCCGATATTGTTAAACAGAAAATGGCTGAAAATAACGGTGGCTTTAAAGCGATTGGTTTTGGTCATACTGATGAGCGTGTTTACACTAAACTGACGAGCGAAAACCCCATTGATTTAGTGCGTTACCAATTAGCTAACTGCTATATGGGACGTGCAGGATTAATTAACTCAGGTGGAGCATCGGGTAATAACGATCTTGCTGATGCAGTACGTACTGCAGTCATTAATAAACGTGCTGGGGGCATGGGGCTTATCTTAGGTCGTAAAGCCTTTAAGAAATCCATGAAAGACGGTGTTGCTCTAATAAATGCCGTACAAGATGTCTATTTAGATAAATCTGTGACTATTGCTTAATTTTTACGATTAAATTACGCATTGAAGCCCCTTTAATAGGGGCTTTTTGATATCACCACCAGCGATGAAAATGATGTACAGGGCCGAAACCTTGTCCCACCTCTAAACTGTCTGCCTGTTCTAACGCTTGCTGTAAATAGGCTTTTGCTTGTTTAACACAACTTTGCCAATCAGAAACTTGAGGACGAATAGCAGCTAAAGCGGCTGAAAGTGTGCATCCCGTACCGTGAGTGTTTTTTGTATTGATGCGCGGTGAAGTAAATCGCCATTGCCCATCTTGGGTCAATAACCAATCAGGACTTTCTTTCTCGCTTAAATGGCCCCCTTTCATCAATACCGCCTGACAACCTTGATGAAGTAATGCCTCACCTTGTTGTTTCATAGTTGTTTCATCTGTCGCGATATCACAACCTAATAGTGCTGCCGCCTCAGGCAGATTTGGCGTGATCAAATCAACGCGGGGTAATAACTGAGTGAACATTTTATCGATAGCATCAGGTTGTAACAGTGGATCGCCACTTTTGGCAAGCATAACAGTATCAAGTACGACAAAAGGAATGGGATATTGCTGCAGTTTATCGCAAACGACATCAATAATACTGGCATTAGAAAGCATACCAATTTTAGCGCTATCTATTCTGACATCAGAAAGTACCGCATCTAATTGTGCTGCGACAAAATCAGGGGATAAATCATAGACAGAGTGTACACCACAGGTATTTTGCGCTACCAGTGCAGTCATGACTGTTGTGCCATATACACCCAGTGCGGAAAATGTTTTCAGATCAGCCTGTATCCCCGCCCCACCACTCGGATCGGTGCCGGCGATAGACAATGCGTTATATCTCACTGATTAACTCCTCCTTTACCAGTTACAGAAAAGTCGGGCTCTGTTAATCAGCACAGTGACCTTGACTTCCCTACGCTGGCATTATCCAGATCAGGTTATACGGGTTCATCTCAGCCAATAGGCGCCCCGAGCCAAAGCTTATATGATATAAGCCACAAGAGTATCGCATGCAGAAGATAAAGAAGCTAGATAATGACAACCTTTATCAGCTCACTTAACGTGCTTTAAGTTAACTTTTCTATTTTAGAAGATAAATTAATCTAGCTTGTCTATAATAGAGGCAGGATCGATGATTTATATTTTATTAGCTATCAATCTTGAATATATATTCTCATCATAAGACAATGATAAGCATAAAATAAAATATTTTGCTCGTTTTAACGACAATCGATATATAATCTGCTAAATGAGGTATTTATAATGCATTTCTTGACCACCACTGATATGCGGAGGGGCTAAATGAAAAATGAACCATCGCAACAACAAAATGGACAATCAATGCCTTATCTTATTCCTGATGCAGATTTTAATGCGAAATTAAAACTACCAGCCAAAAATATTGAACATACAATACAATTTATAACCCAAGGGGTAAAAGATATTTCTTTAGACGGTTTTGAAATTCCTACGGGCTATCGGTTAGTTAAAGCTGTTCATAGAGATCAATATAGACTTATTACTACTAATAAAGAAAGCGAAACAGCCTATTTAGTTGAACTAAGATTTCGACAAGATATCGTTTATGGACAAACAACATGTACTCAAATAAAAGTATGGCGTTCTCGCCTTCCTAAACATCGCAATGTAATAAGAGATTTACCCCGCACTTTCTTTTATAACCTATTAAAAGTACACAATATTGTTGTGACTGATGAGGAACAAACCTCTGATGGTAAAGGTTTTTGGATTGATATGATTTTATGGGCTTTTAGTGAAGGATATTATATTTATGCTTCAGATGGCACTGAAATGGATCGACCATTACATTTAATTGATAGTGTGGAAGACTTTTATAATAAATGGGATGCGTTTTGCTGGGGAAAAGATCGCGATATTCATACTAATCGACTATTAGTTATTAGTAAAGAACCGTTATCTCAATAATTAAACGATTTTTTCTTAAAATCTGTGGGTTTTCCCCTCGTTACTCACAACTCACAGATTTACTCCTTCTTTAGGGGTGCTATAGTGAAGTGATCACTTTATCCAGCAGCCATAAAACTTAAACACTTTATAAACACATCTTCGTTTTTTGCTTTTTTTATTTAACTCTCATTATTAATTACTCTATTATCCTGCTTTTTTGCAATTTTGCCCATATAACAAACACTATTCATTATTAACGTTATATTAATATTTCAATATGCGATAAAAAAACCGATGGATATGTAATCGTTATATTATGTTATAATGTTTTTTAGATAATATTTAATCGTTATTATCTTGCTTAGTTTGTTTTATTCTAAAATCTAATAAATTATGTATCATTATTAAGCTTAATAAATCCTCAATTATATTAACTAATACTATAAATAATTATCTTTTAAATGGGAGCAACTGAGATACATCTCTTTGTAACCATTTGAAATTAAATATAATGTTATTAAAATAGTTCAATTTCGGATAGCTCTTATCTGAATATTTCACTAATTAAATAACACTATGACACAAATTTTTTTAACATTACCAGAACCACCGCAATGCCGTATTCGGAGTTATATATGTCATCTACCTATTTTCACTCTAGCCTATTAGCAGCTACACTGTTTTCAGTTACGTTAACAGCACCTGCTTTTGCTTCTGAAAATACGCAAAACACACCTCAGACTATTACGACAAAAAAACCTCAGCCAGCAGAGAACACTTTCTCAGAAAAAAATGAGGAAAGCTATTGGGGAAAATTTAAACGTAATCTTACCCAAACTTGGGATAATGACCAATATAACTACTATTTACCGGTATGGACTTGGCATAACCGTTTTACTTACGATAAAGAAAAAACCAATCGTTATAACGAAACGCCTTGGGGATTTGGTATGGGTAAATATCGTTATGATAATGAGGGTGATTGGCATGGCTTATATGCTATGGCCTTTATGGATTCCAATAATCGTGTACAACCTATTATGGGCTATGGTTTTGAAAAAATGTGGTATCCCGGTGGAGATAGAGAGGGTTTTCGCATGGGGGCGGGCTTTACCTTAAGTGTGACTGCTCGTCATGAGTATAACTATATTCCGATGCCATTACCTCTACCGCTAGTGTCAGTCGGTTATGGACACTTATCATTACAGGCGACTTATGTACCAGGAACCTATAATAACGGTAATGTTTTATTTGCTTGGTTACGTTGGCAGTGATCGATTGCCCTAATAAAAAAATAAAGTGACCCTTTTTAGAGTCACTTTTTTAATATCGCGTTTTTCTTATATTTCACTTAGGCTAACTTAGCCAAGATAATTTAACTATCTTGCCTTGCTTGTATGGCTGTCAGCGATTTTTTAGTTCTTGAGATCTTAAAACCTATCCAGAGCAAGCCTACCCAAAATGGCATCAAAATAACGGAAATATTAATTTTTGGCATCATTAGAATAATGACCAAAATCATACATAAAAAGGCTAAACACAGATAGTTACCATAAGGATACCAAAGTGCTTTAAATGAAGGCTCTACACCCTCTTTAATTTTAGCTGCTCGGAATTTTAAGTTTGCTAAACAGATCATGATCCAGTTAAGCACTAATGTTGTTACCACTAATGCCATTAATAGCTCTAAAGCTTGATCAGGGAGTAAATAGTTAACCAAAATCCCGAGTGATGTGGCTATCGCAGATAACCCCAAAGAAATAACAGGTACACCACGTTTATTAACCTTAGATAATGAATGCGGTGCATTGCCTTGTTTGGCTAAACCGTACAGCATCCGGCTATTAGAATAAACGCCACTGTTATAGACAGATAATGCCGCGGTTAAAACCACCGCATTTAAAATATGGGCAACAACAAAATTATCTAAATTATGGAAAATAAGTACGAAAGGACTTTCTCCTTTCACCACTTGGGTCCAAGGATAAAGAGAAAGCAGTACAATCAATGAACCAATATAGAAAATCAAAATTCGATAAACAACTTGGTTAGTTGCTTTGGGAATACTTACTTTAGGATTTTCTGCTTCTGCGGCCGTGATCCCTACCAGCTCAAGTCCCCCAAATGAGAACATCACAATAGCTAATGCAGACATAAACCCAGTAAAGCCATGAGGGAAAAAACCTAGCTCCCATAAATTGCTCACAGAAGCTTGCGGACCACCATTACCACTGACCAATAAATAGCTACCAAATAAAATCATACCAACGATCGCCAAAACTTTTATAATGGCAAACCAAAACTCGGTTTCACCATACATTCTGACATTAATTAGGTTAATTAAATTAATAGCAACAAAAAACACCGCTACCGAAACCCACACCGGAATATCAGGTAACCAATAATTAATATATTTTCCTGCGGCGGTTAATTCAGCCATACCGACAAGAATAAACATAACCCAGTAGTTCCAACCTGATAAAAAGCCAGCAAATGGCCCCCAATACTTATTGGCAAAGTGACTAAATGAACCCGCAACCGGCTCTTCGGCAACCATTTCACCAAGTTGGCGCATGATCATAAACGCAATAAAACCACCAATCGCATAGCCTAATATAACTGATGGCCCAGTCATATTAATGGTTTGCGCGATACCAAGAAACAGACCAGCGCCGACAGCCCCACCCAGCGCAATCAGCTGGATATGTCGATTTTTAAGACCGCGCTTTAATTCTGCTTGTTGCGACTCTTTCGCCATACATCCTCTTTTCTTCATCTATCAGGTAAAAGTGTAAATCAATGTTTACGATTTTGTTTATTTCAAGCCACCATTAAAACACTAATCTGACTTGAATAACAAATACATTTTGTGATAGAGGGGAAAAAGCATAGAAAGCGGGTTTTTTACGGCTGCTTAGAGGGGAATAAGATGGTAAAGCGACAGATACCTTGCTGAAAATCTTCGCCTTGATCGCAAAAATTATCTAACGCCACAAGGTACAACCCCAAGCTGATAGCTAATATAATTATTAAGCTAATAATTATTTTCTTTGCGTTCAAATTAAAATCCTTTAAATACATTTTGTTAATAGTACTTATTACAAAATAGGCATTCGCTTTAATACGATAACAACGCCTATCACTGTTGTTATAAAATTCGCAATAAGTTATCTCTAAGATTAAATTTAGCATAGTTTTCATAAAGAAAGTTAAATGCTTCCTCGACAGAAAACAGATAATTGGCACTATTTTTTCTTAATTGTACGCAAAATAGGCATTTTTATTTTAATTACACATTTTGCCAACACATAGAAACAGCAATCAACTAATATGGATTTCTCTGTTTGCCACTTTTTGTATAATATTAAGGAGTTAATTTTGTTTTTTACCTTAACTTCATCGATAGAATGGAACTGTAATGCCACAAGATAATCATCTCGCATTAGTTTGCGCGCTAAGTAAATGGATTGAGGAGCATTTAGGTCGCGTAATACACCTTGAAGAGCTAGCGGCTTACTCCGGCTATTCCCTTTGGCATATGCAGAAAATTTTTAAAGAAGTCACGGGCACCTCTTTAGGAAAGTATATTCGCCAACGCCGTTTAGCGGGGGCTATCCATCTTTTACGCACCAGTGACCGCTCAATATTTGATATTGCATTAGATTTCGGCTTTGGCTCGCAATCACACTTTACTTATATGTTTCGTAAAGAGTATGGCATCACTCCATTTGACTTTAGGCAAAATCAAAATATCGAGTTAGAGACAAAACAGCCCTTACATTTGCAATCACTTTGTTGTGATTAGACTGACTTTTATGTGGCATAGAGATATTCTCTTTCGTGTCACATAAATAAAGCCCCAGTTATGTGATGATAATGCCTCGCCCTTACCAACCATTAACTGCTTTACTTTAATATGGGGATGATAATGAGTATTAAGCTTATCGTTATTGATTTAGATGGAACGTTACTAAACGAACAACATGAGATCACACCTGAAGTACATCAAGCGATCCAACATGCTAAAAATTCTGGAGTGCATATTGTTCTTGCATCTGGGCGATCTTTTAACGGCATCTCTCCCTATTTAAAAGCACTTAATCTTGATACATCTGATAACTTTTGCATTAGCAATAATGGTAGCCAAATTCACCAAGCAGAAAATGGTGAAATTATCACCGAAGACTTGCTCAATTTTGAAGATTACCTCTATTTTGAAGATCTCTCCCGTGAGATAGGTGTTCACTTTCATGTTTTAAGTGATAATAAAATTTATACCACCAATCGCCATATTAGCCATTTTACTTGTCGTGAAGCATTCTTAACGTGGACACCTCTCTATTATCGCCCCTTAAGCGAAATGCAAAGAGATATGCGCTTTAGTAAATTTATGATCGTTGGTACACCTACGGTATTAGATAACGCAATGCAATATTTACCTGCTAATATCTATCAACAATACAGCATATTACGTAGCGCTCCTTATTTTATTGAGATATTAAATACCGATGTCAATAAAGGAAACGCGGTACAAAAAATAGCAGAACATTTAAAAATCACTCCAGAGAAAATAATGTGTATTGGCGATCAAGATAATGATTTAGCGATGTTACAGTACGCAGGATTGGGTGTTGCGATGGGAAACGCCCCTGAAGAGATCAAAAAAGTGGCGAAATTTATTACATTATCTAATAAAGAACACGGTGTTGCCGTCGCTATCAATAAATTTATTTAAACACGATATTTTTTGTGTTTTATCACTAATGTCTACAAAATTATATAGCAATTGTGATCCTAGCTAGAGGATCACACTGCTTGCCCCCCTGCTTTATAGCCATTTATTATGCTCCTTTTCCTGCTGGATCAGGATTAAACACCTATTTCTTCTTACATCTCCGTCAGAATTTGTTACTATCAATTCTCTTTTCGTTATTCAAACACTATTTTTACAAGATAATTACCTAGTAATTAGGCTAAATATAGAATAACAAGTATAAATTATTAATATATTCTCTCTCAGACAGGTAGTATTAGTTATGCTTTCAACAAAAGACATGCTAGTCCTTGGAATGATGGTTTTTGCTCTTTTCCTTGGCGCTGGTAATATTATTTTCCCTCCAATGGCAGGTTTCCAATCTGGAAACCAATGGTTTAGTACGTCATTAGGATTTTTGGTTACGGGTGTCTTACTCCCTTTTTTAACCTTAGTCACCGTAGCTATTCGTGGACGTGGTGAACGCCTTTCTATCGACTTGCCATCATGGTTTGCGGTGTTATTTTGGATTGCACTTTACCTGATTGTCGGTTCTACCTTTGCAATGCCTCGGGTCACGAACACCGCCTATGAGATGGGATTTTTACCTCTTGGTCTTATTGAAAAAAATACTACGACCCATCTGACTTTCGCATTAATATTTAACCTATTAAGTATGTTCTTTATGCTTAAACAAGGTACGATGATCAGTGCCATCGGTAAATTCATGACCCCAGCGCTCTTAATACTCCTGGTTGTCGTTGGTATTGCTGTGGTGGCTAAACCGCTTTCCCCTATTGAAGAGCCTACCGGCCTTTATGCGGTAAATGGCTTCTTCTCCGGTATTATTGACGGTTATCAAACCATGGATGTGCTATCTGCTATGGCTTTTGGCGGGATCGTCGCTCGTGCGTTATATACCAAAGGGATCACCAATCCTAAACAAATTGGTTTTATCACCATAAAAGCGGGGATGATTTCGGTTTTACTCTTAGCCGCCCTTTATTTATGTTTATTCTATTTAGGTGCCACAAGTCACGCGGTATCTGTTTTTGCTGATCCGGCACTAAATGCCACTAACGGTGGTCAAATTTTCTCACGCTACGTAGACGCTTTATTTGGCTCTGTCGGTACTTGGTTGATGGGCGGGATTGTTTTATTAGCCAGTATGACAACCTTAGTCGGGGTTACTAGTGCTGCAGCAGACTACTTTGCGACATTCCATCATCGTTTAGGCTATCGCTTCTGGGTTGTAGTATTTACACTGTTAACGACGTTAGTCTCTACTTTTGGTCTTGATACCTTATTACGTGTCACTATTCCTGCATTATTAATGATTTATCCAACATCAGTGACACTAGTCTTACTACAATTTGTTCGCCATAAACTAAAATCACCGCGTTTTACTTACCGCTTTACAATCTGTGTCATTGTTTTAATGAGCCTACTTGACACATTAAAACAGTTAAAATGGCTAAATGGAGATTTATTACAACTATTTAGTTACATTCCACTGTCTGAGTATGGCCTAGGTTGGTTATTACCGGGTATTATTGCATTCGCAATTTCATTACTAATTAGTCTCAGTTTTAAAGAAACCGACACAGAAATTGCTACACCTAATACAGTAAAATAAATCTATTATTGCAAATAGCCCCAAAGTAAATAGTCACTTTGGGGCTAGTTTTTATCCTTAATAACTATCAATTATCTGAATGTTTTATTGGCTCAGTTGATGGCTGTATCCACTTAGTTCGATATTTATCAATTAACGCCATTAAAATAGCTTCTGACTGCGCATCAGGAATACCTTTAATATCACTTGGTCTAAAATGCATTTGAAATGCGCTAACCACTTTTTGCGTTTCAGGATCTAATATCCCTGTTGTTGGTGTTTGATAACCATACTTCGCTAACAAGGTTTGAAAATTAGCAATATCAACAGGCTCCGATGCAGCTCTTCCCGCTAAATAGAAAGTGACTGTTTCATCATCTGGCCAAGCGCCTATTCCTTGTTTCGCTAATTCAGCCCATGGGAAAAGTGGTCCCGGATCAACTTTACGTTGTGGTGCAATATCACTATGCCCGACTACATTTTGAGGTTCAATACCATAGCGTTGAATAATATCTTTCATCATCATAGTAATGGTTGAGAGTTGTTCTGCGGTATAAGGTAACCACTCTCTTAATGTACCCTGATCTTTATAACCATAATTCACTATCTCAATACCAATTGAACCATCATTCAAACCTGCACTATTTCCCCACTGACTTAGCCCTGCATGCCATGCTCTTTTATCTTCACTCACTAAAGCAAACACAACCGGCTTACCATCAACATAATTTGGTTTGGTAGGAATTAAATAATGACTGCTTACATTTCCCGAAGTTAACGTTTTTAACGATTCTTTATCGTCAACGGCGGTGTAGTGCATAACTAAAAATTTTACGCGATTATCTTGCCCAGGGTTATTGGGAACAACTTGTGCAAAATAATCCCCCCTATCAATAAGCTGAGGTTGCTGAACACAACCTGAAAGCAACCCCAAAGTAACAAGTAAAAAGAGACTGTAGCGACTAAAGATCATTATCCATCCTGAATACATTAGACTATAAATTTAAGGCTAAATTGTAGACAAAAAACCCATATTAAAAAATATGGGTTTTGTATTTTGGTTTTTTTTTAATAATTTTTTAATGAATACCGTACTTGCTCAATTATTGCCTCACCTTTTCACAGCGGACTAACGGCTCATTAGGTAAAGGCTCTTTATCCCAAATACCTTGCTCTATATCATTTTGTAATTCAGGGTATTGGCGAATATTGAAAGTGGGTAATACACCAGCTTGTCGCTGTTGGTTATAATCTTTAATTAACTTCAAAGCGACGCCTGAAAGTAAAATAATGGCAATTAAGTTAGTGACAGCCATCAATCCCATCGAGAGATCAGCCATTTTCCACACTAACGGCATTTCAGCCAAAGCGCCAAACATCACCATCGCCAGTACGGCTGATCTGAGTAAGAATAGCCCTGTCATATGATTGCGGCCTAAAAAAATCATATTACTTTCAGCATAGGCATAATTTGCAATAATCGATGTAAAGGCAAAGAAAAAAATCGCAACAGCAATAAAAGTACTCCCCCAACCACCGACAGTTGACGATAATGCTAGCTGGGTTAACTGAATACCATTAATACCATCTTGATAATTATCTAACACACCTGAAGATAAAATAATCACTGCAGTCGCACTACAAATCACCAAGGTATCCATAAATACCCCTAACATCTGAATATAACCTTGCGATGCTGGATGAGGTGGGTAAGGTGTTGCAGAAGCGGCGGCATTAGGTGCAGATCCCATACCTGCTTCATTAGAAAATAGGCCGCGTTGAATACCTTGGGTCATCGCTTGACTAATACCATAGCCAATTGCCCCTGCTGCGGCTTCCTGTAAACCAAATGCGCTTTTAAAAATTAGCATAAACACTTCAGGTAAACGTTCAAAATGATCTGCAACGACCCAAAATGCTAATAATAAATAGGCTATAGCCATAATGGGAACAACCAGCTCAGCAACACGCGCAATCCAACGTAGACCGCCAAAAATAATAAAGCCGCTCATCACCACCAGTCCAATACCAACATATAATGGATCGAAATTAAATGCTGATGCAGCAGCTTGCGCTATTGAGTTAGCTTGTACCGCATTAAAAACAAGTCCGAAGGCAATGATGAGGAAAATGGCGAATAATACGCCCATCCAACGCATATTGAGGCCTTTTGTCATATAATAAGCAGGGCCACCGCGATAGTTACCTTCATCATCTTTAGTTTTATACAACTGTGCTAATGTACTTTCTATTAAGGAAGTCGCCATACCTATAATTGCAACTACCCACATCCAAAAAATGGCCCCAGGGCCACCTGCGGTCAGCGCAATTGCTACACCGGTTAAGTTACCTGTTCCAACACGTGCAGCTAAACTGGTACATAAAGCTTGGAATGAAGAGATACCTGATTTATCTGACTTATGACTATTTTTTAAAATAGAAAACATATGACCAAAATGGCGGATTTGAATAAATCCTGTTCGAATAGTGAAATAAATACCCACACCAAGGAGTAAGTAAATAAGTACATATCCCCATAAAATGTTATTTGCAAAGTTAATTAGCCCTGTCAAATTAATCCCCTTATGTAATAACGTATATAACCTATCCTTACATCGCTATTGAAATAAAAAACAGATAAACACCTATAATTGAACCAATAAATGGCTTATGTATGTCTTTATCTCATATCAAAAATGATTGTCTAAAAAGCGACTTAAATGTAACACAAGATTATACGATATGTATATTTTTTGTTTATTTTTTTATTATTTAATCATTCTATTTAATTATCTTATTAACTAGAAACTTTAGCATAACAAAATAAAAAACCTATAAATATCATTTAGATAAATAATTAAAACATTCTATATTATATAATAAAATAAATTTACTGATCTACAAAATATTGTTAATTGATTATTTAACAACATGCTAAAAGATGAAAAAAACACCAATAAGAATTGATTGCCAAATATACAATTTTCATTTTAAAGTGAGATTTAAATCAAATAAGTGGATTTATTAATTAAATATTCTCTTAGTAGTAATGCTAATAAGAATTTGAAAAGCGCATTAGCATTATAAGAAATGCATAGTGAAAAAATAATATAACTTTAACGAACGAAATTATTATTTTTTAACAAAATATTAATAACTTTACTTTAGGGACAGGACTATTACGAACTCTATTAATAAAAAATGTTTTAAAGTACTCCTTTTTTCTTCTCTATCTTCTTTGTTTTTACTTAAATTTTATTTTACTTATTTCCATTTTCTGCTTATTTATTATCGCCTTTTCCCTTTTGTTTCCATAACAATTTAATGTTGATTATTTTTTGATTAATAAAAAAATCAATATTCACGTAAATTTACTTATTAACCATTTAGTTAATTTTATTTATAATACATTTTTCCCTGGTGTTGTATTATTTTTTGCCCTGTTTCCCCAACAGGGCTTTTTTTTATCCTTATTTTTCATTCTGTTAGTGATTACTCAATCGTTTTTATAAAAATTAACTTAAAAAACAAAACATAAAATAGACAATATTAACATTTTATTAAAATTTAATTATTACTTTATCTATAATGTGAAAATAATTGATATAAATAAAATTGATCTAGATCAAATACAAAACTCGTCAAAATTGGTTACTGACTCAGAGAAACATTAAAAAAACTAATTTTAAATATAATTAATTCAATATAATAAACATGTTACCTTAGCTAGCCAAAAAATGTACCAGTAGAATAATTTATTTAAAGACAATATTATTTACTACTAATAACTATTAGTAATAAAGTTTTTTATCCATTATCTATACAATTGCTTTCTATTTCTTTTTTTAAAATTTTTTAAAATAATTTCTTTTAGTTACTTGCATTACTCATCGCTCTCTTTTACTTTACTCTCATATAACAAGGGAGAAAGTACGATGGGTTATAACCTTGCTGAACTTACACAAGAAGAAAAAGATAAAATTAATGTCAACCTAGCCGCTTCAGGGGTTGCCTTTAAAGAGCGTTATAATATGCCAGTAGTGGCTGATGCGATAGCAAGAGAGCAACCTCAAGCTTTACAAAGCTATTTTCAAGAAAGAGTGACCTTTTATCGAGCACGAAGCCAACACTATTCTCGCTTACCTTTTGAGTCGAAATAAATACCGTGCTCAGTATTAAAAAAAGAGATAAACATTTACGTTTATCTCTTTTTTATTTTCAAGTAATGATATAAAAATGGGCGAAAAATCGCTATTTCTTATCAGTTAAATGATACTATTTACTTGATATATAGGTGATTTTATTATCATCACAATTAACTTCAACATTGTAACGTAGATCGGTACGAGCACCTCTTACATCCAAGATAACATGATAGCTATTATCTCTTTTGATAACATCGTTCGCATTAATATTCGCCACAGGTTTTGGTCCTAGCGCTTTTTTATCATCCTGCCAGCGAGGTAATCGATTGAGTAAATAATCATTTTTCACTCTAGTGGCAAGTTGTTCTTTATCAAGATTAACACAACTAGCAAAAGGGGCTGAGCGCACAACATTATTATCATTATTCACATTTGTGACACTTTCTGCAGAGGCTCCAAAAGAAACCGCAAGAAAAAGACCTGCACCAAGTATCCCTGTTTGACCAACTAATTTGCTTAATTTCATAATAACCTCCCGAAAATATCCCTTAAAGCAGGACGAGTTTCTATTAAGCATAGCATAAGCAAAACAGGGTATTTGTGACATTTGTTAAAAAAATGTTTTAATCATTGTCATCGTCAAACACAATAGAGACTGATTCACGAGTCGTGTGTTTTTCTCTTAATTCTTGAGCGACCAATTGGATCGCCTCACCACTACTCATACCTTCGGACATCAGATGTTGAATTTTTTCTACTGCTTTTTGTTGTTCTTCATGTGTTAATGTAGGCATTCCTAGAAACATAATGTTACTCTTATCTTAATCGATTTCTATGTTGGTCTTTACAATAATGCAATCACTGAACTAATGATTGATAGTGTAAATGATACAGAATACTTGTTTAAATGGTCATAAAATGGATATGCAATTACAGCAACGTGAATTAACTTATACCCCTGATTTAGCATTACGGGTATTTGCACCTATCGCCTCTTTGTCTTGGTCTAGTTTACTGCATTCAGGTTTTGCCGAACATCACCATAATCGTTTTGATATTGTTGTATCCGATCCTGCTATTACCTTAGAAACACGCAAACAAATTACCACTATTAAAGAGAAAACCGGTCGAGTCAAACGCTCTAAAAAAGATCCCTTTACGCTTATCCAAACAGCATTAGACGCTTTTAATTTTCATCCAGTCAGTGATGAAACGCTTCCTTTTCTAGGTGGCGCATTAGGTATATGGAGTTACGATTTAGGTCGTCGCATTGAAATATTACCAGAATTAGCAAAAAATGAACTTAATTTCGCTGATATGACTATCGGTATTTATGATTGGGCACTAATTGTTGACCATCAACTGAAAAAAGCCACATTAATAAGCTACCAAGATATTGACGCACGTCTCCAATGGCTAGCAAAGCACGCTGATAATAACACAATAGAAAAAAAAGAACCTTTTGTCTTAACTTCTCCATGGCAATCAAACATGAGTAGTGATGAATACAATGAAAAAATTGCTAAAATTCATCAATACTTACTTTCAGGGGATTGCTATCAAGTCAATTTAGCGCAACGTTTTTGTGCTAATTATAGCGGTGATGAATGGAATGCATTTTTAACACTAAATCAAGCGAATAAAGCGCCATTTTCTGCTTTTATGCATTTACCTCATCATTTTGTTATGAGTATTTCTCCTGAACGTTTTATTCATTTAAGTGATCATAAAATTGAAACACGTCCAATAAAGGGTACCCTTCCCCGTAAAGCGCATCCTGATGAAGATGATGAACAAGCACAATTGTTGGCAAATTCTCGTAAAGATCGTGCTGAAAACCTAATGATTGTCGATTTAATGCGCAATGATATTGGTAAAGTTGCCACAACAGGATCAGTTAAAGTACCTGAATTATTCGTTGTTGAACGCTTTCCCGCCGTGCACCACTTAGTCAGCACCATTACCGCTGAACTTCCAGAAAATTTAAACGCAACTGACTTATTACGTGCTGCCTTCCCCGGTGGTTCAATTACTGGTGCACCTAAAATTAGAGCAATGGAGATTATCGAAGAACTAGAGCCACATCGTCGCCATGGATATTGTGGTGCCATTGGCTATATTAGTTTTTGTGGTACGATGGATACTAATATCTCAATTAGAACCCTACTGACGGAAAAAAATAAAATTTACTGTTGGGCGGGGGGTGGAATTGTCGCTGATAGCGTTGCCGAACAAGAGTACCAAGAAACCTTTGATAAACTTGGTCAAATATTAACTGTTTTAAGTGAAGTTTCTCCCGATGACACTTATTGATACCTTTATCAATCGCTTTCAACTTACTTTACCCGAGCCGGTAAATCAGCCTATTGATGCTAAAAAATCGGCAGCGGTTTTACTGCCGATTATCAATAAGCCTAATCCAACGATCCTCTTAACAGAGCGCGCATCAACGTTGCGCTCTCATGCCGGACAAGTTGCGCTCCCCGGAGGGAAACGCGATCCACAAGATAAAAGCCTCATTGAAACGGCATTACGTGAAGCCCATGAAGAGGTCGATATTCCGCCCAGTATGGTTTCTGTGATCGGCCAATTAGCCCCATTACGCAGTTCAGAAGGTTATTTAGTGACCCCCATTGTCGGGGTGATCCCCCCCAATTTATCTTTACGGCATAATCCCACAGAAGTCGCTTCTGTCTTTGAAATGCCATTAAGTTATGTACTCAATACTCAGCGCTATTTACCGTTAGATTTTCGTCGTGCCGGTAAAATGCATCGCATCTATTTTTACCCTTATGAAGGGCATTTGGTGTGGGGACTAACCGCAGCTATTTTACATAACCTCGCGTTGCATATTACTTAATTTATTATTTTATTACCCTACGCTATCTTTTTATCGTCACCACTACAACTGTACTTAGCTATTTTAAAAAAATGTTGTAAACTAGACTATTAACGGGACGATATAATCGTAAAAACGCTCCCCTTACTATAAATAACTATATTTTTATTATTTTTTTAACCCTCACTCTTATTAAGGAGTCTGACGTGATTAGCGTTTTCGACATGTTTAAAGTGGGCATTGGGCCATCTAGCTCTCACACCGTAGGCCCCATGAAAGCGGGGAAAGAATTTGTCGATGATTTAGTCAGCCAGGATCTGATTGCGTCTGTCACTCGCGTAGCTGTTGATGTATACGGCTCATTGTCATTGACAGGCAAAGGTCACCACACTGATATCGCAATTATTATGGGCTTAGCAGGTAATGCACCCGCTACTGTCGATATTGACAGCATTCCCGGTTTTATTCGTGAAGTTGAAGAAACTGGCCGTTTACCATTAGCAAATGGATTAAAAGTTGTCGATTTTCCAGCTGAAAGTATGCATTTTAGCAATGATAATCTTTCATTACATGAAAATGGCATGACAATTCATGCCTTTGCAGGTGACAAAGAAATTTATCGTAAAACCTACTACTCTATTGGTGGTGGATTTATTGTTGATGAAGAAAACTTCGGCAAATCTGTGCTTGACAGCCAACCTGTTTCTTATCCTTATGCAAGCGCTGAAGAGTTATTAAAACATTGTAAAGAAACCGGATTATCAATCTCTAGCTTAATGATGAAAAATGAGCTAGATCTTCATACTCAAGCCGAAATTAGTGCCTATTTTGCTGATGTTTATAAAACCATGCAAGAGTGTATCGAGCATGGTTTAAATACCGAAGGCGTATTACCGGGACCACTTCGTGTTCCTCGCCGTGCTGCGTCACTAAATCGTTTATTAACTTCCAGTAATAGCCTGTCTAACGATCCGATGAAAGTCGTTGATCTTATCAATATGTTTGCACTGGCAGTGAATGAAGAAAATGCCGCAGGTGGACGAGTGGTCACCGCACCAACGAATGGCGCATGTGGTATTGTTCCAGCTGTATTGGCTTATTACGATCGCTGTATTGAAAAGGTCACGCCTGAAATTTATACCCGTTATTTCTTAGCCTCAGGGGCGATTGGTATTCTTTACAAAATGAATGCTTCTATTTCTGGCGCTGAAGTGGGTTGCCAAGGCGAAGTGGGCGTTGCTTGCTCAATGGCTGCCGCAGGACTTGCTGAATTACTCGGTGCTAGCCCTGAACAAGTCTGTGTTGCTGCTGAAATCGGTATGGAGCATAACTTAGGTTTAACTTGCGATCCTGTTGCAGGACAAGTACAAGTTCCTTGTATTGAACGTAATGCAATTGCCTCTGTTAAAGCGGTAAATGCTGCTCGTATGGCATTACGTCGTACCAGTGAACCACGAGTTTCACTTGATAAAGTGATTGAAACCATGTACGAAACAGGTAAAGACATGAACGCAAAATATCGCGAAACCTCTCGTGGTGGATTAGCAATAAAAGTTCAATGTGACTAATTAGCCTGATTTTATTTCTAAAGTCCATTTATAATAAATGGACTTTTTTTATTTAAATAATAGTTAAATCGATTAAAAATAATAACCCTATAAATAACACCTATATTATTTATCTATAAATTACTTATCTATTTTAAAATGTCAGTTAATAACTATATACCTACCAAATATAGGTTTATTTAACTTTCATTTAATTTATTCTCATTTTTATAACTTATAATTTATGTGTGTATTAATTTTTTATTTTATCTAAAAAATAAGATAAAAATAAATAAACACATTGTTTATTATATGGTTAATATTTCATCATATTGAATTTTATCATTTTTTTAACATGATAATAATATAAAAAATATATTTTCAAACGAAAAAATAATAATGATAATTATTATCAATATCATCTTTTAAATATATGAAATAATATGTTGCCTTTCATAAATAATATGATATCTTCTGCATCAAGTCATTGGGGAGTAGCCTGTCTTAAAATAAATCTCATTATTTTAAGAAGTCTGTATCAACATACTCGCTTATTTTTATTTAGCGTGGTACAGACGCCATTATTTGGTTGGCAAGACCATAGACACATAATTGTACTTCTTTGGTTGGGGGTCAATTGTGTGTATATGGAAACACTCCAACCGAGGCTATTGTTATGAGTTTTTACGCCACAATTATTCTCGCCCTTGCTCTTTCTATGGACGCATTTGCCGTCGCTGTCTGTAAAGGCGCCACCTTACATAAACCTCATTTTCGTGAAGCCCTCCGCACCGGTTTTATCTTTGGTATTATTGAAGCAAGCACCCCGATTATTGGTTGGGCATTAGGTTTATATACCAGTCAATATATTATTCAGTGGGATCACTGGGTCGCCTTTGGTTTATTGGTTATCTTGGGTGGACGAATGATTTATCAGAGTTTAAAGCGTGGTGATGATTGCATTTGTGAAGAGGCTCCTCAACGTCACGGTTCACTCTCTTTAATTGCGACAGGTATTGCCACCAGCCTTGATGCGATGGCAATTGGTGTCGGCTTAGCCTTTCTACAAGTCGATATTGTCCATACCGCGATGACCATCGGTATGATGACCATGATTATGGCAACACTGGGTATGCTGATCGGTCGCTATATTGGCCCTGTGCTTGGCAAAAAAGCTGAAATTATCGGGGGTATGGTGTTGATTGCTATCGGCTTTAATATTCTTTTTGAACATCTTGATCTGTTTATGTACGCACATTAAGTCGTCATAATATGAAAAAGCTTAGGTATGAACACAACCTAAGCTTTTTTATTCTAAACACGTTGATAAACACGAATTAAAAAATCAGTTTCACAAGCAAATTGCTCTGTTTTATCTAATGTCTCTTTTACCTCTTCACTCGCACGCCAAGCAAAAGGCGTCATTTGTAATAAATCAACCGCTTGTTTACCTGTTAACGCCATATTATAAGCAACTTTATGCTGTGCTATTAGCTTGAACCCAGCAAATATTTCATCTTTTAGTGGATGAAGATGCACTGTTGAATAAATCAACGCTTTAAGTTGATAAAGATGGCGCGGTGCGGGTGTCACCGTAATAATATATCCACCTTGAGCAATAACTCGTGTTAATTCGCCGGCATTGCAAGGGGCATAAATACGTACCACTGCATTTAATGACGCATCACAAAAAGGCAGACGTTGGCTGGACGCAACACAAAACTGAATAGGGGCATAGCGTTTTGCTGCATATTTAATGGCAACCTTCGCCACATCTAAGCCATAGACTTGTGGATTTTTTGACTTTAGTTGTTGATATATCTGATAGGTATAATACCCTTCTCCACAACCAATATCTAACACCTGAGGATTATCTTCCGGTAAATGTTCAGCCACTAATTGAGCCACTTTGTCTCGCATTGGTTGATAAAAGCCCGCATCTAAAAAATCACGCCGAGCACTAATCATCTCTGCACTATCCCCCGGCTCTTTAGAACGTTTAAATTGTACCGGGAGTAAATTAACATACCCCTCTTTAGCACAATCAAATTGATGGTGATTGTCACAAACCCAACTATGGGCTTTAAGAGCAAGTGGCTGGGAGCAAAGTGGACATTGATAAGACATAATATTTTTACATATTCCAAAATAAAATTGGGAGAGATAATAACATATCTCCCCCAATCATGCGGAAAACCTTAATGCACAGAGACTATTCAATGCATTGTTGACATATTGTTATTCGGTTAGCTTCGTTTTAATTTTTCGGTATTTGCAATAAATAACGCGATAACGAGCAATAAAATGGCGCCGGACTGAATCAAAGTATCTACCGAGTCTTTATGTTCAACAATAATCAGACGCACAATAGCTGTAATACCTATATAAATAAAATACCTTAAAGGAAAATGACCACCGGATAAAAAATATTTTACAATCAATGCGATAAACTCAAAATAGAGGAAGTAGATCAAAATTCCTTCTAATAACTGATAAGAAGATTCTTCAGCAGCTAAGTTAAATAATAAAGAGGCGATAACATAAGTTTCTTTGATCAAAAAACTGACTAATACGATGGCTAGAATAAGTAATCCGCAATTCAGCACCCATTGTAATATTGTTGCAATACATTTTAATAATTCTTCGCTTGATTTTCTCATAGCTTTATAACCTAAGGTTATCATTTATTGATAACAAATAATGATAGTAAACTACCTGTCGTTAACTTGGCACAAGTTTAATAGAACAATCTTTTTTCCACACCTATTTTTTATCTTTTAGGGCTAAAAACCCCAAAATAATGGCGCCATAATCGCAATATTCATCTTTAAATTTCAGCTTAGCCACTAAATTACCTATACTACTCGAGTGAAAAGGTTAATTTTTTACAGAAGGTAAATTATGGCTAAAACAATACTGGTAGCAATTGACTTATTAGAAGATGATAGAATTCACCGTATGGTTAAAGATATTCAATTTCTAGCAAGAAAAGCTGATCACTATTTTCATTTTGTCACAGTCATGCCTAATTTACGTTCTCTTGAAGCTTATGGGCTTGATTGTGATAGCCCTTCAGTTATAGAGAAAAAACATCAAGCCGTTATTTTGTTAACTGAAAAACTAGCACACTGTGTGCAACAACAATTCCAATTACCTAAAGAGCAGTACCAATGCCATGCCCTTATAGGGACACCAAATTATAATATTCTCGAACTCGCCAATAAGATGGATGTAGACACTATTGTCATTGGCTCTAGCTCTCGTAATAGACATAATATATTGCTTGGCTCTACTGCAGATTATATTGTTAACAACACCAATTGTTCTGTTTTAGTGATCCGTTGATAATTGACGATACATTGTTAATAAAAAATGCTAGGATTAAAATCAAAAACCTTTTTTTAATCCCACACTAAAATCAACCATCCCATTTTTGATTAACATATTGATGTATCATTTAAAAAATAATCTTTGCCCTGTATTAAAATCTTTGGCATTAAGATAGCTACGGCCAAGCGCACCGGTACAATGGCAACCATAAACCTCAACATGGTGACCTATTGCTTTTTTCGCTCTTTTTAACGCCGCCAGTGAGGCACAGCGAAGATGTAGCCCTCCGACAATAGCTTGGATCTTGTCATTTCCTGTTATTTTTTTCGCATGGCGAATAATCGCATCAATACCAGAATGGCTACATCCTGTAATAATCACCAGTCCTTGCTGACCTTGCCAAATTAGAAAACTATCATCAAGTACATAATCATCCGTTTCGCTACTTTCACTGACAATAACGCCATAACGTTTATGTATTTGACGCTCTGTCACTTGACCAGAATAGATAAATCTTTTATCGATAGCTTTAGGTGTCACTGTTAACTGAAATGAAAACTGCTGTTCTAGCTGCTGTCGGTTAAAAAATGGAGTAAGGCGCTTAAATTTAATAGACTGGCGCCCCATAAAAAGTGCTGAATAACGTACTGAAAATAAATCAGGATGGGCAATAATATGTGGCTTAGTAATAAAGAAATCTTCATTTAAATGAGTTAATCCACCAAAATGATCATAGTGCCCATGGGAAATAACAATTGTCGTTAATGACGTCAAATCAATCGCCATTTTTTTAGCATTATTGATAAAAGTGAGATCTTTACCAGTATCAAATAAAATTTTACTTTCGCTTTCAGTGTCTTCTAATAGCAGTGAAAGGCCTGGATAATGGCTAAGGGCGGGATCGCTTGTCTTATTTTCTAGTAGTGCCGTAATAGTAAGCATAAATTTTAATTATTATCTTATAGGGGATAATGCATGATAATTAAAAACAGCTAGAGTGCCAAATTAAAAAAGCAGTTGATGAGACGCCATCAACCGCTTAATGGTATTGCTAATAAAATAAAGAGTCGGCTATCTTGCTACCATCACTGAACGTTTCGCATAACGGGTAATATCTGCCGCTGTTGAGCCTAAATGATAGCTGTCTGCTTCAGGATTATGTGAGCTAACAACAATTAAATCAGCATTAACCTGATCGGCTATCTGCAATATGCCATCCCGTGGTTTACCAATACAGATATGCGTTTCAATACGATCTTCCGGTAAATCAAATCGAGCAATAATTTTTTTTAACTCTTTTTCTGCTGATTTTTTTAAACATACTTGGTCAAGTTGATCGCCATTCATCACTAAGCGATAATAAGAAGATTGTGGCAACTTTGGTAAAACATACAAAAAATGGACATAGGGATCTTCTCTTTTGGCAATGTTCTCCACTAATGTAATGGCTTTATTTAGTAAGTTATCTTCATCGATATCAATGGGAACCAAAATAGTCTTATACATATCGCCTCCTATTATTTTTTAATTGTAGGATAGTCTATTTTGAAAAAAATACCGGATATAGTTAACATATTTAAGAAATAGATTAATAATAATAGATATGTATAATTTACATGCACTTAAAGTTTTTTAATTAAATTATACTTAGAGAAAATAAAATTTATTTTAAAATAATACATTGCTTTAAATTTTCAATTAAAAAAATAAAATAATAAATTTATATTCAAAATATTCTGACTAATGGTTTAACTCAAATTAAAATATAACCCTATCGAAAAAGATAGGGTTATATTTATCCAATGACCATCAATTCAACTAAAAAAGATTAATTTTTTAATTGTGCTTTTTGTTTACGCTTTTTCACAAAATGATACCCTATTCCTAAAGCAATAAACCAAATGGGCGTTACCATCAGTGCTTGACGGGTATCATGTTCAAATGCCAATAACACGACCATAAACACAAAAAATGCTAAGCATAGCCATGACATCACTATCCCTAATGGCATTTTATAAATAGATTGTTGATGTAATTGAGGACGTTTCTTACGATATGCTAAATAGCAGCATAAGATCATACTCCAAATAAACATAAATAATAACGCAGAGACCGTTGTTACTAACGTAAATACCCGCATCACATCTGGAATAAAATAAATTAGCACAATACCGCAAGATAAACAGAGACTCGTAAAGAGTAAACCATTGGCAGGTACTGAACGTTTTGATAGCTGGCTAAACTGTTTTGGTGCCTCCCCCTCTTTCGATAAACCAAATAGCATACGACTGGTTGAGAAGATACCACTATTTGCTGAAGAGGCGGCTGCCGTTAATACCACAAAGTTAACTAAACTGGCTGCGGCTGGAATACCAATCATGACAAAGAGTTCTACAAACGGGCTTTTGTCTGCCAAAATCGAACGCCACGGCGTTACTGACATAATAATCGCCAAAGCCAAAACATAAAAAGTAATAATACGAATAGGAATAGCGTTAATCGCCTTAGGTAATGATTTCTCAGGATCACGTGTTTCAGCCGCTGCTGTACCTACTAGTTCAATCCCCACAAAGGCAAAGATAGCAATTTGAAAACCAGCAAAAAATCCGCTGATCCCTTTAGGGAACATACCGCCATCATTCCAGATATTTTCAATAGTTGCCGTGTGGCCGGCTGGAGATTGAAAATTTATGCTAATCAATACGATACCAACAATAATTAAAGAGACAATAGCGGTGATTTTGATCATCGAAAACCAAAATTCCATTTCCCCAAATAATTTTACTGTGGCTAAATTCAAAATAAGTAGTGTCAGCACACAAATAAAAGACGTTCCCCATTCAGGAAAATTGGGCGCCCAATAACTAATATAGGAGGTAATGGCAACAATATCAGCGATACCGGTGATAACCCAGCAAAACCAATAACTCCATCCAACAAAAAAGCCAGCCCAAGGCCCTAATAAATCCCCGGCAAAATCGCTAAATGATTTATATTCTAAATTTGATAATAATAGCTCTCCCATTGCTCGCATAACAAAGAACAGGACAAAGCCGATTATCATGTAAACAAAAATAATCGATGGCCCAGCTAGCGAAATGGTTTTCCCAGAACCCATAAATAAACCAGTACCGATAGCACCACCAATAGCGATTAATTGGATATGACGATTGGTTAGCCCGCGTTGTAGAGTGGCATTTTTCACTCTAACGGGCTGAGTAACTTCTGTTTGCTCTTCCATACAATACCTGAAATGTTTTCATATTTTTGATGTTGTTACGCCACTTTTTTATTTTTTCGCCGTGGCTAAGTTTGCGAAATTATTGTGACACAAATCTCAGAATAAGTAATGAAAAGATCACTTTTAGTAAAATGAGTGACGATTTGATAACCAAATAATATCCTTTCTTCATTTTAATAGACGATATTTTATACATTTGGAAAAAATTTCAAATTAAGGGTTGACCCGCCCTTAAGAGAGGAGAATAATTAGCGCATCGGGTTGTTAGCTCAGTTGGTAGAGCAGTTGACTCTTAATCAATTGGTCGGGGGTTCGAGCCCCCCACAACCCACCAAATTTACGCTGAGTAATCAGGCAGATAGGCCACTTAGAGATAAGTGGCTTTTTTGTTTCTATCGCTGAGTGTCGCAAAAGTGTCTAAACATATAATGATTATCACGCTCATTAATTGCGTTATATAGCTGACTAACATTTAACCTATAAATTGTAACTGTAAAATAAGTGTCTTACAAAATATTAAACCAATAATAATATTAGTATCAGTATTATTGACTAATAACAGTATCAATGAAATTTGATGGGTTAAATATCGCTTTGATTAAGCAATCTTAATGCTATTAATATCATGCTAAACAAAACTCTTTAATGGTTAATATTTACTGTTATTTTGCCAAAAAAATACCACCTATATTTTTATATAGATGGTATTTCATTAAATAAAATCTCACTGCTTATTAATAATTAAGTGTTACGATATTCCGCTTCTGCTTCATCAAAACGTTGTTGATTTTCTGCCGTTGGTGACTTACCCATTAAACTGACAATAACAATGGCTATGGATGCGAAAATAAAGCCCGGAATAATTTCATAAAGACCGAACCATTTATATTGCATCCATACCAGTACCGTTAATGCACCAATTAACATTCCCGCAAAAGCACCATTACGAGTCATACGTTTCCAAGTGACAGAGATAAGGATCACCGGACCAAATGCAGCACCAAATCCTGCCCAAGCATTACTCACCAAATCAAGTACTTTATTTTCTGGATCACGGGCTAAATAAATAGCGATAACCGCAACTAATAACACCATGCCACGACCAACCCAAACTAGCTCTTTTTGACTGGCATTTTTACGAATAAAAGGCTTATATAAATCTTCAGTTAATGCACTGGCGCAGACTAATAATTGGCAGCTTAACGTACTCATTACCGCAGCTAAAATCGCAGATAACAAAATACCAGCTATCCACGGGTTAAAAAGTAACGAAGCTAATTCCATAAAGATACGCTCATTTTTAGCCATAACCGGACCTGCAACGGCCGGATTAACTTCAAAATAAGCAATACCAAAGAAGCCCACCGCCACCGTTCCGCCTAAACAGAGGATCATCCAAGTCATACCAATACGACGCGCTTTACGAATAGTTTGATTTGAATCTGCAGCCATAAAACGCGCGAGAATATGAGGCTGTCCAAAATAACCTAATCCCCAAGCTAATAATGAAACAATAGCAATAAAATCAAGCCCTTTAAACATATCAAGATAAGCCGGATCTTTCGCTTTAATGATCTCTATAGAGGTGTCAATTCCACCAATTGAGAAAATAACAATAATTGGTGTCAGAATAAGTGCGAAAATCATTAATGTGGCTTGTACCGTATCCGTCCAACTTACCGCTAAAAAACCACCTAGGAAAGTATATGCAATGGTTGCTAGTGCACCATAGATCATCGCTTCATGATAAGGAATGCCAAAGGTAGACTCAAAAAGCATACCTCCTGCGACGACACCTGATGCACAATAAATAGTGAAGAAAATAAGAATAACTAACGCAGAAATAATGCGTAGCATTTTGCTTTTGTCATCAAAGCGAGAAGTTAAATAGTCTGGTAAAGTCAGTGCATTATTGTTTTTTTCTGTTTGTAAACGTAAGCGCCCTGCAACTAAACGCCAGTTAAGCCATGCACCTAAACATAAACCAATGGCTATCCAACTTTCGGAGATCCCCGCAAAAAAAACCACACCTGGTAACCCCATTAATAGCCAGCCACTCATATCAGAAGCGCCCGCAGAAAGTGCCGTTACTACACTACCAAGCCTTCGGCCCCCTAAAATATAATCATCAAAATTTTTTGTTGATCGATACGCTAGATAGCCGATAAAAAGCATCCCCAATATATAGATCGTAAAGGTAATTAGCATTGGCGAATTTAGAGCCATAATCGCAGTTCTCCATATATCTGTTACGATCAATTGCTATGCTTTCAACTTATGCAGGAACGTTGCACTTCGTTGCACACCAATGACCTTATCAGTTTTTATTTAAAATAATTTCTTACTGTAACAAATAAAACATTCATATCAATCCTAGAATAGGTTATAAGCATTTAACAAGAAATTAACGTATTGGTGTTTAATTTTTGTATGTAACTTCACACTATTTGCTTCTGTTGAAAGAGATTAATATTATCTCTTCATTGAAGAAAAACATATAACCAAATGAATTATAAGTATTATTTATTTATCCATCTAAGATAATATTTTTTAACCATTTATAAAACCTGACAACTTTCACATTATTTATAAATTTATTGTTAACAATGTTGCACAAAGTTGCAACATGGCTGATATTAAGAAAAATAACTGGTCAATGTGCCGTATAAGTAAGATGCACGATATGAGGAGCACTGCATGAGTAGCACAACAATGGGTGTTAGACTTGATGAAGAAACCCGTAATAGATTAAAAGATGCTGCACAAAAATTAGATAGAACATCTCATTGGCTAATTAAACAAGCCATCTTCAATTATCTTGAACAAATTGAAAATGATCAGCTCACCCTAACCCCTATCACACAGGCTGAGCAAGATATTGAAGAAAGCACTGATCCCCTAACGGCACATTATCAACCGTTTTTAGAATTTGCAGAGCAGATCCACCCACAATCGGTGTTACGCTCGGCAATTACTTCTGCTTATCGTATACCTGAAACACAAGCAGTGCCTATGCTACTACAGCAGGCAACGTTACCTGAACATGAGGCTCAAGCCACGCATAAACTGGCTTACTCCATTGCAGAAAAATTACGCAAACAAAAACAGGGTGTTGGACGCTCAGGTCTGGTACAAGGCTTACTGCAAGAGTTTTCTCTCTCTTCCCAAGAGGGGGTTGCCTTAATGTGTTTAGCCGAAGCTTTATTGCGTATTCCTGATAAAGCAACCCGTGATGCCCTGATCCGAGATAAAATTAGCCATGGCAATTGGCGCTCGCATTTAGGGCAAAGCCAATCTATGTTTGTCAATGCCGCCACTTGGGGTCTACTGTTTACAGGCAAACTCGTCTCTACCCATAACGAAGAGAAATTATCTAATTCTCTAAATCGCATTTTAACTAAAAGTGGTGAACCTTTAGTGCGTAAAGGCGTTGATATGGCGATGCGGTTAATGGGGGAACAATTTGTCACTGGTGAAACTATCTCCCAAGCGTTAGCCAATGCACGCAAACTTGAAGAAAAAGGCTTTAGATATTCCTATGATATGCTAGGAGAAGCGGCCTTAACGGAAAAAGATGCGCAAGACTATTTAGTCTCTTATCAACAAGCCATCCATGCCATTGGTAAAGCCTCTAATGGACGAGGTATTTATGAAGGACCGGGGATCTCCATTAAACTTTCAGCGTTACATCCCCGTTATAGTCGAGCTCAATATGATAGAGTGATGTCGGAGCTTTACCCTCGCTTACTCTCTTTAACGCTACAAGCCAAGCAATATGATATTGGTATTAATATTGATGCAGAAGAAGCGGATAGACTGGAAATATCCCTCGATTTATTAGAAAAACTCTGCTTCGAGCCTGAATTAGCGGGTTGGAATGGTATAGGATTTGTTATTCAGGCCTATCAGAAACGCTGCCCTTTAGTGATTGATTATATTATTGATTTAGCTCGCCGCAGTCGTCGCCGTTTAATGATCCGTTTAGTAAAAGGGGCTTATTGGGATAGTGAGATTAAACGCGCGCAAATGGATGGACTGGAAGATTACCCTGTTTATACCCGTAAAGTGTATACTGATGTCTCTTACCTTGCGTGTGCGAAAAAACTGCTTGCTTCACCGAATTATATTTATCCGCAATTTGCCACGCATAATGCCCATACTTTATCAGCCATTTATCATCTAGCGGGTCAAAATTACTATCCTGGTCAATATGAATTCCAATGCTTACACGGTATGGGTGAACCCCTCTATGCACAAGTTGTGGGTAAAATTGCTGATGGTAAACTTGGTCGCCCTTGTCGTATCTATGCGCCAGTAGGTACTCATGAAACCCTACTGGCTTACCTTGTGCGTCGATTATTAGAAAATGGTGCAAATACCTCGTTTGTAAATCGTATCGCTGACACCACCATCTCCTTAGATGAATTAGTTGCCGATCCGGTTAAAGAGATCAATAAAATTGCGCAAGCTGAAGGACAAATCGGACTTTCACATCCTAAAATCCCGCTCCCAATGCAGCTTTATGGTGATGAGCGTAAAAATTCACCGGGGATTGATATGTCTAATGAGCATCGTTTAGCCTCATTATCCAGTGCATTACTGACCTCTGCGATGGAAAAAATTCACAGCCATCCGCTCATTGGTGGTGAGTGTAATAGTGCAGAAGAAGTGATTGCACCACAATCTATACTCAATCCGGCAAATCACACCGATGTCGTCGGTACAGTACGTGAAACAACGGCCGCCGAAGCTAATTTTGCTTTAGATATTGCCCAAGAAAATGGTGAAATTTGGTTTGCAACCCCACCTGCGGAAAGAGCGGCATTTTTAGTCCGCACGGCTGAGCTGATGGAACAGCAAATGGGCCCATTAATGGGGGTCTTAGTAAGAGAAGCGGGCAAAACCTATAGTAATGCTATTGCAGAAGTGCGTGAGGCGATTGATTTTCTTTATTATTACTCAGCACAAGTGGCAAATGATTTTGATAATAATACCCATCGTCCTTTAGGCCCTGTTGTCTGTATTAGTCCTTGGAACTTCCCATTAGCCATCTTTAGTGGACAAATTGCAGCGGCGTTAGCGGCAGGTAATACCGTACTGGCCAAACCTGCGGAGCAAACCCCTCTGATTGCTTTTAAAGCCGTAGAACTATTTTATCAAGCAGGAGTACCTCGCAGTGCATTACAACTCTTACCGGGTCAAGGGGAGACTATTGGTGCACAATTAGTGGCTGATGAACGCGTGCGTGGTGTGATGTTTACAGGCTCTACCGAAGTTGCCCACATTTTGCAAAAAACCTTAGCGGGCAGACTCGATAGCGAAGGTCGCCCTGTTCCTTTAATTGCTGAAACAGGTGGCTTAAACGCTATGATTGTCGACTCTTCTGCCTTAACGGAACAAGTGGTCACTGACGTTATGGCCTCTGCTTATGATAGTGCGGGTCAACGTTGTTCTGCTTTGCGTATTCTCTGTATTCAAGAAGAGGTGGCTGATAGCACGATTGAAATGTTAAAAGGCGCAATGGCTCAAGCGATAATAGGTGATCCAAGTCTCTTATCAACAGATATTGGCCCTGTAATTGATAAAGAGGCAAAAGCGGGTATTGAAAAACATATTCAAACTATGCGCACAGCGGGTTTTGACGTTTATCAAGCAACCTATAATCAACTTACTAAACAGGCTGAAAATAACAGTACTTTTGTTCCTCCTACCTTAATTGAGTTAGATAAAATTAGCTCACTTAAAAAAGAGATTTTTGGCCCTGTACTGCACGTCGTACGTTACTCAAGCCAAGATCTGCCTGCTTTATTAGATGAAATTAATGCGACTGGATATGGATTAACGATGGGGGTTCATACCCGTATTGATGAAACTATCGCTTATGTAGCGACTCATGCAAAAGTAGGAAATTTATATGTGAACCGCAATATGGTAGGTGCTGTTGTCGGGGTACAACCTTTTGGTGGTGAAGGCTTATCAGGTACGGGGCCAAAAGCTGGAGGCCCTGCTTATCTGTATCGTTTATTATCAAAACGTCCTGAAAATGCCATAACACAAACCTTAGCACGTCAAGATGAAACATTACCCCTTGATGCCTCTATGCGACAAAAGTTATTACAAACCTATCATCACTATATGACGTGGTTAGCAAATAAAACGGAACCTGCACATTATCAGGCGCTAGAAGAATACGCCAATGCATCACAAGCCGGGACATTGCGCGTATTGCCGGGGCCTACTGGCGAGCGTAATACCTATCAATTAGTCCCTTGTGGCAAGGTGCTTTGTCTCTCAGATAATGAGCAAGATATATTTACTCAGTTAGCGGGAGTCTTTGCATCAGGATGCCATGCTATTGTCCATAATGCTGTTTTCTCCCAAAAAACCTATCGTGAATTGCCTGATATGATCAGAAAAGCAATCACACTCACGGACAACTGGCAAGATGAGTCACTAAGCATTAATGCCGTTATTTATCATGGTGATAGTGATCAGTTAAAAGAGACTTGTCAGCAAATTGCACAACGTAAAGGGGCTATTATTTCAGTACAAGGCTTCTCACGTGGTGAGACAGCATTGTTATTAGAGCGTTTATTGCATGAACGAGCATTAAGCGTCAATACCGCCGCTGCCGGAGGCAATGCCAGCTTAATGACGATTAGTTAAACCCAACGTTCTCTTTCTCACTTTATTTTTGAGACCACCTTTAACTTACTTATCTATTAAAGGTGGTTTTTTTATTTCTGGAACAAAAAATAAAAAGGAGCAACATAATGTTACCCCTTTTTTTAGGTCTCTCTTGAATGCGATTAGTGACCACTACTCATCGAGGTTGGCGCTTGGCACCAATCAAGATATTGCTCATACTTACGTAGGGCAATGTTGTAGTTACTAAATGCGGAGGGAGTGAGCTTTTTACTCAAGTCTGACTGAATTTTCTCTGTCGTAAATTCTTGACGAGGAAAATTAGTGGAAGTCAGCAATTCATCGAGTCGACGTAAACGAACCACATACCCACGAACAGTACTGTGGCTCATCTCCGTTTGTTCGAACAAATACTGCTTAAAAGACATAATGTCAAAGTAATCAGTTTCACTATTACAGTAAATCTCACTACAAAAACGGCACAGCGCAGAAAACTTTCCTTGCAAGGTTTCCCATGTTTCATCATCAATTAAATCTGTCATTTCAGAAATGGCTTCTTTATTGATAACTTGGCGATTGAATACGAGAGAAATCCGATCAAGCGCCTTATGGCAATGCAAACAATGAGTTTGGCTGTGTTTATAGTCTTTAATGTAACGGCTTAGCGGCCGTTTCTTTTGTGTTGAAACAGACATAAGAGATAAAGCCCTGTGTTGTAGTCTTAATAAATAAAAACAAAAATAAGCAAAACTTCTATTTCTCTGGGTTTAAGCGTGCTCGCAGCCTTTTGATTGCTTGGCTGTGTAGCTGACTTACGCGGGATTCCCCGACATTAAGCACTGCGCCTATTTCTTTCAAATTAAGTTCTTCCTGATAATACAGGGTAAGAACCATTTTTTCCCTTTCGGGAAGCAATTCTATCGCGTCTATGACTCTTTGGCGAATATCACTTTCCAATAACATTTGTAAAGGATTGTCATCGTGATCTTCGTCTTGAGACGGTTCACAGCTTTCACCGTAAATTTCATGCCATTCGTCATAAGAGAACAACTGGCTGTTATTTGTATCCAATAGGATCTGCCGGTATTCTGCTAACTCAATCTGCAAATGATCAGCAACTTCCTGTTCTGATGGTGGTCGTCCTAGATCCTGCTCTAACTGATGAATGGATTGTGTCACTTCTCTTGCATTACGGCGCACACTGCGGGGCGCCCAATCACGACTTCGTAGCTCATCTAACATAGAGCCTCGAATACGTTGCACAGCATAAGTAGTAAAGGCGGCACCTTGCATTGAGTCATAACGCTCAACGGCATTCAGTAGGCCAATCCCCCCTGCTTGCAAAAGATCATCCAATTCAACACTCGCAGGTAACTTGACCTGTAATCGTAATGCTTCATGGCGAACCAAAGGGACATATCGCTCCCAGAGGCTATTTTTGTCCATCACGCCTTCGGCGGTATACAAATCACTCACAACAAAAGACACCTTTGGATAAAAGACCGGAAACCATTATCCGACGAAATAGTGTTAGCAATCGGCTGAACAGTGAAGCAAAAGCCCCTCTTTTTCACCTATGCTAAATTTTCAGCGAAAATTGGGTTTTCATTGATAATTTAATTTGTTATTGCATTACAAGTACATACTGTACCTTAAGATGGGTCATACTAATCCGCAGAAAAACCGTTAAATAAATTGATATTTTGTCTTATTGAAAGAAATGTATTCATCAAATATGTATTTTGTTGATAAAAAAATAACATATAAATCATATTACTTATCTTTTATCTATTTTTTATCTACAACCTATCGATGGAAATACTTATCCATGATTAATAAAAAAAACGATTGTTTTGATGAAAAAACACCCACAGCAAAAATAGCTGTGGGTGGGATCTGAAGATGAGTTTAATGAAGGATTAACGTAACAGAGACAGAACAGTTTGTGGTACTTGGTTTGCTTGAGCAAGCACAGCAGTACCTGCTTGTTGCAAGATTTGGTTTTTACTCATATTGGACACTTCTGTCGCATAGTCAGCATCTAAGATACGGCTACGTGAAGCAGATAAGTTATTAACAGTGTTGTTTAAGTTATTGATAGTAGATTGGAAACGGTTTTGAATTGCACCTAATTTAGAGCGGCTTTCATCAACCTTACTAATTGCGTTATCTAAAGTTGCTAAAGCGTCATCCTTAACATTTAAAACTTTAACATCTTTACCTGCATCTGCTGTAAATTTAGTGGTTTTACTACCAGTAAACTCAACTTCACCAGTAGTAGTACCTGATTTTAATGTAAAGTCTGATTTGCTTACTATGTAGTCGTCGCTACCATCATTTAAGACAACTTTATCAGAAGAAACCTTACCATCTACTTTATACTCTTTTACTGAAATACCAGTCACGTATTTTTTACCGCCCGAAATGCCCAGAGCGTTTGCATCGATAGCATCACCTGCTGCTGTAACCCCTTTTTTCTCTGTTTTAGCATCAAACAGTTTATCACTAGCCACACCTAATGTGTCGTTATCAATTTTATCTAAATTGAATTCAATCACTTCATTGTCATTAGTACCCACTTGAATGGTCATTTTTGACTTTTCACCACTCAACACTTTTACACCGTTAAACTGAGTTTGTTCTGAAACACGATTGATTTCATCTAAACGTTGATTAACTTCGTTTTGGATAGAGTTGATATCTGAGTTAGAGTTAGTCCCGTTTTTCGCTTGAACGGTTAATTCACGAATACGTTGTAAGTTATTGTTGATTTCGTTCAATGCACCTTCAGTGGTTTGAGACACTGAAATACCATCATTCGCATTACGAGATGCTTGAGTTAAACCGTTAATATTTGAAGTGAAACGGTTAGCAATAGCTTGACCTGCCGCATCGTCTTTCGCGCTGTTAATACGCATACCTGAAGATAAACGTTCAATCGCATTACCTAGCGCACTTTGTGAACGATTTAGATTATTTTGAGTGACTAAAGACAGATAATTAGTATTAATAACTTGTGCCATACAATATTCCTTCAATTTTATTTGAAAATTTTTAATAAATAGGTTTGTTATTACACTCCTGTAATAACGTTGCCTAAACACTATCGTCATTAAATCGAAGGTATTTATGTGTTTTCGCGTCGCGAAAATAGTAAAAAAAGCCAATTAATTAATTTATAAGAGATAATGACTAGCAGAAAAAACAAAAATAGATGGGGAGAAAAAAATAAACTAAAACAGAGTGAGTTTAAATATAAAATAAAATAACAAAAAAGACCCTCAGATGAGGGCCTTTGATATAGAAAGGTATCTTTTGTGTCAGGGTACGAATTAACGTAACAGAGACAGAACAGTTTGTGGTACTTGGTTTGCTTGAGCAAGTACTGAAGTACCCGCTTGTTGCAAGATTTGACCACGGCTCATGTTAGAAACTTCTGTTGCATAGTCAGCATCTAAGATACGGCTACGTGAAGCAGATAAGTTGTTAACAGTGTTGTTTAGGTTGTTGATAGTAGATTCAAAACGGTTTTGAATCGCACCTAATTTAGAACGGCTTTCATCAATGGTGTTGATAGCTTTGTCTAAAGTTGCTAAAGCGTCATCTTTAACGTTTAAAGTTTTAACGTCTTTACCTGCAACAGCAGTAAATTCGTTACCAGCAACAGCTGAACCTGCTTTTAAGTTGATTTGTGTAGCAGTAGTACCATCAGCTTCAAAATCTGAAGCAGAAACTAAGTAGCTTTTACCACCTTCAGTTGCAACGAATTTACCATCAACAACTTTGCCATCTTCTTCGTATTTTTTAACTGTTAAACCAGCTTTTAGAGTAGTACCACCAGCAACACCTAAATCAGCAATAACAGCATCATCAGCACTTGCTTTCTTCTCACCTTTAGAAACGGTAGCTTCAGTGAACAGTTTATCGCTAGCAACACCTAATGTATCGTTATCAACTTTATCTAAGTTAAATTTGATAGTTTCATTATCGTTAGTACCAACTTGGATAACCATTTCTGATTTCTCACCGCTCAGTACTTTAACGCCGTTAAACTGAGTTTGTTCAGAAATACGGTTGATTTCGTCTAAACGTTCTTTCACTTCGTTTTGGATAGAAGTGATATCTGAATTAGAGTTAGTACCGTTTTTCGCTTGAACAGTTAACTCACGGATACGTTGTAAGTTATTGTTGATTTCGTTCAATGCACCTTCAGTTGTTTGAGCGATAGAGATACCATCGTTCGCATTACGTGAAGCTTGAGTTAAACCATTTACGTTTGAAGTGAAACGGTTAGCAATTGCTTGACCCGCTGCATCGTCTTTTGCACTGTTGATACGTAGACCAGAAGACAGACGCTCGATTGCACTTCCTAAAGTTCCCTGAGATTTGTTCAGGTTGTTTTGAGTTACCAGGGATAGATAGTTGGTATTAATGACTTGTGCCATAGCTAGATTCCTTTAAAATCAAGTCGATAAAATAAAAGTTTGCCTATTCATTTACGGTGTCAATCACCGGCAACAAGTTTATCGGCACCCCAGATACAACCTTTAACTTTTCCAACAAATTTTTCTGTCATTTTTTATAGAATCGCCATTAACCAAATGATATATAAAGAAATTAATTTATTATTTTTTTATATTATTTTTATCAATTCTCGCCATGAACCATTTTTCTTAATGCAAAATTCGACTTTAGTATTCAATGACAATAAAAGGCTTCTATATGGAGGTCTGTTTCCCTCATCAAAAATAGTAAATAGACGTAAACTTTTCGCCAATTCTTCCGATAACGCTGTGTAGGGATTATTTTACGAACACAGAAAGGAGACCAGTATGGCTGGTATTAGTGCACTAGGAGTAGGCGCCAAGATGCCGCTTGGCGAAACATTGATGCAATTAGAGGCTGCGGAAAATAAACGCCTTGAACCTTTAGACAAACAGATGAAAAGCTACGATGCACAAATTACTGCATATGGAAAAATTCGTAGCCAATTAGATAAATTACAGAAAGCATCTGAAGAATTAAAAAAATTCGATAAAATCGTCGCCACCAAAGTTGATGATGAGTTTGATGCCTTTAAAGTAACCACTGATGGTAAAGCAAGCATTGGTAATTATACGGTCTCTGTAACAGAGCTTGCCCATGCTCAAACACTGAAATCAAAAGCCGTCAGTGATATCAAAGATCCTATTGGTGAAACATTAGGTGAAGGCAAAACACGGACTTTAGTGATCACCCAAAAAGGTGAAAAAGAGCCTTTAAAAATAGAGTTAACAGACAGCCAAACTTCTATTATTGAATTACGTGATGCTATCAATAAAAAAGAAGGCAACGTTTCTGCCACTATTGTAAAAGCTCAAGATGGCGTTAACCATTTAGTTCTGACTTCTCGTAAAGAAGGTACAGATTCTCAAATGGAAATCACTGTTGAAGGTGATAGTAAGCTTAACGATTTTATTAGCTACTCAACTAAAACAAACAGTGGTGCAATGACAGAGATCGTTAAAGCAAATAATGCAAAGTTAACGATTAATGGGATTGAAATTGAACGTCAAACTAATGAAATTAAAGATGCGCCTGAAGGGATCACGTTAAATCTTAAGAAAAAAACCAATGATAATAAAGATGGCGTAGATAAGCCTGAAATTATTGCGGTTGCGCGTGATATTGAGCCAATGAAAAAGGCCATAAAAGCCTGGACAGACGCCTATAATGAATTAAATAAAACCTATAAAGATTTCACCAAGTACACCCAAGTTGAAAAAGGTGAAGATGCCTCTAAAGACAATGGTGTGTTATTAGGTGATACCACTAGCCGGATGATTATGTCTGAGCTAAAAAGCTTTATCACTCGTTCTCAATCTTCATCTGAGATTGATACCCTTAATAAAATGGGCATTAAATTTAAAGTTGATGGCACATTAGAAGTTGATGATAAAAAACTCGATAAAGCATTAAAAGAAAAACCCGCTAACGTCAAAGAGTTTTTTATGGGGGATGGTAAAGAAACAGGTTTTGGTACTCAAACCTATAATTACCTGAAAAAAACGCTGCAATCAAACGACGGAACACTTGATATTGCCACTGATGGTGTTAAAAAACGTAAAAAATCGTTAGATAACCAAATTAAAAATACCAAACGTACTATTGAAGCGACGATGGAACGTTATAAAAAACAGTTTCAATTATTAGATAAAATGGTCAACTCCATGACTAACTCAAGTGCATCAATTGAACGTTTATTACGTTAATTTTTAAGTAGGATATTAGGATATTATGTATCAACAATCAGCCAGTAAAATGTATGCTCAAATTGATGTTGAAAGTGAGATTTTAAATGCTTCACCTTACCAGCTGATCCAAATCCTATTTAATGGGGCGCTAAGCGCCCTTCGCCGTGCATTAATATTAATGGAACAAGGAAATATCGCCGGTAAAGGAGAAAATATTTCTAAAGCCATTAACATTATTGGCAACGGCTTAAAACAGGGGCTGGATAAAGAAAAAGGGGAGGAGCTTGCTGAAAATTTAGCATTACTTTACGACTATATGATCACTCAACTACTCGATGCCAATTTAAAAAATAATCCAGAAAAAATTCATGAAGTCATCAAGTTATTAACTGAAATTTCTGATGCTTGGCAACAAATTGGCACACAGATTAATTCTTATTAAAAAGCGTGGACAGCAAATATGGATATAATGGCAGCTTACGAGCAGGTTTTGAAATTAAGTGAGCAAATGTTAACGCTTGCCAAAAATCAGCAGTGGGATCAGCTGATAGAAATGGAAATGGATTATTTAAAAAGTGTAGAAATTATCACTAAGATGATAAAACCCACTGAGGGTGAGCTGATAATACAACAGCAGCTCACCAATATGTTAAAGAAAATACTCGAAAATGAAAATGAGACGCGAAATTTATTACGAGCAAGATTAGATAAGCTCGCTGTTTTAATAAGACAGACTGAACAAGAGCAGAGGGTACAAAATAGCTATGGTCAGTTTTCAGAGCATAGTTATTATCCTGATCTCAATCTAAAATAACTTTCCTCTGCGCCAAAAGCGGTTTTATTAGCTAATGGCGTCTTTATTTACCGAGTTATATCTTGCTATACGATATTATTTGTTATCGGTAACGTTGTAGCAATTAAACGATATGATATAAAAATAACATGATAAAAACTCAATTTATTACACTATATCATTAGACTATCGCTATCATCACCTACTCTTCCCCATCTATTTGTTCTCCATTTACTGATATCATCACCGATAAATAAAAATCGCCTACACATGGCAGGCGATAAACTTACTGTTTCAAATAGATAATAAATGATTTATTTGATCACATCGTAGAGTTGAGGGTTTGCAAAATAGTCTGCGGTTAATGCCATAGAAGGCTCATATTGTGCCCCATATATATCAGAGAATGCTTTACCCTCTTTACCTAATGAAACTTTACGTTCATCATCACCGCTACTTTCATATATGGAATAAGTTTTACGGCGCATAGCAATATATTTATCCGCATCATTTTTAATATCAGTATGATGCTCAAATATCTCCTTATCAGTTAATTCTAGCTTGTTCGCTAATTGACATCCCCAACGTGTTAAACATCTTTCTGCAAAATGTCGCACAATTAACCCCGGTGAAAATAGTGCATTTTTACCTTCACTACCATCAATAGCAGCATTGCCTACTAAGGTCGCATGACGTCCAGAAAGCGGGAAAATATGCATTTTCGTCTCAGCAGTCACCGTTGGAATAACGCAAGCAAATCCTTTTGAACGTTCATCAATGGCATAAAATCCGACATATTCCTTAACATTACTACCTAGTGTCACCTTTTCTGGTTGGAAATTAAGTGGCCCTGGAACTGGGTCAATAGCAAAAATATTGACTGGAATATCTTTTAATAGGGGATCTTTTAACATGGCATTGGCAAGCATATGACAGGTGATGCCACCACGGCTCCAACCAATTAAATTCACTTGGGTGGGAATGATGCCATCTTTGCGAAAGGTACGAATAATTTGTTGCTGAAGTTGTTGTTGAGTGACATAGCGGTCACCATAATTATATTTACGCCATAAAAAAGAGCCGGTCACTTCAACATCTTCAATGGGAATACCCGCTTTTTTCAGTTGATTATATTGTTGTTCTGTTAACTTTTCACGTTGCCAGTCAAAGTTGCCTTTCATTAAGCACAGTGCATGTTCAACATTTTCTTCCCATCCACTGCCAAATAAAGAGCCTTTTAAATCTGAATAATTAGGGCTTTCAACCCATAAATCATCTTCTTGCAAATTACCGCTACCTGGGCCATCTACAATAAACCACTGAGCAAATTCGCGATCTTGATTATTATGCGCCAAGGTGGAAACAAGCTCACCTTGCCAATAAACAGGATTATTATGATTATTATTATCAAAAGATGAAGCGCCGGTACCACATAAATAAACGGTTAATACTGTCATAATTAAAAATTCCTTGTATGTTTTACTAAAAAATCAAAATATGATCTCTATTTCCTTGTATCGAGCTATTCCTTAGCTCAAGTAAACTTTAACGACGACACTTTTTTTATTCAAATATAAAAAAGTCATTATCACAGTTCAGATCACATAATTAATAACTATTTAAGTTAAGTCGTATATTAATTGTTGTATAGCCATCTTAATTAAACTAATGCTATTCATTATCTGCTTTTTTAGCGAAAAAATTACTCTGATAATAGACACAATACCGAATCTTTCACTAAGTTAAGAGACTAAATCTTAATAGATTTATTATTTATTGTGATAGCGAATTGGGATAGTGAAGAGAGTGATTAAAAATAAATCATTAACGAAGTGTTTATTTTTCTTCTTACCGTTGAAGTTGAGATAAAAACAAAAAATCTCGCTAATGATCTTAACGAGATTTTGATTAATTGATACGCTTATAAACGATTAAATGCCACAACTCTCACCGCAGGAATATCAGCTTGAGCCCCTTGTGCAACTTCCTGACATGCTTTTTCTAACGCAATATGGGGTGTGATCCCACTCTCAGTTTCTACTATTTTATGCCCGGCGTAGGTATCACCATTTCTGGAACGCACTTTATACGCAATAAACCAATATTCCATATCATCACCGTTTACGTTATTAATCATAAAATTACCATAACGGTTTATGACTGACGTTAATGTGATAATAATCAATAATTTTCAGTTTTTTCGTATCAGGTTGATAAAAATGATAACAGCGTACAGATCTAGCGATTAGCGTCCATTTCAGTTTGTATCATTTTCTTAATTTTTATGGCTTTTTCAAAATGATCTAATTTATGCGTCATTATCCACCAAGTTGCCGCTTCCATTAATAATTCAGGATCATCATTTTTATTAGCAAAAAAAGCATAAAAAGAGAGGCCTACCCCTTCTCCCTTTTGCGCTATTTTTGTATCACATACTTGGATGATTTTTTGCTGCAACATTCTGCGCATCGTTTGTGTCACTCAGTGCGTTGTTAGTTAGTACAGCTTACATAGGAAATGTTGTCTTGTGAATACGAAAATGACGGAAAGGATTTTATTAAAAATGAGTGTTTTAAAGTTGATTAATTTAATTATATTTATATAAAAATATAAAATAATCTAAATAAGAGTATCTAATTACAAATCTTGTTTAATTAATATAAAATCCACATTTACCTATCAGGATTAAAACACTATTTTTAATTATCTCTTTTAGAGAATATCGGATAGTAAAATAAACTCACTTTAAGAAAGTCTAAATTAGATATATTAAAAAACATATTTATTTAACATTAAATAAATGAATAAAAGGTGTATTATATAATATTGTTTTGTTATTTATCCTCTAAAAAAGAATAAAGGAATAATGATATGAAAAAAGTATTACTCAGTCTTGCTATGCTGAGTATAATATCAACGCCGGTATTGGCTAAAACGCCTGTGGCTAACTTAAAAATCAATGGTGATATTAAGCCACCTACTTGTACTATTAATGGTGGCGATGCTGATTTAGTCTATAATTTAGGGAATATTTCACCGTCCGTGATACCTAACGATATGACCTATAATCAACTTCCATCTATTTCAAATACACTGACAGTGACATGTGACACATCAACTTTTTTAACTTTTAGAGCAACTGACGGCTATCCTAATTCCTTTATCCAAACTCCCGATATGAATATCAATTTTAGAGCACACGCTTTTAATTTAGTGGATAGTGCCGATACATCTAAAACCGTAGGTGGAATTACATACCGGTGGAAAGATGTAACAGTTGATGGAAAAGATGCTTATCTTTCACGAGCTAATGATGGTGATTCCGGTTATGATAATGGTAAGTGGTCTAATGAGTCCCAAATAGTAAAAGGTGCTACCGTTGGATGGACAGCAGAACAGCAACAATATGTCTCGCCTGATAAGCTTAACTTATTATCTGGAAAGGCTTTTAAAGCTACATTCTATAATGAAAATAAAATAGTGTATAATGTTGCGCTAACTTATTTGCACTCAAAAAAAATGTTAACTGAAGATGGTACTGATCTTACAATGGGTCTTGATTATACAGGCCAAGTGATCCTCACTTTTAACTTTGGGGTCTAATTTTAACATATTGATAATCACATTATAATTAACCTTTATATTGTGATTATCTTTTACGTTAAAAAATAAAGAGGCCTAATTTATATAATTAATCAATTATCAATTTCTGCTGCGCTATTGATGCCCTTATTTTCTTCCTCTTCTTTTTGTCTGGGTTCCTCTTTCACCTTCTGTGCTTGTAGTAGCATAAGTAAATTGGTCCCCCATTCAGAGATAATATTATCACTTCATCAACAGATGGGGGACCCATCAGCAAAAATGGTACAGGATAATATGATGCTTAGATGCATGAATACGAGCAAAACCCAATATTGCTATTAAGCCAAACATTGAATGCTCCTATCCCCTATATGTCCCCATCGAGCCACAACAAAGATAATATTCTTTTATCTCAATGAGTTAATTTTATCACACCTGCATTGACATAATCTCTTGATAAGCGGCGACCAGCTTATTACGCACTTGTACGCCCATTTGTAATGAGATGCTGGATTTTTGCATATCCACCATCACATCATTTAATTCAACACCGGGCGTACCTAACGTAAATGCTTGTACTTTGTTGGTTGCATTAACACGAGTTTCGTTAATTTTACCTACTGCTTGAACCAACTGAGTTGCAAATCCTGCCTGTACTGGCTGGGGTTTGGCAATATTGGATGCTTGTAAAGTTTGAATTTGCATTTTATCCAGAACACTTTCAATAGCTGGAATTGACATATAAACCTCTGCGTTAATCATCTAATTCAATTTTTGAATCAATGTCATAGTAAGTAGGTGAACCAACACGCTTACCGAGTAATACCCTAACACAAGGGCTTCATTCCAAAGCGAGTAATTAACGCAAAAGTTAAAGGCTAATTACGCCATTAAATGAAACGCAAAAGGCCAATAATGAGACACCTGAGAGTAGGTTTATTTATTTGCGTAAGGGGAGTCTGTTTTGTTACGCCACGCTTTTAGTATTCATCCCGAACTACAAGGCAAGGATTGTCTATGAATGCCGAAAAAACCGACGTTGTGAACCAGAAAAAAGGTTTTAACGCCATTATTAACCGGATAAAAGCCGATCCGAAAATTCCGCTTATTATTGCGGGATCGGCGGCGATTGCCATTTTTGTTGCTGCTTTTTTATGGCTACAAAGCCCTGATTATAAAGTGCTTTATAGTAATCTTAGCGATAAAGATGGTGGCGAAATTGTCACACTGTTAACACAAATGAATGTACCCTATCGCCTATCACAAAATGGTTCTGCGATTATGGTACCTGACAATCAGGTTCATGAATTACGCCTGAAACTCGCACAAGCGGGGCTTCCAAAAGGTGGAGCTGCCGGTTTTGAACTACTTGATAAAGAAAAGTTTGGGATCAGCCAGTTCAGTGAACAGATTAACTATCAACGTGCACTTGAAGGGGAGCTTGCTCGTACCATCGAAACCTTAGGTCCAGTGCAAAATGCTCGTGTTCATTTAGCATTGCCTAAACCCTCTCTTTTTGTTCGTGAGCAAAAATCACCTTCTGCTTCTGTAACAGTAGGTCTGCTACAAGGTAGAGCCTTGGACGAAGGTCAAATTAATGCCATCGTACATATTGTAGCAAGTAGTGTTGCAGGTATGCCCGATAGTAATGTGACCATTGTTGATCAAAGCGGTAAGTTATTAACACAGCCCGATGCTTTAGGTCGTGATCTTAATTCTATTCAACTCAAATATGTCCAAGAGTTGGAAAGTCGCTACCAGCAACGTATTGAAACACTATTAGGCCCTATTGTTGGACGTGGTAATGTTCATGCGCAGGTCACCGCTCAAGTTGATTTTTCTCATACAGAAGAAACCGCTGAAGAGTACAAGCCTAATCAGCCCCCTAACCAAGCTGCAGTACGCTCAAAACAAGTGAGCCAAAGTGAGCAAAATGGAGGCATGTTAGCTGGCGGTGTGCCCGGTGCGTTATCTAATCAACCTGTTGCACCACCGCAAGCGCCAATTGAAAAAGCCAAAGACACGGCGGCTGATGAGAAAGCAACATCAACCAATGCTAATCGTTCAATGACGCGTAATCCAAACAGCAATAGCCGTTTAGATGAAACAACCAACTATGAAGTAGATCGTCGTATTCGTCATGTTAAACGACCTGTTGGCAATATTGAGCGCCTTTCTGTTGCGGTAATCGTCAATTACAAAACCGTAGAAGACAAGAAAAAAGCAACAGAAGGTGAAGAGCCTATTGTCGAAAATAAACAAGTTCCGTTAACCGATGAACAGCTTCAACAAATTGAAAGTTTAGTACGTGAAGCGATGGGTTATTCCCAAGAGCGCGGTGACTCTTTAAGTGTGGTTAATTCTCAATTTAACGATACCGAAGAGCCAGTGATTAGCGTTCCTATGTGGGAAAATCCACAAATATTGGCTAAAGCATTAGATTTAGGCCGCTGGTTATTGCTTGTTATCATCGCGTGGATCTTATGGCGTAAATTAGTGAAACCTCAACTTGAAAAACGCCGTGAAGCAGAAGTCGCCGCACAAAAAGCGATTTTGAAAACCAAGCTTGAAGTGACAGATGATGTCAACGAAGCCGAATTAGATGAAGAATCAAGACGTAAACAAGCACGTCAACGTGTTAGTGCCGAATTACAAAGCCAACGTATTCGAGAGATGGCAGAAAAAGATCCTCGTGTTGTAGCCATGGTAATTCGTCAATGGATGAGTAAAGAACAATGAGTAATGACTTAACTGGAACCGAAAAAAGCGCCGTTATGTTACTGACATTGGGTGAAGATCGCGCAGCAGAAGTATTTAAACATCTAACGACACGTGAAGTGCAACAACTGAGTATTGCGATGTCTTCTATGCGTCAGATCTCCAATCAACAACTCATTGATGTGATGGCAAGCTTCGAAGAAGATGCTGTTCAGTATGCAGCATTAAATGTGAATGCTAATGATTATTTACGCTCTGTACTTGTTAAAGCCTTAGGTGAAGAGCGTGCTAATAATCTGCTCGATGAGATCTCAGAAACCCGTGAAACCACAACAGGTATTGAGACACTTAACTTTATGGAGCCACAAATGGCTGCCGATATTATCCGTGATGAACATCCACAGATTATCGCCACCATTTTAGTTCACTTAAAACGTGGTCAAGCTGCTGATATTCTTGCTCTGTTTGATGAAAAATTACGTAATGACGTTATGTTACGTATCGCAACATTCGGTGGTGTTCAGCCATCAGCCTTAGCTGAATTAACAGAAGTACTGAACAATTTACTTGATGGTCAAAATCTCAAACGTAGCAAAATGGGTGGTGTTCGTACTGCAGCTGAAATTATCAACTTGATGAAAAGTCAGCAAGAAGAAAATGTTATCACCGCAGTACGCGACTACGACGGCGAATTGGCACAGAAAATTATCGACGAAATGTTCCTGTTCGAAAACCTTATCGATATCGACAACCGTTCAATTCAGCGCATTCTACAGGAAGTGGAATCCGAATCCTTGGTTGTGGCATTAAAAGGTTGCGATCAAGAACTACGCGATCATTTCCTCAACAATATGTCACAGCGTGCTGCTGAAATTATGCGTGATGACTTGGCGTCTCGTGGACCTGTTCGCATGTCTCAAGTGGAAGCTGAGCAAAAAGCAATTCTGCTTATTGTACGTCGCTTAGCTGAGAGCGGTGAAGTTGTTCTTCATGGAGGAGACGATACCTATGTCTGATAAAAATACTGATACAAACTGGAAGCCTTGGGTTCCAAAAGAACTTATTGACTGGGAATTAAAAGTCAAGGAAGACACTGAATTAGACGAGAAGGAAGACGAAAATCAAGAAAAAGAAGTCGTTCAGCAACAGAAAGTCCTCGAGCAAATTAATATGCTTGATGACATGAAAGAAAAGGCTCAAAAACTGGGCCATGCTGAAGGCTTTGAGGCAGGGAAAAACCAGGGTTATCAGGAAGGCTATCAGGCAGGATTACAATCGGGTATCGAAGAAGGTATCCGTCAAGGCATTGCTAAACAAGAACCTTTTATTAATGAATGGCAAGGCTTATTAGCTGAATTTAGGCATTCATTAAATGGTTTAGATAGTGTTATTGCCTCACGATTAATGCAGATAGCACTCACAGCGGCCAAAGAAGTACTTGGACAACCTGCGGTCTGTGATGGCTCTGCATTACTTGCTCAAATTACACTAATGTTGCAACAAGAGCAGATGTTTGCAGGGGATCCACAGCTACGGATTAACCCTAAACATATCCCTCTGATTGAAAAGGAATTAGGCGATTCTCTTACCGCCCACGGTTGGAAAGTGGTGGCTGATAATAGTATCCATGTAGGGGGATGCCGTGTTGTAACCAATGATGGTGATCTTGATTCCACAATTGCGACACGTTGGCATGAATTGTGTCGTCTTGCTGCACCGGAGGCGTTGTAATGACCGCAAGATTGGGGCGTTGGTTAGAAAAGCTCAATGAAGCAGAATCTCGTTTAAATAAAATTCCACGCATTCGCCAATATGGTCGCTTAACCCGTGCTACAGGCTTAGTCATGGAAGCTAAGGGGCTAGTTATGCCCCTTGGCTCAACCTGCTTAATAGAACGTACCATTGGTAAAACGGTTGAAGAAGTTGAAAGTGAAGTCGTCGGATTTAACGGTAGCCAAATGTTACTCATGCCACTACAAGAAGTGGAAGGATTAACCCCAGGTGCTCGAGTCTACGCTCAATCGATCCCCGGTCGTGAAGGCGAAGGCCGACAATTGCCTCTTGGAGATGCTCTATTAGGCCGCGTACTTGATGGCTCAGGTGATCCCCTAGATGGTTTACCGCCGCCAGATACCAGTTATCGAGCACCACTGATTACGCCACCTATCAACCCATTACAACGAACCCCCATTACAGATGTACTTGATGTGGGTGTACGTGCCATCAATGCACTACTTACGGTCGGTCGTGGCCAACGTATGGGACTCTTTGCCGGCTCGGGTGTCGGGAAAAGTGTTCTATTAGGTATGATGGCGCGTTTTACTCAAGCCGACGTCATTGTCGTGGGGCTTATTGGTGAGCGTGGTCGTGAAGTTAAAGACTTCATAGAGAATATCCTAGGTAAAGAAGGATTAGCACGCTCGGTGGTAGTAGCAGCACCTGCTGATGTTTCGCCACTCTTACGAATGCAAGGTGCTTCTTATGCAACCCGTATTGCCGAAGATTTTCGTGATCGCGGTAAACATGTTTTATTAATTATGGATTCGTTAACTCGCTATAGCATGGCGCAGCGTGAAATTGCCTTAGCCGTTGGTGAACCGCCGGCGACAAAAGGTTATCCCCCTTCTGTATTTGCAAAATTACCCGCACTTGTTGAGCGTGCCGGTAATGGCGTTGATGGTGGTGGCTCCATTACTGCTTTCTATACCGTGTTAACAGAAGGTGATGATCAGCAAGATCCAATCGCTGATTCTGCCCGTGCTATTTTGGATGGCCATATCGTGCTTTCGCGTTCACTGGCGGAATCGGGTCACTACCCTGCTATTGATATTGAAGCGTCCATTAGCCGTGCGATGACCTCACTGATTGATAAAACACATTATCGCCGAGTACAAGTATTTAAGCAGCTATTATCCAGTTATCAGCGCAATCGCGACTTAATTAATGTAGGGGCTTATGCCGCAGGCAGTGATCCTATGCTGGATAAGGCGATTGCCCTTTATCCATCATTAGCAAAATTCTTACAACAAGATATTCAAGAGCAATGTAGCTATCAACATGCTTGTGAACAACTTAATCAACTGATCACACTAGATTCATTCTGAACATAATCAGGAAAAGTAAAGAGGGTTCCAATGCGGGAGCAGTCACCTTTAGTGACACTGAGGGAACTGGCACAGACAGCGGCAGAACAAGCCGCTGTCCAACTAGCCCAAGTCCGCCAGAGTCATCAACAGATGGAACAGCAACTCAATATGTTGATCGGGTATCAGGATGAATACCGTATTCGTCTCAACCAGACGTTAAATGTGGGAGGCATGTCATCAGCATCATGGCAAAACTATCAACAATTTCTCAAAACACTTGAATTAACTATCGAGCAACATAAACAGCAACTTCGTCATTGGCAAGCGCAACTCGACCTTGCAACGGAACATTGGCGAGAAAAACAGCAACGACTCAATGCGTTTGAGACATTGGAGCAACGCGCTGAAGATAGCCGTAAGCGACAACTTGATCGTATTGAGCAGAAACAAATGGATGAGTACGCACAGCGTAGTACTTTACGGAGAACAACTTGATGGAGATAACGCTTCTGACCATGGATGTCACAGCAACCTCTCCGGGAACGACATCCGCTACAACAAGTCAACCCGGTGATAATGCGTCGACATTTGCACAACTTCTGAGTACTCAACCTCAGAATACACCCAGTGATAAAAAAAACGCCTCTATTTCAGGCCATTCCTCAAAAGAGAATAAGGCGCACAATCACACTGAAAAAAATAAAGACCAACAAAATGATGACGATATTAATACTATTGTCACTGAATATGCGGCATTAGAGGCGCCAGCAACGAAAAATACCCATCTTGCCCTCTCGTTACCTGATAATGAGCAATTTAGCTCAATTCTTGAAAATAAAACGGCCTCTTCATTAATGTCCGCAGAAGAATTAGCGGCAGAGCTTCCTGTACAACTTGCCGGACTTGCAGGGTTAAAATCTACATCGCTTTCAGCCAACCAAGCTCATCAGCCACATTTATTGGGAACCTCGTTAAAGCATGCTGGGAATGGAAACGAGTTATCTCACCTTATGGCAGAAAATGCCCGTGCTGAACGTGATCTTGTCGATAAATGGCAACAATTCAATACACAAGCTAACGCAGATGACAAATCATTACTTGCTCAATTACGCCCTGAAACAGCGTCATTAACCCAACTTGCAACACATGAAGCTCGCCATTTAACGAATGGGCATTCAGCAAAGAAAGTTGATAACGCTTCACTGTTATCTTCCGTGGCAGAAAAAGCGGATGGATTGTTAGCCGATGACAAAGCATCAGCCAATACAAAATTAGCCGATAATCTGGCAAACCAAATAATCGGTAATAACCGTATTGCTGAACGCGATCTACACAATAGATTATCGACCTCTTCGGTGTTTGCCTCTTCATCAGTAGCAAGTCATACGCAACCGTCATCAATGATGCAAGCGCAAATGCACTTTCCTTCGATGCCTACCCCGATGTTAAATGCACAAATAGGCACACCGGAATGGCAACAGCAACTCAATCAGCAAATTGTGATGTTTAGTCGTAATGGTTTACAAAAAGCTGAGCTACGTTTACATCCCGAAGAGTTGGGTTCATTACATATTCGCATGAAAATTGAAGATGGACAGGCTCAATTACATCTTGCCTCTCAAAATGGACAAGTGCGTACTGTGTTAGAAAATTCCCTGCATCATTTGCGTCAAGCGCTCTCTGAAAATGGGATACAACTCACACAAAGTCAAGTGTCTAGCGACAGTCATGACGGTTGGCAACAACAAAATATGTCAGATTCCTCTCAATTTAGTGGAAATGGTGCCGATAATCATCAAAGAAGCGAGGGTAATTCTATGCAATTAGCCTCAGAAACGGCACAAAAGATAACCCTTACGCCTCAAGAGTTAGCCTCTGCTCGTGGTGGTGTCGATATTTTTGCCTAATACAAATGTATTGGGAGGACACACTATGTCAATAAACGTAAGAGTTAATGGTTTTTTCCCTATCTGTTTCTGCCATTAAAAAACAGAAATAGCGGGATAATTAAGGTTGATTTAGATGGATATGGAAGTCCACAAAAGTGAACACGTATCCACTACAAAACAGGAATTTAACTGTCCATGTCTAATTACAGCAATGAACGTAAAAGCTATAGCTTAATTCTGATCATCCTATTATTGGTGATCGCCATTATTGCAGCGGCATTCGGTGGATATAGTTGGTGGGCATTGAAGCATGCTAAATCAGGTACTACGGGCACTAGTCAGCAAAAAGTTATACCGGCCCCCGTTTTTATGTCATTAGAGCCTTTTACCATCAATCTGATTGATGAAGAAGAACATTTAGATCGCGTACTCTACATAGGGATCACGTTACGCTTACATGATGAGAATACACGTAAGCGCTTACATGATTATTTACCCGAAGTTCGTAGTCGCTTGCTACTACTTCTTTCTCGTCAACACGCTAATAAAATTGCAACAGATGCGGGGAAACAACAACTCATGACAGAAATAAAAGAAACGCTGAGACCGACTCTTGTACCGGGTGAATCTGAACAGATCCTCTCCGATGTACTGTTTACCACGTTTATTCTGCGATAATCATTATGAGCGATAATATCCTTTCACAGGCAGAGATAGATGCTCTGCTGAATGATGACACATCAGGTGACGACGCCCAAAAAAGCGCGAACAGGGAACCTGCGATAGCGAAGGATCCGAATGAACCGGATATTCAGCCTTATGACCCGAACACGCAACGTCGTGTCGTTCGAGAACGGTTACAGTCGTTAGAAATTATTAACGAACGTTTTGCGCGTCAATTCCGTATGGGGCTGTTTAATATGCTTCGCCGAAGCCCTGATATCACGGTTGGTGGCATAAAAATTCATCCTTATCATGACTTTGCCCGTAACCTACCTGTACCAACTAATCTAAATTTGGTGCATTTAAAACCGTTACGCGGCACAGCATTATTTACCTTTGAGCCGAATCTGGTTTATATCGCGGTTGATAACCTGTTTGGTGGCGATGGGCGTTTTCCAATTCCCGTTGAAGGACGCGAATTCACCAATACAGAGCAGCGTATTATCAACAAAATGTTAAAACTGGCACTTGATGCCTATCGTGATGCTTGGGACTCCATCTTCAAAATTCAAGTTGAATATGTTCGTTCTGAGATGCAGGTAAAATTTACCAATATCACCTCATCACCAAATGACATTGTGGTGACGACACCTTTTCAAGTAGAAATTGGCTCTATGGTAGGGGAATTTAGTATCTGTATTCCTTTTGCCATGATTGAACCGCTACGTGAACGGCTAATCAATCCACCAATTGAAAACCTTCGCCAAGAAGATAGCGTTTGGTTAGACAGTTTAGTAAACCAAGTTAAGCACTCAGAGCTTGAGTTGGTTGCTAACTTTACTGACATTCCGCTGCGTTTATCAAAAGTCCTTACCCTGAAAAAAGGGGATGTGCTCCCTATTGATAAACCAGAAAGATTGATTGCACATGTTGATGGTGTGCCGGTATTAACAAGTCAATACGGTACAGTCCATGGGCAATACGCCCTTCGTGTTGAACATTTAATTAACCCTGTTTTAAACGCTCTGGATGAGGAACAAACCAATGAGTGATGAAAATCGCCCAACTGATAATTCACAATCGGCTGAGGATATGTGGGCTGATGCAATGGAACAGCAAACTGGCAAAAGCCAAGATAATAGTTCCGACGTATTCGAACATCTGTTACCTGAAGATGATACGCTTAATCATCTATCTGATATCAATTTGATTATGGATATTCCTGTCAAATTGACAGTAGAGTTAGGGCGTACCAAAATGACGATTAAAAAACTCCTAAGCCTATCACAAGGCTCTGTAGTGTCATTAGATGGGCTTGCGGGTGAACCCCTTGATATTCTTATCAATGGCTACTTAATCGCCCAAGGAGAAGTCGTGGTCGTTTCTGATAAATATGGTATTCGCATTACCGATATCATCACTCCTTCAGAACGTATGCGCCGTCTGAGTCGTTGATCTATGGAACAGATCCCTTCCTTTTCCAGCCAAGGTGCGGTTAATACTGCCGCACCCGCCACAACGCAAGTTATCCAAACACCGGCGCAACCTTTACCCGTTGGACAAAGCCTTGTGCAAGTCAGCACCGCGCTTGCGGGTATTATTGTACTGATTATTGTTGCAATGTGGCTTTTCCGCCGTTTTGGCTTTGCTCGCGGTACATTTAAAGCTAATCAAGCCCAACTCACGGTTAAAGCGAGCTGTTCATTAGGTACCAAAGAGCGTGTTGTCGTTGTTGAAATCGAGCAGGAATGGCTTGTATTAGGGGTTACGGCATCGCAGATTAATCTGTTACACACCTTACCCATTCCTAATCATGCCTCGCAGGAAGCGCCTATACCACCTTCTTCACCGTTATTTATTCAATTATTACAAAAAACGCTAAAGCGAGATAAAGGCAACTCATAATGCATCAGTGTGTCTCTTATTTTAACGCATTAAAGCGCTGGCCTCTCTTCGCTAGTGTCCTTATTTTGTCACTATTGCCAAGCCATGCGTTTGCTCAATTCCCCAGTGTTATTTCACACCCATTACCGGGAGGTGGCCAAAGCTGGTCATTGCCAGTACAAACACTGATTTTTATCACAGCCCTAGGTTTTATTCCCGCCGTATTACTGATGATGACGAGTTTTACTCGGATTATCATTGTGCTGGGTTTATTACGTAATGCGTTAGGGACACCTTCTGCTCCCCCTAACCAAGTGGTACTGGGTCTTGCGCTATTTATGACATTTTTTATTATGGCACCGGTGTTTGATAAAATTTATCAAGATGCTTATCTCCCTTTTAGTGAAGATAAAATTACTTTTGAACAAGCACTCGATAATGGCTCACAACCACTGCGCCAGTTTATGATGCAACAAACGCGCGAAACCGATCTTGCACTCTTTGCTCGTCTTGCTGATGCCCCCGCATTTGAAACACGCGATAGCGTACCCATGCGAATTTTAGTACCTGCTTATATTACCAGTGAGCTAAAAACCGCTTTTCAAATTGGTTTTATGATTTTTATCCCTTTTCTCATCATAGACTTAGTAGTTGCCAGCGTCTTGATGGCACTCGGTATGATGATGGTGCCACCCGCCACCGTTTCACTGCCTTTTAAACTCATGTTATTTGTATTAGTCGATGGCTGGCAGTTAATACTTGGCTCATTGGCTCAAAGCTTTTTTAACTAGCAAAGAGGTTCTTTATGACGCCTGAATCTGTTTTAGCATTAGGAACGGAAGCGATGAAAATTGCCTTATCCCTTGCTGGACCTCTATTATTGTCTGCACTGGTTACCGGTTTAGTAATAAGCATGCTGCAAGCAGCAACACAAATAAACGAAATGACACTGTCGTTTATTCCTAAGATCCTTGCTGTATTAGCGGCTATTTTAGTCGCAGGCCCGTGGATGCTCAGTTTGTTATTAGACTATATGCATAACTTATTTACTGGCATTCCAGGAATGATTGGCTAATAACAATGATAACCTTGACCAGTGAAATACTTAATGGCTACATCAGTGATTTTTTCTGGCCATTTGTGCGTATTTTGGCACTCTTTAGTACCGCGCCTTTGTTTAGTGAAAAACAGACACCTAAAAAATTTCGTATTGGACTCGCCTTTTTAACCACGGCGTTAATTGCACCAGGACTACCGCAAAGTCAAGTACCTCTCTTTTCTATCATGGCTTTTTGGGTACTGATCCAACAAATTTTAATTGGCACAATTTTAGGCTTATCTATGCAGTTAGCTTTTGCTTCTGTACGTCATGCAGGAGAAGTGATTGGTTTACAGATGGGGCTGTCATTTGCGACTTTCGTCGATCCTTCAGGTGGCCCGAATATGCCTATTCTTGCTCGTATCTTTAACATGTTAACCATGTTGCTTTTTATGGTGTTTGATGGGCATTTATGGCTGTTATCGGTATTAGCAGATACTTTCTATGTTGTTCCTATTGGAAATCAGACCTTTAATTCATTGGGTATCCTTACTTTAGTACAAAGTGGTGGCACTATATTTATTAACGGGATGATGTTAGCCATGCCATTAATTACTCTACTATTAGTGCTCAACCTTTCATTAGGTATTTTAAACCGTATGACACCACAGCTTTCTGTTTTTGTGGTCGGTTTCCCTCTTACCCTCACGATCGGTATGTTGGCGTTATCACTGATTATGCCGGCATTACCTGTGTTTACTGAGCGTGTCTTTAGCGATACATTCAATCGTATTACCTTAATATTGCAGCAATTAGTTTCTTGAAAAACCTGATGATTGAGATTGTGTTATCTATTTTTCCATTGGCTAATTAAATCTGCTTTTTGTCACTTGTTTTGTTTATTCCACAATTAATATATCATTTGCTATAAACCAGTGATGAATAAAGTCAGCTAGATAACTTAATATTCGTGCTAAAGGATCAGCACGGGCACTTACTGCTACTGCGACTAAAGTCATGCATAAACCTTGTACTGACTTCATTCGTTACAGATAAAAAAATCCCCTGATAAATATCAGGGGATAATCGCTTATTTTATAGAATAAGATGCTATTTACTATTGCGACTAAATTAACGATACATCTTAAACATCGACATCTCTTTCATGTCATTAAAGACTTTATAAGATGCCTGTAATACCGACTCTTCTTGATAATAATCTGAAATTGCTTGTGTCCAATCTAAGTCACGTAACTCACTTAAGCGTTTAGCATTTCTTAATGAGGTATCTGCACCTAAATCATCTAAATTATCAAGTTCTTGAAGCTGTAAACCTAATTTAGCTTCCACACTAGAAATATTATTTAATGTGGCGCGATTAACACGGTTAGCCGTATTAATCTTATCTAATGCAGCATCACGATCAGCTTGTGGTTTTCCAACTAGAGGTTCACGTAGTGCACTGATGGCCTCATCTAAGGCATTAAAAATATCTGGCTCTGTGCCTTTTCCTCCCGATGATTGTAACGTTTCTATCCCTGTAAAGTTGGATACCATTTCAATATTGCTATCAACTTTTTGAGTAATTTGCTTGTCTCCACCTTGATAGGTGATTTTACCCGTTTTGTCTGCAACAAAAGGTGGTTTATCTGTTTGGAAACCAGCAAAAACATAACGTCCAACACCATCTTTCGTATTGCCAATCCCCACTAACTGATCTTTTAAACCACTTAATTGTTCCGCAAGAGAGGCACGATCTTCATCACTTAATGCGCCATCATTACCGGCAGCCACTAATGTTTCTTGAATTTTTGTGGTGATATTGACCATTTGGCTTGAAAGGCTCATTTGCAATGACATGCTGTTTTTAGCAAATCCACGTGCTGTCGCGTATTGCTGATTACGCGCTTCAGATTGCTTAACCATTACCGCTTGTGAGGCCGCCATCGGATCATCAGAAGGTTTTTCAACACGTCGACCACTGGAAATTTTATTCCCTTCTGTCATCCATCTACTTTGCGAGCTAGTAATATTATCCACTCGCTGAGTGTAAATTTGATTTGAACTTAAACGCACGATTTATTCCTTAATCAAAGAGGGTTTATAAGACCTGCATAATCGCATCAAACATGGTATTTGCAGTTTGAATAACTTTTGCATTTGCCATGTAATACTCTTGGATACGATACATTTCGCCGTATTCTTCATCCAAGTTGACCCCTGAAACCGATTGTTGCTGTGTTAAAATACTGCTGGTGATCGCATTTTGCGCATCATAATCAACTTGCGCAGTATTCACTTTATTACCCACCATACTTATTAGTGAGCCATAACCACCAGCAATTGTTGCTTTACCATCGATAAGTTTTTCATCGGGTAATTCGAACAATTTTTTCATGTTCTCATTATCACTAGGTCCAGAGTCTTTTGTACCCGCGGCAGCTATTTTGCTTGGATCGCTGATTGCAACACTCATTCCTGCAATCACGTTGCCTACAGATTGAACAACGATAGAATCGCCCTCTTGTGCAGCTCCATTGACTTTGATGCTCATTCCTTCGAATTCTAATTCACCCGTTGTTGCATTAGGTGTTGCTGTAAATTTACGATTCCCCGGCTCTACAGTGACATTCCATTTACCACCTTCATACTTAACCGTATAATCCGCAGCTTTAACTTCTCTTGTGTCAGTGTATTTGACATCAAAAGTCGCATCACCTTTGTTCTTACCATTAGGCATGGTATGTGCCCCACCTAGGTTGAAGAACTTATCACCTTTATCGCCGTTTAAATCAAAACCTTGCTCATGTTGTTTATTAAATTGATCGCCCAACACTAAAGCTAATTGGTTTAATTGATTTCGGCTTGCATCTAATACTTCATTACGGCTACGGTAAGCGCCACCTAATTCACCGCCATTAATACGTTTAGCATCAACCTCACGAACTTCATCAATACCGTTGCTATAACCAACAACAAGGCGTTCACTGTTTTTATTGGAAGGAATAGCAGAGACTTCATAAGAGCGCGTCCCCGCAACAAGAGGAAGACCATTGGCAAAGCTGACATTAACAAACCCGCCATCTTGTTGGGTCACCTGTACATCAACTAGCGTATTTAGCTCTTGAATTAAACGGTCGCGTTGGTCGAGCAGATCATTAGGCTCGGCACCATTAAAACCTTGTGAGCGGCTAATTTCTTGATTTAATTTAGCTATCTGCTTGGAATATTCATTAATATTCTTAGTGGTATTAGTGACTTGGCTATTAATGTCTTTTTCGAGATCGCGTAATGATTGATCCGCTTTGTTAAACATATTCACCATTGCTTCCGCTTTACCCAGTATGGTGGTACGAGCTGGGTTATCTTCCGCATTGTTCGTTACATTAGGTAAGCTGGTAAAGAAGTCATCAATTGCACTGGAAACATCATTGCCTTTATCCGCTAATAAATTATTTATTTGCGAGATATTTTTGTTATAGCTATTTAAAGCACTCTGTTTTGTTACCGCACGATTCATTTGCCCCGCAAGGAACTCATTATATTCGCGATGAATACGACTCACATTAACACCATTTCCAATATAACCATTACTGGTCATCGTGCCACCGTTTTCATTAAATACGGTCATTTGACGGTTATACCAATTTACTTTTTGGTTAGCGATATTATTACTAATTGTGCTCATCGCAGCTTGTGCTGCATTAAGCCCGCTCATCGCTGTATTAATTAAATTGTTGGACATTTGTCTATCCTTTTACGTTTAGTCATCTCCTGTATGTTCGGAGCATAACTAGGCAATTGATATGGATGCTCTGCTATTTGTTATCGGTTATTCCCCCCTAAACTTGAGGGGAGAATAGTTAAAAGAGTTCACTTAAATCATGGGTATAAGTTTTCGCAACTTGCTCACCCTGTCCCTTTAATTGCCCTATAATAGAAACAAGTTTTTTGGCATACCCCGGATCGGTCGCATAACCGGCTTCTTGAATATGAAAAGCTGCCTGTTCTGGTGTTTTGGCTTGCGGTACTTTGGCATAGCGCGGGCTTTCCGTAAGCAATCTTAGATAATCTTGGATAGCCTCCACATAAGAGCCGTAGACACGGAAATTATCACGCATCTTGATCGATTTACCGTCAATCACTTCCGTTGTCATAATATTAGTGACAGGCCCTTTCCAATAACGCCCCGCTTTAATACCAAACAGGTTGTAGCTCGGTTTTCCATCACCCGTTAAAATTTCTCGTTTACCCCAGCCAGATTCTAGTGCCGCTTGTGCTACAACTAAAAGATGATGAATACCTGTACCTTGTGTCGCTTGTTTAGCAGGCCCTAACAATTTAGCGGCAAAAGAAGCGCTACTTTCAGACAGTCCTTTTAACTTGCCTACCGTACTTTCAACTGCATTTTGTAACGGTTGCATCGCACGATAGAGCTGGCCTAATGCTTGTGTTGGCATTGATTGAAAAATATCACTGCTGTCTAATGGCATCGGCGTTTTACCGGCCAGTTCGCTCGGTTCCATCGTTACTTTAGCTGACAGTTGTTTTTCAATCATGTCAGCAAACCCCAAGCCTTTTTTGGATAAATCTTGAGCAATTTGCTGATCATAAAGAGAGGTGTACATTTTAGTGCTTTCTGAATTGAACATACTCTCTTGTGGAATAGCTTCACGCATACTTTTTAACATCATTTGCACAAAAACCCCCTCAAGTTGCTGCGCCACTTGGCGCAGCCCTTGCTGATCGGCATTTTGTCCAACCTGATATTTAAGTTTATTCAATGCGTTACTATCATATGCTGGCGTTGAAATATTCGGCATTGAAGAAAGCAGAGATAACTCTTTCATCAGATAATCTCCAATCTCGCCCGTAAACAACCCGCACTTTCCATCGCTTGTAATATCGACATGAGATCTGTTGGGGTCGCACCTAGCGCATTGAGTGAACGGATCACTTCATTGAGGCTAGCACTGGCGTTGACTTTTTGTAATGAACCACCCTTTTCATTGACATTAACACTCGTATTACGTGACACAACCGTACTGCCACCTGCAAAGGGAGTATTCGGTTGACTCACATTCACTTGGCTATCTACCGTAACAGATAAGTTGCCTTGTGCGATGGCACAGCTACCTAATACCACATTACGGTTCATTACAACGGAACCTGTTCTTGCATTGATAATCACTTTAGCATCAGCAATAACTCGTTTTACCTCAAGGTTTTGCACATCTGCTAAGAAACGAACTTGTTCACTTTTACCAAGAGGTACACGTAATTGCACCGTACGGGCATCAAGAGGAAGAGCTGTTCCTACCCCTCGTAGTTTATTAATCGCATCAGCAATACTTTGTGCTAGCGTGAAGTTTTCTTCGTTAAGCTGTAAGTTTAATAATCCCGTCTGACCAAACTGAGAAGGTAACTCACGCTCAATAATGGCACCGTTACTAATACGTCCACCCGCTAACTGATTGACTTTTACGCTACTGCCTCCCGCAGAAGCACCAGAGCCACCGACAACAATGTTCCCTTGGGCTACCGCATAAACCTGACTATCTACCCCTTTAAGTGGGGTCATCAGTAACGTACCACCTCGTAAACTTTTGGCATTACCTAATGAAGAAACAACCACATCGATAGATTGCCCAGTACGACCAAAAGGAGGTAGTTTTGCTGTCACCATCACTGCCGCGACGTTTTTTAACTGCATATTGGTGCCCGCAGGTACGGTGATCCCCAATTGTGAGAGCATGTTATTTAGACTTTGCGTGGTAAAAGGTGTTTGCATGGTTTGGTCACCCGTACCATCGAGGCCGACAACCAAACCATAACCAATCAGCGCATTTTCTCTTACCCCTTCAACCGAAGTAAGATCTCTGATCCGTTCGGCATGGGCAGAAAAGCCGACACATGTCATCACGATAAAGAAAAGGCTAATCGCTAATTTTTTCATCTAGATCCTACTCGTTAAAAAGGTGATACATTTAAGAAGAAACGTTGTAGCCATCCCATGGATTGCGCTTCATTAATATAACCGTCTCCGATATATTCAATACGCGCATCAGCAACTTGGGTTGAATTGACCGTGTTTGAGCCACTGATAGTGCGCGGATTCACAACGCCTGAAAATCGAATAAATTCAGTGCCTTGGTTTATCGCAATTTGTTTTTCACCTACAACGTGTAGATTGCCATTTGCCAATAACTGATCAACCGTTACCGTAATGGTGCCTTTAAAGGTGTTATTCGCATTAGCACCACCTTTACCACCGAACTCACTGTTTCCTTCCATGCCCATATCAGTACGGCTATTCCCTAATAATCCTTCTAAGAACCTTGGTGTAATAGAAGCAAGGAAACCAGCTTTACCATTGCGACTGGCATTCGCCGACGAGTTTTTACTGGCACTGACATTTTCTTGCAAGGTGATAGTCAATGTATCGCCAATATTTCGCGGTCGCCTATCTTCAAATAATGGCTGATAACCAAAATAAACCGGCTGGGTAGCCTGAAAAATAGAGCCATTAGGTGCTGGTGTGGTAGGCGCAGTAGGTATTGCCGTGGTGTGTCCTTCAACCAATGGTTTTTTCGGTATCTGAGCGCACCCTGCTAGTGTCAGTACCAACAGGGCGGTACCTAAACGTTGATGACGACGCCATCTGACACTAAGCTTGCTTGCCCCAGAATTGTCAGTAATGACCTTTGTATCCATCTTCGATACTCTTTTAGTAATACGCCTGACAGAAATTCTGTCAGGCTAATGAATCAACGAAATTAGAGTTGCGTGAGTTTCTGTAACATCTGATCAGAAGTTGAAATCGCTTTACTATTAATTTCATAAGCACGCTGAGTTTGGATCATATTGACCAATTCTTCCGCGACATTAACGTTAGAGGTTTCAACATATCCCTGATATAACAAGCCCGCACCGTTAATACCCGGCGCATTTTCAGTGGGTGCTCCGGAGCTGGCTGTTTCTAAGTACAGATTTTCCCCAACACTTTCTAACCCGCTATCATTAATAAATGTGGTGAGTGTTAATTGCCCTACTTGTTGAGGTGCAGGCGATCCTTCAATCTCCACACTGACAATACCATCACGACCTACCATCACCTTTTTAGCGGTTTCTGGCAAAATAATCGCTGGGACGATTTGAAAGCCACTGGAGGTCACTAATTGCCCATTTTGGTCCATTTGAAAAGAGCCATCACGAGTATAAGCATCCGTACCATCAGGTAATTGAACATGGAAAAAACCTTGCCCTTTGATAGCAACATCACGCGTACCATTAGTTTGGGCTAAATTACCTTGGCTATGTAAACGCTCTGTCGCCACTGGGCGAACACCAGTACCAATTTGTAAACCAGAAGGCGCATTCGTCTGCTCGGATGTCATCGCTCCCGGTTGACGAATAGTTTGATAGAGTAAATCCTCAAAAACCGCACGTTGGCGTTTAAAACCATTTGTGCTGACGTTTGCGAGGTTGTTGGAAATCACATCCATGTTAGTTTGTTGTGCATCCAACCCTGTTTTAGCAATCCATAAAGAACGGATCATGGTTTTCCCCTTACACTATTTAACTCATTGATAGCAATTGGTTAGCGCGTTGCGCATTATCATCTGCACTGTGGATCACCTTCATTTGCATTTCGAAACGGCGGGCATTGGCAATCATATCGACCATGGCTTCAGCAGGATTGACGTTGCTACCTTCTAATACACCAGCAAGGACTTTGACGTTATCGTCCGCAGGTAACGTTTCACCCACTCGTGCTGTACCTTGAGGTGATAGGTGAAATAGACCATCATCGCCTCGTACCAAATCATTTTGTTCTGGCTTCACCATTTTTAGGCGACCAATTTGCCCTAGCATTTTCGGTGGATCGGTAGGGACATGAGCCGTGACAATGCCGTTATTAGCAATGCTAATTTCCGCTTGTGGTGGCACTTCAATTGCGCCATTATCGCCCATCAAAAGACGCCCTTGTACCATCAACATGCCATCAGCGTTACGCTCAATATTGCCGTTTCGGGTATACGCTTGCGTACCATCTTCAAGTTGAACAGCCAAATAGCCATTATCACTTAAAGCAACGTCCATCGGTCTGCCGGTGTAATTCATCGTTCCCTGACGCTGATCACTACCGGGCGTTGACGCGACGGTAAGTGTACGCGTCGGTAAGGTTTCGCCATTGATAGGTACGGCTCGCATCGCACTAAGTTGCGCTTTAAACCCTGGTGTTGATGCATTTGCTAAATTGTTCGCCACGACAGCTTGGTTTTCCATTGAGTGTCTGGCACCGCCCATCGCGGTATAAATCACATGATCCATAACAGATGATTTCCTGCGTTATTAGCGCATGCTAACTAGTGTTTGCAGGATCTGATCCTGAGTTTTGATAGTCTGCGCATTAGATTGATAGTTACGTTGAGCAACAATCATGTTAACTAACTCTTGGCTCATATCTACGTTAGAGGCTTCTAAGGCATTGTTGGTTAATTTACCGAATACGCCAGAGCCTGCCACACCAACAATGGGTGAGCCTGAACCATTGGTTTCAGACCACATATTGTCACCTTGTGAACTTAAGCCACCAGGATTGGCAAAGTTAGCTAATGCGATTTGACCAACCACTTGGCTTTGTTGGTTTGAGTAGGTCGCCATAATGGAACCATCTGGCTCAATACGGAAATTGGTAAATTCCCCTGCTTGGTAACCATTTTGCGCGAGTTTAGAGACACTTGATTCAGCGACTTTTTGCTGCGTACTACCACTAAAGTTCATTTCCATATCCATGGGTTGTGAACCTTTATAAGCAACGGTAGTAAAGTTTTTCAGCTTAGGTGCTGTTTCATCTAATACCCCGTTATCCTTATAAACTAATTTACCCAGATCTTGTGCTGGCTCACCTGTTGTGGTGTCTTGAGCATAAACACTCCATTCGTTATCTTTGGTTTTAACAAAGAATAAGTTCAGGTTATGTTCATTACCTAAGCTATCGTAGGTTGTCACGTTAGTACTAAAGTTATAAGAATCGTTATCTTTGGGATCAAATTTATGTGTTGTTTGATCGATAGCCTCTTCAGCTGAATTCAAGTTAACCGTCATATCCATTTTATCGGTTGCACTTGCATTCATCATATCGGTAGGAATAATGATAGGCGTTGGTGTTGCCCCTTTTTGTACTACATTTTTACCGTCTACGTTTTGTACTGGATAACCTGTAATACGCATGCCTTGCATATTAGTGAGATAGCCGTTTTTATCTTTGCCAAATTCACCATTACGTGAATAGAAAACGCCACCGTTACTATCTTCAATACGGAAGAAACCACCACCAGAAATCGCCACATCGGTTGGGCGGTTAGTAGTAGTGATACTACCATCTTTAAAGTTTTGGCTAATGCCTGATACTTTTACACCAAGCCCTGCACCAGAGCCGGCAAAAACATCGGCAAAAGAGACTGTTGCCCCCTTAAAACCGTAGGTTGCAGAGTTTGAGATATTATTACCAATAGTATCTAAATTAGCGGCTGCTGCATTTAAACCACTGACTGCTTGAGAAAAGGACATGCGCCCTCCATTATTGAATTAATGTTGATTAAAAAACTTTACGAATTTCGTCCAATGAAACGATGACACCGAGGCCAACATCAAGATGAGGTTTTCCCTCTTTCATAGAAACGGAATTGACTACCGCACTTTTAAGTGTTTTTACTGGGACTTGCGCATCATTAAATGTGGCGTTCACTGTAAATTTATAATTTCCAGTAGGAACTGTATTACCATCATCATCAATGCAATCCCAAAAGAAGTGATAAACATCCGGCAGAAGTTTTGAATTCATTTCGATCGTGCGAACTTTAGCCCCACTGCTATCAGTAATATTGACTGTAAGCGTATCTATTGGACTAAAGGATTCAAAACCAAAGGCGCTGGCGAAGATATTTTCATTATCAGGATCTGGCGTATCAGCAGATCTTAATAACGGATCTAATTTAGTATCAGGCGTTTTATCTGTATCGATATCTGTATCAGAGCCAGCGTTTTCACCATTATTACTCTTATCAACGTAGATATCATTACCGGCAATCATCACCATATGATTAACCAATGAGGTCGCACGTAATGCCTGACTTTGGTCAATTTGCCCAACAATAGTATTGACTGTTTTATTTAGCGTCTCTATCCCTTCAACCGTAGAAATCTGTGCTAACTGTGACGTTAACTCATTATTCTGCATTGGATTGGTGGGATCTTGGTTTTGCATCTGCGTGATAAGCAACGTCAGGAAATTACCTTTAATATCATCACTCCCCCCTTTTTTAGTGTGGTAGGATGAAGGCGCTTCCCCGATAATGGTATTATCAGTAGGTTCATTCATTGAGGCAGAAATACCCACAATTTATTCTCCCTATTGACCTATCATTAGCGTTTTTTGCATCAGCGATTTCGCTGTATTCATCACTTCAACGTTAGCCTGATAACTTCTTGACGCCGAAATGGTGTTGATCATTTCACCGACTACATCGACATTAGGCTTACGCACATAGCCTTTTTCATCTGCAAATGGATTTCCTGGCTGGTATTCCATACGAAAGGGGGTCGGATCATCCACCACTTGCGTAACATGAACACCACCAATATCTTGGCCTGCCGGCGCATTCACTTGGAAAACCACTTGTTTTGCTCGGTAAGGTTCACCATCAGGCCCCACAACGCTATCTACGTTGGCCATATTACTTGCACTGACGTTTAAACGTTGTGATTGTGCTGAAAGTGCAGAACCTGAAATATCGAAAATACTAAATAAAGACATACTCTTTATCCTTGTTGCAATACAGCCATCATGCTTTTAACTTGAGAGTTAATAAATGTCACATCTGCCTGATATTTAACGCTATTATCGGCAAAATTACTCCGTTCCATATCCATATCGACCGTGTTACCATCCATCGATGTTTGATGAGGAACCCGATAAAGCAAATCAGCCTCTAAGCGATAACCCGGCTTAATAGGAATATGGCGTTCTGATGTCATTGTCAGTTGCAATCCATGACTACCAGTACGCCCGTTTTCCATGGTTTTTTTCAACTCAGCCGCGAAATCAATATCCCGAGCTTGGAAGCCTGGCGTATCAGCATTAGCAATATTTGCCGCCAAAATTTCTTGGCGTTTATTACGTAGTGAAAGCGCTTCTTGTTGAAAATGAAACGTATTTTCTAATTTATCGAGCATCTTCTATCCTTGGTGGCTAAGCCACTCACCTCAGCTGATAAAACAATTTCAGTTAACAGAATAAACGCTCAAAAAAAAGATGATTGGAGGAATAGGGGTAAATTGAATTGCTATTTATGCGTTTAAGGTATGTGAAGAGGATGTACACTATTTTGGCTAAATAAGTTTAACCACACCATTAGCATAAACTTTATAAGGTGATACAAACTATGTCTGTTAGAACGTTTATCGGTGTTATTTCTTTTTTCTTTATAGTAAATAGCGGTATAGCCAATCCCCTACCCGAAGCGCTACAGCAATTTTTCCAAACGCGCCACCACAAAGACGATAAAGTCACCGTAACCGTTTTAACCCCAGAAGATAAATGGCCACATTGCCAACAACAAGAAATCCTACAGCATGCAGGCTCTCGCAATTGGGGACGTCTTTCCATCCCCATTCAGTGCGATAATCAACGTCGTTTTATACAAGTAGATGTGAATGTTTATGGACAATATTTAGTCGCTAAAAAAGAGATTAATCGTGATGATGTAATAACAACATCTTCGATTAAGATCATAAAAGGAGATTTAGAAAAGCTACCTTATGACGTGTTAAGAGATGCTGTTTTTATTAAAAATGCCATTGCTATGCGCCATATTGCGACCGGAAAACCGATAACATCAACCATGGTTCGTCGCCCTTGGGCCATTTTAGCGGGGCAGACTGTAACGGTTTTTGCACAAGGTGATCACTTTCAAATCCGTTATGAAGGAAAAGCGATTAACAATGCCGTTGCCAATGAAAGTATTCGTATACGGGTCAAATCAGGACAAATTATTACTGGTGAAGCGCTGGAAAATGGCTCTGTACGTATCCCCTTGTAATACATTACAGATAACAATTAAAGGTAACGATAAGCAGAATAAGCCTATATTAAATGACTTGTTAACCGTTTTAATGATAACAAGGCAAGGTAAACTCTCTTGCACTATAAGTTGAATAAAAACGCTGCTTGTAGACTAGTGCTAATGAGTACGCTACAGCTTGAAGTATGACGAGAAAATACTCTAAATAATTCAAGTTGTAGCTAGGCGGCAAGCGAATGAGTTGCTAAGAGCATACTAATGAGTGTCGCCAACAACGCTACAGCTTGAAGTATGACGAAAAAATACTCTAAATAATTCAAGTTATAACTAGGCGGCAAGCGAATGAGTTGCTAAGAGCATACTAATGAGTGTCGCCAACAACGCTACAGCTTGAAGTATGACGAGAAAATACTCTAAATAATTCAAGTTGTAGCTAGGCGGCTAGCGAATGAGTCGCTAGGAGCATACATAAGTATGTGACTAGTGCGAATGAGTGACGCCAACAACGCTACAGCTTGAAGTATGACGAGTAAGATAACATTAAAGTTTATATCTACACTGCCGATATAAAACTACAAGATGATAGGCGAAAACACATAGGTTGTTTACAATGGCTTCATCTGACGATTAATTGATGCCTAACAAAGGATTTTCCTATGAGTATTGAACGCACAAATCCACTTATCCCAATCACGGCCATTTCTCAGCGTAACCTTAATGAAGGTGCCCAAGAAGCACGAAAAACCGGTAATGCGCAAACAAAAGCAATGGCGGGTGATACTTCTGTGAAACTAAGTGAAGCACAGAAAAAATTAGTTCAACCTAGCAATCAAGACATCAATGTCGAGAAAGTTGCCCGTTTAAAAGCAGCGATTGCCGATGGAACATTAACAATGGATAGCAGCAAAATTGCGGAAGCACTTTTCCGAGAAGCTGCTGAAAGCATAACTAAATAATATTAAAGATTATGATGGAAGAACTCCGCCAGACCTTAGATCTTCAGTTATCACAGCTCAATACCATTGCGGGTATTTTACGTGCTGAGCAACAGTTATTATGTGCAGGAAGTATTGATATCAATAAGCTGCATGAACTAACTGAACAGAAGAATTTTGTATTAACAGCTCTAGGTCATACCGATCAAAAACGTCAAATACTCAGTAAACAAGTTGGTATTGATAGACCCTATCAAGGACAGCCTTTTTTAGCTGATTTATGGGGACAACTGGTTGATCTAACGGAAGAGTTAAAACATCTTAATCAACATAATGGCTTATTGTTAGAGCAACATATTACTCGCAATAGTGAAACGCTGCATTTTCTACAGAAAAATCATAGCCCAACACTTTATGGTGCAGATGGACAAGCACAACGTTCAATATTAGCTGGGCGAAAAATACAAATATAATTTTCTTTTATAATTAAAGAATAATCCCTGTATTATCTCAATATAATACAGGGAGTGTTTTATTTAATATATTGATTTATATGTAACAACCTTCAGATAAAGATTGAATTAGCGTTAGGATTTAAATCGATAGTAATAATTAAAATAGCCTTATTTGTATTCAGTATAATCTATAATAGTTGATCTACCTAATTTATATTTTGTTCCCCCCTCTAATCTTAATCCCTCTGTTCCTATTAACAAGTTTTTACCTTCAATATCAACTTTATCATCATTTAATTGTAATATAACATGACCATCCCCCTGGATTTTACCACCAAGAAATATACTATCCTCAGCGAGGATATGAAAAACACTATTATACGACAATGATATATTACCTATTCCTAGGGTTCCTATGGTTCCTACTCTTCCATATAAATAACTATCATCAATATTAAATGTTCTATCTAAAAGCAACGTATCCGCTTTCATAAATAGAATACTATCTTTAACATTAAATGATGAATTATTAAGACCAGAAGAATATTGATAAACCATTACTTTTGATTGTTTCGTCCCATCATAAGCTGTTCTATATAAATTATCATCTTGATTTATATCTATGTTTCCTGCATTAATTAAGCTATAAGACTCATGATTTAGTGACAAAGTATTTATATTACCATTATTATAAACGTTACCCTGTTTTGATTTTATTATTAAATATCGACTATTTATTCCTGCCTCTGTCCTTAACAAAAAATAGCTGTATTTATTATAATCATTTTTAGCTCCAAGATTAAACTCACTTAACCCCATATCAAAACGAATATATTCAGCATTTAAATCACCGTCAATCAAGTCTACATTATTAGAGATAATATTTATCATTCCAGATGAAATATCTTTATAATTGCGATTAATATGACTATGTTCATTTTTATCTAATATATCTCTCATATTAAAAACAATACTAGAACCTATATCTGCTATAGTGAATGTCTTAGAAAATTTCCCTGTACTGCTACCTGCAATTAGTTTAATATCATTAATTCCAGAGAAAGAACAATCACGACAAAAAATTCCATTAGGATTAGCTATAACTACTGTTGCCTTTTTTCCTTGTAACTCAAGCTCACCTCTTAGAGTTGAAAACTCTTTAGAAACAACCTCATTAATAATTAATTCTGCTTCAGCATTATTTTTTAATGATAAACCAAAATCACCAACATCAAGACGATCATAATAGATATGGGCGGTCCCATCTTGATTAGTATTTATCACTTCAATTTGTGTTTTCCATGTATCATCATTAATGGATACTTTTGCATCTGATAATGAATCAGCATGTAAAATAACATCTTGATGAGCATAACAAGATAATGAAATAAATACAGATAACAGTGAGACAGTAAATAGAGCGTTTTTTTTCATGGTTATTTCCTTTGGTTTTAAAACTGATTATCATAATTAGCACAAGGAACAATTAATTTTAAAAAAAATCCATATAAAAAACATATAGACAAAGCATTAAAAAAACATATAAATAATATATTAACGATTAAGTATTTATATTAAAAAATACAAATAATATCTTTAAATATTAATAATAAGATATATAAACAGCCCTATTACCAAACAAGCTATTAATATTTAATTTTCTTTCTATTATTCTATAAGCTTCTTTATCAAAATAAATCTCACCATATCCATGCTTAATATTAATTTTATTTAAAAATATACTCTATATATAGAACAATTACTTATATTCTTCTTATTTAAACTAAAAAAAAACCACTAAATGATGATTTAGTGGTTTTAGTAGATTTTTATCAATGATTAATAATTAATGATTTTGTCCACCAATCATTGATGTCATACGAATATGACGACCTTCGCTAATTTCCATATTTGATAATACCGCTAACTGTGGCAAGCTACGGCGTAAAAAGCGTGATAACAGCGAACGTAGTGCATGGTTAACCAAGAGTACTGGCACGCCCCCTGACATCTCTTGACGGCGTACCGCATCTAAGGCTTGTTGTTCAATGTTTTCAGCAAGGCCAGGCTCTAATCCCCCCCCACTTTGCATCGCTTGTAATAATAGACGCTCTAGTCCGGCATCTAATCCGATAACTTGTATCTCTTCTTTATCACCAAACCAGTGTTGTGTTATTGCCCTGCGTAATGCAACACGAACTACCGCCGTTAATTCTGCCGGATCTTTTTGCTCAGGTGCATGCTCTGCAAGTGCTTCTAATATGGTTCTCATATCGCGAATAGGCACTTGCTCTGCCAACAGATTTTGCAATACTTTATGTAACACCGTTAATGACAGCATATCGGGGATCATATTTTCCGTCATTTTCGGTAGTTCTTTGCTTACCCTGTCAAATAGCATTTGCGCTTCTTGGCGACCAAATAACTCTGCTGCGTATTGGTTAAGTACATGATTAAAATGTGTTGCAATCACTGTACTTGCTGCCACAACCGTATAGCCTTGTACTTGTGCTTGCTCTCTTAAACTGTCATCAATCCATACTGCAGGTAAACCAAATGCCGGCTCTTGAGTGTTATCACCTTCTAGCGTTCCGACTGCATTACCGGGGTTTATGGCCAACCAACGCCCAGGATGAGCCTCGCCATGGCCGATTTCTACCCCTTTCATTAAAATGCGGTAGGAGGAAGGTTTTACTTCCATATTATCGCGAATATGTACAACGGGAGGCAAATACCCCATTTCTTGTGCAAATTTTTTGCGAATACCACTAATTCGACCTAATAATTCACCATTTTGGCGATTGTCGACCATGGGAATAAGACGATAACCCACTTCCATTGACAGCGGATCTTCTAATTGCACATCTTCCCAAGAGGCTTCAACAACCCGATTTTGTTTTTCAACTTGTTCCAACTCTTTTTGTTGTTGCACTTGAGGACTGCTATGGCGTTTTAAGATATACCATCCTAATCCTGCTAATGCTGCCGTAAAGAAGAGGAAAACAAAGTTTGGCATACCTGGTACTAACCCCAGCAATCCTAAAACACCCGCAGTTAGCATCAGTACACGAGGGTTATCAAAGAGTTGCGTCACCATTTGTTGACCGACGTCTTCATCGGTTGCAACGCGAGTAACAATAACACCCGCCGCTGTTGATATAATCAGTGCTGGTATTTGTGCCACCAGCCCATCACCGATGGTTAATAAGGTATAAGTGCTTGCCGCATCGTTAAGTGCCATATTATGTTGTGCAACACCGACCACTAAACCACCAACGACGTTTATTACCAAGATCATTAAGCCGGCAATCGCATCCCCTCGGACGAATTTACTTGCACCATCCATAGATCCATAAAAGTCAGACTCAAGCGAGACTTCTTTACGACGTTTTTTAGCTTCTTCTTCGTTTATGATCCCAGCATTTAAATCAGCATCGATAGCCATCTGCTTACCCGGCATCCCATCTAATACAAAGCGTGCGCCTACTTCAGCAATACGCCCTGCACCTTTGGTGATAACCATAAAGTTAATCAGAATAAGAATGATAAAGACAACGATACCGATAGCAAAATTGCCACCTACGAGGAAATGACCAAAAGCTTCAACAACACGCCCTGCAGCCGCTGAACCTGTATGTCCTTCCATCAAGATAATACGTGTTGATGCAACGTTAAGCGATAAGCGTAACAATGTAGTGAACAGAAGTATTGTAGGAAAGGCAGCAAAGTCCAATGTGCGCCTAGTAAACATGGCCACTAATAGCACCATGATAGAAAGGGCAATATTAAAGGTAAACAATAAGTCCAATAGAAAAGGTGGCAATGGCAGTACCATCATTGACAGTATAAGCAAAATAAGTACTGGCCCTGCCAGTATCTGCCACTGAGAACTTTTCCAATTTCCCGGCAAGCGGAGTAATGAGGCCAAATTAGCCATGACGATTATCTTCTCCAGCAAAGTCCAGTGCGGGAGGCACTGGCAAGTTCATAGGTTGTTTAGGTTTTAAACCACCTTCGGTTTTCCATCGTCTCAGTTGATAGACCCAAGCTAAAACTTCTGCAACAGCGGCATAGAGTGTTGCAGGAATAGCCTGTCCTATCTCACTGTGACGATATAACGCCCTAGCAAGCGGCGGCGCTTCTAGAAGCGGAATTCGATGTTCAGCACCAATTTCTTTAATTTTTAAGGCAATGGCGCCCGCCCCTTTAGCAAGTACTTTCGGGGCAACCATTTTGTCGTTATATTGCAAAGCAACCGCGTAATGCGTTGGGTTAGTGACAATGACATCTGCTTTTGGCACATCTGCCATCATTCGTCGACGCGACATCTCGTGCTGTTGTTGGCGAATACGCGCCTTTAATTGCGGATCACCCTCTTGTTGTTTAAATTCATCTTTAATTTCTTGGCGTGTCATGCGTAACTTTTTCAAATGGCTACGAATTTGAAAAATAATATCGAATGCCACCATTGGGATAAGCATAAAAACCGCAATATAGACCGCAAAAATAAGCAGTTGCATCGCATTAGCTAAAGCACTTAAAGGAGGAAGAGTGATCAAATGAAGAATATCATTCCAGTTGTGCCATAAGAAAACTGTTGCGGCTAAGCCGACAAAGAGTGATTTTAAAATCGCTTTAAATAATTCAGCTAACGCATTCATTGAAAAAATACGTTTTAAGCCAGAAATAGGGTTCCATTTTTTCGGATCAAACTTGATAGACTTGCTACTAAAATTAATCCCCCCCAATACGGCTGAACCACCAATTGCCACTAAGACCAAGCCTAGAAACACTGGCGATAACGCAAATACAGCCTGTTTCATTAAACTGGCAAAACGGGGGATCAATAAATTCTCGTTGCCGATTATGTGGTGATTAAAAGTAAAACCTTCCGTTAACATGGCATAAAGCTCACGAGTGATAAAACGCCCACTCATCCACAGTAGACTGACGCCCCCTAAAATCATTAATACGGACGAAAGCTCTTTGGAACGAACAATTTGCCCATCCTTTTTCGCTTTTTCCCGTTTATGGGGAGTGGGTTCTTCTGTCTTTTCGAGATCGCTATCTTCAGCCACAGTCTGTCCGATTTAGATAATTAGATTAAAGCCTGAATGAAATGTCTCTTAGCATGACAAATTCAGAAGAAATTGATGGGTTGAACAATCGCAAATTTACGGGGCTTTTTGGGCTATGGATAAGAAATAGTCATTTAGGATGAATAAATGACTATATCTTCAATCTAGATATATTTAAATAGAATTTTTTAAAGGTTTACGATATGCTTTTAGTAAGTATTGATGGACTTGTTTAGTTCATATGTTTTTATAAGGAGATTCCTTTGGCTTATCCAACATATTTAGCATTAAAAGGTAAAAATCAAGGGCTAATTTCAGCAGGTTGTTCAACTCAAGACTCTATAGGTAATCTTTACCAAATAGGCCATGAAAACGAAATACAGGTTATTGGGTTACATGGAGGAGCATTTAGAGAACAGAACGCATTATATAAACCTATCGTATTTACAAAACCTATCGATAAATCATCTCCTCTTTTGTCTGTTGCTCTAGATAATAATGAGATCTTAGAAGCTTATTTTACATTTTATCGTACAAGTCAAAGCGGGCAGTTTGAAAAATATTATGAGATTAAACTTACAGGAGTATCCCTGATTGAGATCTCAGACATATTTCCAGATTCAATAAAAGATAATGAATCAATGCCATATCAACGTATACAAATGAAATATGAGTCAATATCACGAAACCATTTAATCGCAAACACATCAAGTTATAGTATTAATAGTGAAATAGTTCAATAGTATAATTTCTGACTTTAATTTAAAATCATAAGCCACCCGTAAAAAGGTGGTTTGTTTTTAGACTAAACAATACTTATTTTTCTTCATTTAAGTAAAGTATCTTTGCTATTTTAATTTACTCTTTGGAAAAGGATACATATTATTTATTAATGAACTTATCTGAGATTAAATTCCATATTTTCCTCTGATATAATTTAATGAAGAAAGATCTAAAAACATACGCATATTATTTCAAATGAGATATCAACTATATTATACTAATAAAGTATATTACTTACACATCGTCTTTGAAACAACATATTCACTTGGTGCAAACATGGATGATTTATCGCAAGAATAATAACCTTTATCTACCAAATCCATTTGAATATAAAAAGAAAAAAACAAACTAAAAAAAACACCAAAGATAGCAATACCTGCTAAATAATTAGCTGATTTTATTATTTTTTTTGTTGGAGTTTTCTTATATGCCAAGATAATCCCAAAATATGAAAAATAGAGAATGATAGGACTTCCAAAACCAAATAACCCTGTTAAAAATGAGAAAAATATTCTATCTTTCATTAAGAAATAATCTAGATAATTAGCTATTGATACATATAGACCATATATAGCCAATAGAAATAATATGATAGATGAACTTATTAAGTTTATTGGGTTTACTTTAACCACGACTGAAGGCTCTCCAATTATTAAATATAATCTGAGGACTTCTTGTTTCAGTTTTAGCCCTACGGTGATATTTTAAATCTCTTATAATAGATTCACTTATACCGAATTTATCGTCTAATTTATATAATGCATAGGAAATTAATGCTCCTATAATAAAGACTCCTATAGCAACAGCTATGACACTAACACCTGCGGCTAGCAATCCCGTTACTATAGATCCTGTAGCTATAGTAGTTATATGAGTTGCGATAGCCAATTTAGCAATATCCATTGTTACATTGACAAAGAAATTAATCAATGTATTTTCATCTTTAAATATTAATTCCACGGCCCGATAAGCAAGAGAAAAAACAATAGCAAATCGAGTAGCACCGATAGATATATCATTCATACCTTGAGTTCCAACTCCCATATACAATATACGAGGATTGTTTGCCAAATATCTAGTGCCATTCAAGAAAGCTCTAACACCAGCATGACCAGATAGTCTAATATAGACATTACCATTTGGAGCAACATATTCTGTTGCTCGGATATTAACATTACGGAATTCATTTATTATTCTTTGTACACGATATGCCTCATAAATATTCCCGGAAAAATTAGAAATAAAATCAGTTATACCAAAGAGCGTATCTTTAGGTGACTTAAATGATGTAGGAGAAAACTCATTATTCAAAATATACTCTGCTTCCTCAATGGTAATAATTGCAGCAACGTTATCATCATTCTTTTCACTATTTATTATACTTTTAATCCTACTATAGTTAGCATATTTATATTCCTTATCCCAATCAATCACTGTTGTATCATATATATATCCCATATTATTTAACTCTCTATAAATTTAAGATTTAAAAACTCTATTGACAAAAAAACTTTATCTTTTCTTATCAAAACTCTATTTATATTGAAAAAACAACCATCTACTTTATATAACATTTAAAACTATAAATAATTTCATTATCCTACTTAATTTAGTATAACTACACTATCATTTTCATTCAATAATAAATACAAAGCTACTACTAATAACTATAGTAAAACCTAATCAGCTAATAGTAAAAATAATTATATTAGAATTAAAAATTACTTTACTTTATGAGATATTAGTCACAAAACTAAAATTATCTTCATAGGTATTCATAAAGCTATTATTGTTTTCATTTAAACCAATATCAATTATGTCAAAGAATAATTCTATGGTGAATATAAGGTAAAAGCGTGTATTTCTCACCATCAAACAAAAGCCGCTTAGATAAAGCGGCTTACATTTTCTTCAATAGCCTGCGCTATTAACCTGTTTTTTGGTTGTTTTTTATCCATAAAATAGAACATCCTCAAAGAGCAGAGATAGAGCGAATGCCTCCTGCAAGCCAGTTATGTCCTTATCGCCCTAAACTCACCAATAGATTAGAAACCTAAACTTTCCAGTAAATCATCAACCTGATCTTGATTCTTAATCACACCAGCATTGTTTTTATTGACTTGTGGGCCATTTAATAATGAATCAGTCTCTTTTTTCGCATTGGATTTTTCAAGTTGCTCTGGTGGCAGATTTTCCATTAATACCATAACAAGTTGTTTTTCAATTTCTTGAACCACACTCATCATACGTTTAATCACTTGGCCTGTTAAATCTTGGAAATCTTGCGCCATCATAATTTCAAGTAATTGGCTATTGGTAAAAGCCGCACTTTCAGGGATATCCCGCAAATAATTGCGGGTATCCGTTACAAGAGAGCGTACATCTTTGAGATCTTCTGGATGCTCAAACCATTGATCCCAGCGTTCAGTTAACTTAGTTGCATGACTACTTAACTCATCCTGTTTTGGTTGCGCAGCTTCCACACAATTTAATGTACGCTCAGCTGCCTGAGCGGTCATTTGAGCAACATAGTCCAATCTTTCCCTTGCATCAGGAATGGCTTCTGCTGCTTCTGCTATTGCTTTATCCAATCCTAATTCTCGCAAACTGTCGCGTAACATACGCGTCAATTGTCCGATCCGACTGATAATATCTGACGTTATTTCGACATTATCTTTCGGCATAATTGGATCCCCACTCATTGCGACTCCTTAGATGCCCAGTTTTTCAAAAATTTTATTGAGTTTTTCTTCAAGAATGGCTGCAGTAAAAGGTTTAACAACATATCCACTTGCTCCTGATTGCGCAGCAGCAATAATATTTTCTTTTTTCGCTTCGGCGGTCACCATCAGAACGGGAAGCGTTGCAAGCCCTGTGTCACTACGAATATTCTTCAGCAACTCTAACCCATCCATATTGGGCATATTCCAATCGGTGATAACAAAATCATATGCCGAACTCTGTAACTTGGCTAACGCGTCAGCACCATCTTCTGCTTCTTCTACGTTCATAAATCCTAACTCCTTTAGTAAATTACGAACGATGCGGCGCATTGTTGAAAAATCATCAACCACTAAAAATCTCAGATCCTTACTTGCCATTGAAAACTCCTTCAAAATATATTGGCAAATTACTGTGTTGCTGTTTAAACTGAACTTAATCAGATACGCAATGATTGTGTTGTGCTGATTTTCATCAGCACGGCTTTACTCATTGAGCTTATACTTTTTACCTCATCTACGGCTCCCAATTCGACCGCGGAACGAGGCATCCCAAAGACGACGCAACTTGCTTCATCTTGTGCAAATGTGTAGCTACCTGCACGACGCATTGCTAATAAACCTGTAGCACCATCACTGCCCATCCCTGTTAAAATGACACCAATAGCATTACGTCCCGCATATTTAGCAACCGAATTAAATAGCACATCAACAGAAGGTCGATGCCGATTTACCGCAGGATCTTTATTTATATGGATCTGGTAATTAGCACCATTACGACGAAGCTCCATATGATAATCACCCGGTGCGATGTAGGCGTGTCCAGGTAAAACCCGTTCTCCATCTTCAGCTTCTTTCACACTGATTTGGCATAAACGGTTTAACCGCTCTGCAAATGAATGAGTAAACCCCGCCGGCATATGTTGGGTTATTAATACTGCAGGGCTGGTAATAGGTAATGGCTCTAAAAAATGACGAATGGCCTCCGTGCCCCCTGTTGAAGCACCAACAGCGATTAACTTTTCACTCGAAATCATGGGAGTAAATGATAACGACTTAGACGGTAATGTTTTCGTTTCATGACGACTAATTCTTGCCTGAGCCGCTGCTCGGATTTTTTCTGCAATAAGTTCACTGTAGGCCAACATTCCTTCACGTAGACCTAACTGAGGTTTAGTGACAAAATCAACTGCCCCCAGTTCTAATGCTTTTAATGTCACTTCTGAACCTTTGGCTGTGAGTGATGAAACCATCACCACTGGCATAGGGCGTAAGCGCATTAATTTTTCCAAAAAATCAATACCATCCATGCGTGGCATTTCAACATCTAACGTCAATACCTGTGGATTAAACTTTTTTATTAAGTCACGAGCGACTATCGGATCTGGCGCACAATCAACGACCTCCATATCATGATGACTATTAATTATTTCTCGCATGATCTGGCGCATTAACGCCGAATCATCAACACAGAGTACCGTTATTTTATTCATAACCTCTCCTTGCTGGTGTCAGCCCGTAAACCGTATGCCCCTGCAAGTAAAAATCCTTGCTTAGTTGGCTCACATTTTCAGAATGCCCTACAAACAGCATTCCATCGGGTTTAAGCAATGGTATAAATCGATGAAGTAAGCTTTGCTGTGTCGTTTTATCAAAATAAATCATGACATTACGACAAAAAATCGCATCAAATGGCCCTTCCAATTTCCACTGCTTATCAAGTAAATTCAAATACTGAAAAGTGACCATTTCACTTACTTGTGGTCTAATTTTCACGTATCCGGCAAAATCACCAACACCTTTGAGAAAATATTTTTTCAAATATTCTTCGTTTAACGTTTTTAACTCTTCCAGTCGATAAACACCTTTACGGGCTTTTTCCAACACATTAGTGTCGATATCGCTGGCAATAATTTTTGTTTTATAGGGGTTATCCCCAAAAACATCGCGCAAAGTCATCGCTATTGAATAAGGCTCTTCTCCAGTAGATGCGGCAGCACACCATACTCGGTAAACTCCTCCTGCCCTGTTTTTGGCGTGTTTAGCCAAAATAGGAAAGTGATGTGCTTCCCTAAAAAATGCAGTTAAGTTTGTGGTTAACGCATTAATAAACTCTTGCCATTCAGGGTTGCATACATCACTTTTTAGAAACGCAAGATAGTCACCAAAGTTATTCATCCGTAATTCACGTAACCTCCTCGTGAGACGGTTATAAACCATTTCCCGTTTGTTGTTAGTCAGCACAATACCTGCTTTTTGATAAATCAATTGGCAGATTGATTGAAACTGATCATCGGACAACATAAACCGTTCAGAAAAAAAATCTAACGGTTGAGCAGCGATATCTGGCAATTCTTCAGTAACATTACGTTTCATTATTTTTTAATGGGTCTTTTTAAAAAATGATTTTTTATCTGCTTTCTTCAACCCATTACCTTCTAAGGAGTGAGAAGATCCGTCTTCATCCGTGTCAGGCAATTCGAATGCCGATACAGCATTAACCAGGTTGTTAGCCTGATCTTCTAATGCTGTGGCAGCAGATGCTGATTGCTCCACCAAAGCAGCGTTTTGTTGTGTCACCTGATCCATCTGACTAACAGCATCAGCAACTTGGTGAATACCTCTACTTTGTTCGTCTGAAGCCGAGGCAATTTCGGCCATTAACTCAGTGACTTTATTTACAGATGTGACAAGCTCCTCCATCGTTTGCCCCGCATCATTTACTAATCGAGATCCCTGAGAGACTCGAGATACAGACTCGTCAATAAGTGTTTTAATTTCTTTAGCCGCTTCAGCACTACGCTGAGCAAGATTACGCACCTCTCCTGCAACAACTGAGAAACCGCGTCCTTGTTCACCCGCTCGCGCCGCTTCTACCGCAGCATTAAGCGCTAAGATATTGGTTTGAAAGGCAATACCATCAATGACACTAATAATAGCGCCTATCTTTTGAGAACTTTGAGTAATAGCATCCATCATTTCAACCACACTGTGAGTAATTTCACCGCCTCGTAGTGCAGTTTCAGATGCAGATTCCGCCAACTTACTCGCTTGTAACGCGTTATCCGCATTTTGTTTAACTGTCGCCGTTAATTGCTCCATACTCGCAGCCGTCTCTTCCAAAGAAGCAGCTTGTTGTTCTGTGCGCGAGGATAAATCGGTATTACCTTTGGAAATTTCTTGAATACCCGAATACATCGCCTGACTGTTATCACGAACAATACGAATAGAGCGCGCCAACTCGCCACGCATCTCACGTAACCGTCTAAAAATGTCACCTATTTCGTCATCAGTAAAAACCAGAATTTCACGATTTAATTTGCCTGTTGCGACATCATTAAAGTAACGGCTTAAACTTGCGAAAGGTTTAATAATATTAAAACTTAACCAGCGATGAGAGGCGATTGACACCACAATTACCATGGTGATTGCGCCAATAAACATTAAAATAGCGATAGTATAAAAATGATGTCCTTGTTCTATCGAATCAGCCACTTCGTGTTGAACGTAATTCATATAGGTATTAAATGAATTTTCCATTGCAGTTTGATAGCGTTCCGTTGGTTGATCTAAAAACCCTTGAAAATCGCCTTTTTTTAACATGCCATGTAATTCAATTAGTGCACTATAAAGAACGTGATAATCATTTTTTACGGTATTAAAAATCTCTTTTTCTTCTTGTGAAATAACCTCTTGATTAATATCTGTAAGGAAATTTTGAAAATGAGTATTTGCTGTTTCCAAACGTGATAATGCGATTGATTCAATAGATTGGATATAATCTGTTGACTGTTCAGTTTTCATTCCTATCGCAACGCGATTTATTGCATTACGTGCTTGTACTAAAGATACCCAACTTAATCCTAATTCATCTCGCTTAGCAGTATCTAAATCAATTCTAGTGATCTGATTGTTGTTTAAATGAATAATTCCCAGTGAGATCCCACTGGAAATAACTTGCATCACACAAAACATCATCAGTAATAAATAGAGACTGGTGGATATCTTTAATTTACGAAACCTAAACATGCCTTCACCTCGTTATAAGCGGTAGCAAATCACTACCGCTTGTCAGCCACTTGTTGTTGTTAGAAAGTTTCCCAGTTAGCGGGATCTTCAACACTGCTGCTCTTTTTCTTTTCTGAGGTTCCTGGTTTTATAAGTGGAGCAGCGGCTTGTACTACAGGGAGTGCATCCAATTCCTTTTTCTCTAATGCTTTTTCTTCCTGACCCGGTAATTTGAAGATGGAAACTAAGCGGGTTAATGCAACTGCTTGATCTTCAAGACCCGCAGCAGCGGCGGCAGATTGTTCTACTAAAGAGGCGTTTTGCTGAGTAACACGATCCATTTCAGAAACCGCAAGACCCACTTGTGAAATTCCTCGACTTTGTTCATCCGATGCCGAGGCAATTTCCCCCATAATATCGGTAACACGTGTCACAGATTCGACAATACGAGTCATGGTTTCCCCTGCACTTTCAACTAATACCGATCCGGTTTCAGTGCGACTAACAGAGTCTTCAATCAACGTTTTTATTTCTTTAGCAGCTTCTGCACTTCTCTGTGCAAGATTACGGACTTCGCCGGCAACTACCGCAAATCCGCGACCATGCTCACCGGCTCTCGCAGCTTCAACAGCCGCATTCAACGCCAAAATATTGGTTTGAAATGCGATACCATCAATCACTGCTGTAATATCGGTGATTTTTTGAGAACTTCCGGCTATGTCGTGCATCGTTTGCACCACATTAGCCACAACTTTTCCACCTTGGCGGGCAATATCTGAGGCATCATTGGCAAGGTTACTTGCTTGGCGTGCGTTATCAGCATTTTGTTTTACTGTCGCCGTTAACTGCTCCATACTCGCAGCTGTCTCTTCTAATGAAGCAACTTGCTCCTCAGTACGTGAGGATAAATCATTATTACCTGCGGCAATTTCACTGGTGCTGTTATAGATATTCTCAGTACTTTGATAAACACCACGAACAGTATGTATAAGCTCTTGTTGCATGTGCTTTAAGCCACTTGCTAATAAGCTCATTTCATTACGTCCATGCACCTTGATATCGGGACGTAGATCCCCTTCAGAAAATGCTTTAATATTTAATAACAATGAATTAAGTGGTCGAATTAATGCATTGCGTAGTGCAAACCAACAAATGATGAGTGCTGTAACAACAATAATGGCTAATATCACCATCGTGATAATAGAACGCTGATGAGAAGCTTCTAATGCACTATTTAATTGATTATTAAACTTCTCATTACGCATAACATAAGCAAGATACTCTTTATAAAAACCATCTTGATAAGAAGTCGTTGGTTGTTCGAAAAAATCTTTTAAGTTTTTATCTTGCAGTAAAATTTCTAACTGATTTAATGCAGAAAAATACTCAATAAAACGCCCTTTTAAATTGCGTATTTCTTCTTCTGAATGAATTTGATAAGCATTTATATGCTGTTCAAACTCTTTAAATTTATCATCGGCCCGAGACATATTTTTACGTGCCAGACCAGTTAAATATTCTACAGACAACGAGCTATCAACATTCAGATCTTTATCCTGTAACAGATAGCTTATAGCTGCACGATTGATATTGTTACGCGCTTGCAATAAGTTTGCCCAGCTTTCATCTAAACGTTCACGCTGTTTTTGTATTGTGAGAGTTTTATCCAGATCTTGTCTTGTTTCACTGAGATTTGAGTAAAAAACACCCCCGGAGATAAACTGCAAAACACCAAACAACAGAAGAATGGATAACAACCCAGTCACTATTTTCATTCGGCTAAACATGAGTTTCCCTTTTTATAATAGATGGTATGACCAAGTTATCGGCAGACTTAAGAGAAACTTTATAGGTTTTATCCTATATAGATACTATTTTCTATTTACAATAAATAAATTAAATATCAATAAGTTATATTTTAAATTCTCATTTTAAAAACCTGCTAGGCATAATGCTCATTCATCTTTTAGTTAATACATTTAAAAAAAATAACTTAACTAAAATTAAAAGTACTCTTTCTGCTTTAATTTCACTTAATTAATATTAAAGCCCCAAGAAATAACAAATAATTGAAAAAACTATTCCGGCAAGATAGCCGGAATAGTATTAAAGAATAAGATTAATAGGCTAAACTTTATTTAGCCATAATTGTTGCGCTATCAACTAATTCCATTTCTTCGCTATTGAGTAACTTTTCAATATCAACCAAAATTAACATTCTTTCATCTAAAGTACCCAATCCTGTTAAATATTCTGTTGACATTGTTACCGCAAATTCAGGCGCAGGACAGATTTGTTCAGGTTTTAAAGTTAATACATCAGAAACACCATCAACAACAATGCCGACAATACGGTTGAGTAAATTAACCACGATCACCACTGTGTTGTCATTATAGGTAACATTTTCTTGTGAAAATTTAATTCGTAGATCAACGATAGGTACAATAACCCCCCGTAAATTGGTCACACCTTTAATAAAACTAGGTGCATTCGCAATACGAGTGACTTGGTCATAGCCCCGAATTTCTTGTACTTTTAGAATATCAATGCCATATTCTTCGTTGCCCAACGTAAAAATTAGAAATCCTTGTCCAACAGTTTCACCGGATAATTTCTCGAAATGTTCCGCAGCCATAATCTTATTTTATCCTCACTATTAAATAACTGTATGCGCAGTTGTATTCTTTTTCTTTTCTGTCATTTGAGAATGACTTAAACGTTGTAATTCTGGAACATCAAGAATTAAAGCAACACTACCATCGCCCATGATTGTGGCAGCAGAAATACCCGGTACTTTTCGGTAATTGCTTTCTATATTTTTAACAACCACTTGATGTTGACCAACTAACTTATCGACCAATAAAGCATAACGGCGCCCTGCACTTTGTACGATAACCGCAATCGCTTGAGTAATATCGGTTTGCGCACCTTCAATATTAAAAGTACGGTGTAATTCAATAAGCGGTAAATATTCACCTCTTACTTGCAATAATTTTTCATCTCCTGCTAAAGGATAAATATCCTCCTCTTCAGGTTGTAATGAGCTAACCACTGTTCCTAATGGTAAAATAAATACTTCATCATTCACTTTTACTGACATGCCATCTAAAATGGCCAAGGTGAGTGGCAGCAAGATGCGAATGCGTGTGCCTTTTCCAACTTCAAAACTAATTTGAATTTGCCCACCCATTTCTTGGATATTTCGTTTTACAACATCCATACCCACACCACGTCCAGAAACATCGGTGACAACCTCAGCGGTAGAGAAACCTGGCGCAAATATCAACATCGCAACTTCTTCATTGCTCATATTTTCAGAAACAGCTAAGCCCGATGATATCGCCTTTTTCAAAATACGCTCACGATTTAATCCGGCACCATCATCTGTCACTTCAATACAAATATTGCCACCTTGATGCTCTGCTGAAAGCGTTAATTGACCCGCCTCTGGTTTGCCCGCCGCAATGCGATCGGCAGGCATTTCAATACCATGATCAAGACTATTACGGACTAAGTGAGTTAAAGGATCGATGATTTTCTCAATTAAACTCTTATCAAGCTCAGTTGAACTACCAATCATATTTAACTCAACTTTTTTATGCATTTTGCCAGCTAAATCACGAACGACCCGCGGAAAACGACTAAAAACATATTCCATCGGCATCATACGGATAGACATCACTGACTCTTGCAGATCACGAGAGTTACGCTGTAGCTGTGCAATACAACTGAGTAGATCACTATGAATAGATGGCTCAAGCGTGTCACTATGTTGCGCTAACATAGACTGAGTGATCACCAATTCCCCGACCAAGTTAATCAGTTGGTCCACCTTTTCAACCGCAACGCGAATACTGGTTGATTCCGTTTTGGCCTGAGCAACAACAGGTTTTCGCGCAGGGGCTGGTGTCGCAGTTGGTGGCAAGGTTGTAGCAACTTTAGTCACTTCATCTGCTTGACTATTTTTATTCAACTCAGCAACGTTTTTTTCTATCGTAGCTGGCTGCTCTGTTTGAGCAGCAGGCTGGATACTTTCTGTCACAGATGCGGGTAAGTGTTCGGCTTGCTCTTGCGTTTTATCTGTAGACTTTACCTTTTCCTCAGTAGCAGCAACGTTAGCAAAGGAAATCTGTTCTGGTTCAATCACAAAACATAATACCGCACTGATATCTTCTTGAGTTGCTGTAGTTTTTAATACCGCTTCCAACCCATGGTGCTGTTTTTCAACCTGACTGACTTCACCGAGATGCTTTAATTCATCTAGCATTAAATCAATATCGGTCTCTTTTAAATCAGATAAAATAATATGATGCTGATAAAGACCGTCAGTATTTGGTGTATTAGCCGTTGCTAGCGGTTGATTTTCTTTACTAAGCTCATCGTCAGTATGATGCACTGCAGAAACAGGAGTGATGTTCTCCGTTGGGGCATTACTTTCAGCTAAAGATACTGAGTCATTCCCCTCACCTAATTGAGTTGATTGTTCCTCTTTGACTTCTAGAGCTAACTGACGCAACTTCTCACAAATATAGTTAAATGTTTCCTCGTCTGGCTCTTGTGAGTTTTTATGTGCATCCAATTGCTGTTGCATAATATCTTTCGCTTCCAGAAACAGGTTAATAATGTCATCGGTAAGTACCATTTCATGGCGTCTTGCACTATCGAGCAAGTTTTCCAGCACATGAGTGGTCTGCTGAAGTTTAACGAAGCCAAATGTTGCGGCCCCTCCTTTTATGGAGTGCGCACTACGAAAAATAGCATTTAACTGCTCTTGATCTGGATTTTGCGGATCAAGTAACAGTAAATGCTGTTCCATATCAGCTAACAACTCATCTGCTTCATCAAAAAATGTTTGATAAAACTCGGTAATATCCATCGTTACTCATTCACCTTTACGCGATTACATACAAACTAAGGAGTTGTTTCCTGTTTTGTCGTAATATTTGTCGATTGTGATGGCAAACTTTCCCCAGAAACTCCTGTTTCAACATTTTCCTTTTTTGATTCGGGAAGCTTAGATGTAGAAGAAGACACAGACGAATTCGTCTGTGTATTTTCTCCGTTTTCTTGTGGGGTTTCTTGCCCTGAAAGCAGAGGTTTAATTTCTGATGCCTCTTTTATTGCTGGTGCAACCCGCTCATTTTCATGTACGATTTTCTTTTCTTCCTGCTTAGTTAAAACTAATATACTGATCCTTCTATTCGCCGGAGCAAAACCATCCTCTTTTACTAAGTGAACAGTTGATGCCATACCTACAACCCGTAGTACTTTCCATTCTGCAAGCCCTGCACCAATAAGTTCTCGACGAGATGCATTGGCTCGATCCGTTGATAACTCCCAGTTACTGTATTTGAGTGCACCACTCGCATAAGGAATATCATCGGTATGACCTGATAAACTGATTTTATAAGGCGAGTCATTTAGTATTGGCGCTATCGCAGTTAAAATATCTTTCATATAAGGTTCAACAGTGGCACTACCAACTTTAAACATTGGCCGGCTTTCTTTATCTATAATTTGGATACGTAAGCCTTCGTCCATCATGTCGATTAATAAATGAGGTTTTAAATCTTTTAAGCGAGGATCTTGTAAAATAACTTGCTCTAAATTCTCTTTCAGTTTACGGAATTGCTGTTTTTCATTGAGCTGTTTATCTTCGACACCTTTTGGCAGTACATCACCTTCGTTATACACAGGATCACGTCCTCCCCCTGGTATCGGGTTTGTCACGTCTCCACTAACGCGGCCTTTTTCAATGGCAACTTTTAGAGGTGTGCGAAAATATTCAGCAACACGAGTTAACTCTTGAGGACTAGCGATAGAAAGTAACCACATCACCAGAAAGAAAGCCATCATGGCAGTCATAAAGTCAGCGTAAGCTATCTTCCACGCACCATGTTGTGCGTTGTGCTGTTTTTTCCCTCGCTTTTTAACTCTGATTATCTGTGAATTACTTTTCATAATTACTCTTCTTTCATTGCATCAGGATTTGCCTGCATCGGTGTCCGTACCTGACGTACATGTTCTTCCAATTCAATAAATGAAGGTCTGTCTGCCAGAAAGAGGGTCTTACGACCAAACTCAACCGCTATCTGTGGTGCATATCCATTCATGCTAGATAACAGGGTGGTCTTGATGCACTCCATCATTTTCATTTGTTGACTAGAGCGTTGTCTGATACGAGAGGCTAATGGTGAAACAAAGCCATAAGCTAATAAAATACCTAAGAAAGTACCTACCATTGCGTGACCAATAAGTGCCCCCATTTCCCCAGCAGGTCTATCGGCAGCACCTAGCGCATTAACCACCCCCATAACCGCGGCCACAATACCAAATGCGGGTAATGAATCGCCCATCGTAGAGAGCCCCGCCGCAGGTACTTCACTTTCTTCTTCAAAAGTGGCAATTTCTTCGTCCATTAGCGCTTCAATTTCATAAGGATTCATATTCCCCGTCACCATCAAACGCATATAATCAGTAATAAAACTGAGCATATAAACGTCTTTCATAATGCGAGGATATTGGGAAAAAATGTCACTTTGTTGTGGATTTTCAATATCTCTCTCTAATGCCAACATGCCGTTTTGGCGCGCTTTAGACAGCAAACGAAACATTAATGCCATTAGATCCATATACATCGCTTTATTGTAGTTAGTGTTACGAAGTAATTTCGGTAGGATTTTTACCGTTGATACGATCGCACGACCATTATTACCTACAACAAAAGCACCGATACCGGCACCAAAAATAATTAAAAATTCAGCGGGTTGATATAATGCGCCTAGATGTCCACCTACGAGGGTAAACCCTCCGAGGACAGCACAAATCACCACGATATATCCTAAGAGTACTAACACGCGATATCCCTTTAGCTAATTTCGTTATAGAGAGAATGGCGAACATAACCGCAAGGAGATAGGAGGGGAAGAGGAAACAACTCAGGTTATAGAGTCTTTAATCTATAACCTGATATTTAACTTTCAATCTCGAATCACATTGCAAACTGTTCAAGACCATCCAACAGTTGTAAGTTAATATCGGCAGGATTGGCGGAAAGTTTACGTTTTTTTATTGCCCGAGATGGAGGCTGACAAAGACTACAAACATAATTACTTGCAGGCTGATGTGCGTGTGTAATAAATGAACCATTACATTTGGTACATACAGAAAGTTGTAACATACCACTTTCAACAAAACGAACTAATGTCCATGCTCGTGTTAGTGCTAAAATAGGTTCTTGATCTTTAACGGGCGGACATTGTTCTAAATATAAACGATAGGCTTTTACAACAGCTTCAACACCTACACTCCCCCCGCTTTTTAATAAAAAGCGGTAAGCATTATAAAACATTGAAGAATGGATATTTTGTTCCCATGTCATAAACCAATCTGTTGAAAAAGGTAGCATACCTTTAGGAGGAGGGCTTCCTCTTAATTCTTTGTATAATTTAATTAAACGCCCTCGACTTAATTGCGTTTCGCTTTCAAGCATTTGTAAGCGAGCACCTAAGGTGATTAATTCCATTGCTAGGCGAATATCTTTCGCCTCTCGGACGATACTTTTCTCACTCATTGTTATGCCCGTTTCTTTGTAGCAGAGGTATCATGTTCCGATAGTTGACGGAACAAGTTAGAAGAAAGAAGGATACCAGTATGAATTTGTTGCAAATCATCCACTCTGGATTCTTTAGTGAGTTGTTCTATTGTTTCGCTGTCTTCAAACCGGAAATTACAGATTAGTTGGTTTGTTTCAGCCAACTTAACCAATTGAGGCAATGTTAGCTCTTTTAGTGCATCAGCCATAGAGTCGCTGATACCCAGTCTAAACATTGCGGAAGCCTTTTCTTGGTTAATTAACCTCTGCGCCAAAAGCAAATACGATAAATTTATGTCATAAATATGCTTAAGCAATTCAACCGTACTCATCTCTTTACATCCCGTCCGATTATATTGAACAAAGAGGATCTTGTTTAAAGTAAGATCCCGAGGAAATTAATATAAATGTATATTGAATTTCCAGGCCCCATTTTATGAATATGACTCGTAGTAACACTACCTTGTATTACTTGATTACGATCATTTCAAAAAGTAGCGAGAAAAACATTTAAATTAAAAAGGATTTTAAATGCTCGCCAATATATCACGTTAAGAATAATCCTAACGAGATAACTTTACTCCTTAATGATTAAGTTATTCAACGGATAAAGTAGTCTAATTTAAATACTATGTGAGTTACATCACAAAAAGATAATCATTATTATGGAATTAGTTCATTAACTATTCAAGTAATATTAGTAATAAAACTTGCTGAGAATTAATAAGCGAATCTACCCAAATTAAAATATTAATGATAATTTTTTATTTTATACGATCTATTAAACTTATAAACCTAAAAATACAGCATAAAAAATTGACAAATCTAAAATTGAAGTTTTTTTCGATCACAGTAACATATATTGCCATAGCTCCTCCTCATCTTTGTCTGAACAAAGCACTTGTGTTTAATAAATATTTCTATAGATATAGTTTTTTTAGTCATTTACCGAAAACACCATAAATGATCACTTTTTATTTACAATTGGCATAAAAAACAACCAATCATAATTAATTTGAGTTATCTAATTTTATAAATTAATTAAATAAAAAAAATTACACTTAAAATTCATAAAGATAAAACATAACACTCTTACATTAGCAGGATAAGTTATACAAAATTAAATTCCTAGTTATGCATCTTACCTTATAAATTATTGAATATTTATTTCTATCACATAAAAGTTTTATTAATAAATAATTAAAAATTACTAATCAATAACTAAAAGTGCAAAATAATAAAGCTATATAACTCTTCATACGTGTTTCACTGAACAAAGATTAATCAATATAAAAAAACATGACAATACAGGTAAGATTTATTTATGGTTTTTACGTAACAATCAAATTACTTACCAAGTTTTTTTAGAAAAATAAATATAAATCCATAGGAGAAAAAACCTCATTTAAAAATATAAAGTAATAATAATAACTTTATTTACCCAATTAAATTCGATAAAAAAAATATATAATATTTGACTTATACTTAATATAAACAAAAATAATTTATTTTTTATATTTCAGCCATTACATTTATATAAAAAAATAAAAACACATATAAATAAAAAAAACAGGCTATTATTTAAATAACATAGTATCAATAAGTAAAAAAACAGATTGATTTTATTAAAATAATAAATAATTAATTTATTATAAATAATCAGTGTGATTTTTTTATTTCTTATCCGTTATTCTGATAAAAATAGACTACAAATGAAATAACTATTTCATTTTCAGCAAAAAAGTTTTACCGATCTCTTCTTTCAAAATGATTGAGACATAGAAAATTTAGAATGGAAATTCCAACTTACTCATTTGCAATTTGATCAATCCCTATCCTGCTTTAACGCTCACCACCTAAATATTAACATTTGTATAAATCATTTATCCAATGTCAATATTAACAACTATTTTTGATCAAAATAACCTCTTATTGCCTACTCAATCATCATCATTAATAAACTGTAAAATAGCAAATGTTACTTTTTTTATATATGACAGATAAGATAGCTTAATTTACGACCAAAAATAATACGTTTTTTATTTTTATTTGTCTTTTTTTTAAGCATGTTTTCCGATGGTTTGAGAAGAGTAGCCTTAGCCATTTCTTAGCGCTAATCAGCTAATATCAATGCTTAACAAAAGAGAAGATGGGTTCTTCTAAGAAAGGTATTGATAAAAAGACTGCTTTTTTAAACAAAAAAGCAAACTTATTTTTATCATTTTTATTTATTGTGATATTGATTATCATCAACATTACTCAAATAAAGAGTAGAATTGGTAGGAAATAACTTTTTGACAGACAACACACAATAAGCAGATTGATATAACAAATTTATTCAAAATAGTTATTTATCACTATTTTTTATCATAAAAACAAATAACCTCAGTTACGCAACTCATTACTCAACGATCTCATTTTTATGTAACAAATAAGATAAAAATATTGTTAGCCATCTTTCTGTCACCATCAACTATAATTATTTACGTAACAACGCCCAATAACATGAGCAATAGTTTAGAAGTCGATTAGCCTTTTATCGACCATGTTCTTTTTGATTCTCGCTAACCTTTAGTATTTTCTTTTCCCCGTACTTTTACTTAATCTTTTTAATCATTTTTGTATCATGATATAATACGAAAAATAAGCCTCTAATTATTTCTAATAGAAATTACAATGGTGCATTTATTTCGTTATTCGATAATTTTTTTCTTCTATAAGTCAGACTCATCTTCTTGATAAAGATATAAATAATGTAATATTGAAATAGATATTTTATACAATAAATAGATTAGTATGTTTTTTCAACCAGTATAATAAGATTACTTATTGGTAGCATTTCCCCTACAGCTTGTTTACAAAAAAGAATTTATATCCTAATGATATGTATCAACAATCAACACTTCCCCCCATTCATCAGCTTTACTGTAGCCCCCTGCGGTGTCATCTACACAACTTTTCTCCTCCCCTGACTTGCTTTAAGTGCACTTTTATCAAAAATATTTCTCAAAAAGCAGTAGGTTAACGATCGTCAAATAAAGAATAATGATAAATAATTCATCGAATATATTGAAATTGTTTGAGAATATCATCGAGTGATATGTACGACACCAAAGTTTTCAATAGAGGCATGTAAGTAAATGCATCTTGTCTTAAGCCCTTTAGTAACGATTTTGTGTGCTAGGACAATTAATAGACTCATCAAATGGGTTTTTAGTAGGAAAGCCACTCTACCAACTCGGCTTAACATAATTTTAAAATGCGTTTTTTGATTTAAAATAAGTTTCCATTGATAAATGGTTTTTTATTATAGATAACTTTATTCTTTCATCTAAACAAAGATTGATGATACATGTTATCGTTCTTATTCAGCCATAAACATAGTTTCACAATGAATAATTACACATATGAAATAGGTTACCTTTAACCACCAGTATTAATACTTAGTTAATTTTCTATTATTTATAATGCTAAACTGTATTAAATAGCGTTTAAAATAAGCTAAATTCCCTCGTTTTCAGTTATTGTTTTATATTCTACTTTTGTTGATATTATCCCCACTATTCTTATAAAACACATTAACAAGCTCTATTGCTGTGGGGATAACCTCTATTTATACTCACAAAGTATTATATTTTATATCCATAAAGTATTAAGCAGGATGCTCAGAAGCAATTTTCCAATTAATTGCACTGACACTTTTTTCTAAACTTATCCTGCAAACAATGGCTTCTATCTCTTTTTGCTCAGCTGGGGTAGCCAACACTTCAGCACAAACTTCTAATTGACTAGGCATTGGTGTATCTGCGCTACTTAATGATTGCAATCTGACGTGTAAACCGTTTATGGCTTGCAAAATAAGTGTTCTTACCAAAACTTCATCGTGGGTATCACAAACAATACGAATAGAATAGCGTTGTTCAATATCTGTCGCTTGATATTGCGGTTGGGCATTTATTCGTTGAGCCGCTTCCCGTAATAGAATATTGGCACAAAGAATAAGCAATGTCGCTACGGTAGCAAGTGGATAGAGTCCAAGTCCACATAACACACCAATGCCCGCAGAGCACCAAAGTGTCGCCGCGGTATTAAGACCTCGAATATTCATTCCTTCGCGCATAATCACCCCTGCGCCTAAAAAACCAATACCAGAAACCACTTGTGCAGCAATCCGTCCTGGACTATCGGGAGAAGTTTCAATGGAGCTTAAGATAAATACCGCAGCACCGGTCGCCACTAAAGCATTGGTGCGAAGTCCTGCCATTCTTTGACGCCATTGTCTTTCGGCACCAATCAAAGCACCAAGACACATTGCAACAACCAAATTTAAGATATAAGGAGTCATAGCCATTTTAATTTCCTCCATAAACAATGGCTAAAAAAACACGCCGTTATACGGCGAATGAAGTAATACAACAACGGATCTTTGGCTACAGCACTCTAGGAGGAGGAAATAAGGAGAAAAAAACATAGCACATAAAATCACCTCTTAGTAATAAGAGCATCTCAAGGTTAGTGCGATTCTATGTAAAACGAGGTTCAAGAAGTGCACTGCCCACCGGTAGGTAAGCAGTTTTAGCGGAGAAAACGGCTTACCAATTTGTTTTTTGCATTAATTTACTACTTTGCGTATCCATCTGTTTTCTCTTCGTCAAAATTTGGCTGGTAGTATAAATAGGCCATTGCACAATGTAAATGAACGCTTCCTAAACCAATCATTTTTGTTGTACTGGTCGAACAAAAGTGCCTTCACCACCTTCTTTTTCATTAAAAAACCAAATACCATTCGGATATTCAGGCAGTGAAACCAAGTACATAATGCCTTCATTAAATTCTTCAATCAGTAAAATGGTTCCTTGACGATCTTCACAGCCATCCGTTTTTACTACAACATGATCATTAACGTTCATTTTTACTCCTGATAAAAATTCTCATTATCTTCTTTTTATTTTACCCATAAAGAAAAAGCCTGCCACCAGAAGGTGACAGGCTTGAAGAAAATTTTTAAAAGGCTTTTATTACAGAGCTGTTACGTTAGCAGCTGCTGGACCTTTTGCACCGTTTTCAATTGTGAATTCTACGTTCTGACCTTCAGCCAGAGTTTTGAAACCGTTACCTTGAATGGCAGAAAAGTGAACGAATACGTCTTTGCTTCCGTCTGCTGGAGTAATAAAACCAAAGCCTTTAGACTCGTTGAACCACTTAACTTGACCTTTCATTTTGTCAGACATGTGACTTTCCTATATATCAATAAAACGTTGCCTTCTCGGCATCTACTGGCCTGAACTACCTATAACTTATGGGCACACATGAAGAAAACGGTCAAAAAGCGATGCTGTTTAAAACTCATTAACTTAGAATGTCAATCATAAATCAGGTCTGTATTTAGGCCTTACTCATTAACGCATGAGACAGGGTTAATAGCAATAGTTTTATGCATTGAAAGATTAAAAAAATGCAAATTGCACATAAAAAATACAAATTCGCCTCTATTTTTGTCACTGTGTATAAAATTTATTTGATATTTTATAGCAATTATTAACAGCAAGTAGGAATAGTCTTAATAGACTAACAATAACAGTTAAGCGTCGAATTTAAAAAAACTGTTCTATCTGCTGATCCTGTCTCCATGATAATCTATTCTTAAGAAACAAATTTGCAACATTCATCTTTTAAGGTATTTACAATGAATGTATTAAAAGACATTTTAGAGCGTGATTTAGCACGTATTAATGCCGCAGAAAAGCGTGATGGCAAACCACACTTTAATAGCCAATTTTTAAAAAATCATATTTGGCTTTGCGTCAGTATGGTGTTGTCATATTTATTACTGGCCGCTTTGCTTATTTACTCTCCTTACTTTGGGGTCATTTCGCTGACTCTTTTCACTTTGATGTTTATTGTGATGGCAGGAATACTGCTATTTGATATCAAACCTATTTATAAGTTTGATGATATCGGCGTTCTTGACCTTAGAGTTTGCTATAACGGCGAATGGTATACTTTTGAAAAATTATCTGATGAAGCGATTAATGAGATACGCCAGCACCCGGCTATCCCAGCGCAAATAAAAGAAGACATCAATGACATTATACGCACAAAACAAGAGATACACTTTTATGACGTGTATTTAATCGCATTCGATCCCATCACCAAACCGATTTCGTCAGAAAAATTATCACCCCAAGTCTAATACTATGAGAAATTCTCCGTGTTATTGCACACAACACGGAGAACCTTAACCATTTTTTAGCCATATTGTCCATAAACCAATCAAACAGTTAATTAATCTATTTTTTAACGTTGACACCCTGATATATCATCGCTATTATGCGCCTCGTTCTCAAGAGAACACAATTCCTCCATAGTTCAGTCGGTAGAACGGCGGACTGTTAATCCGTATGTCACTGGTTCGAGTCCAGTTGGAGGAGCCAAATTTAGAGAAGCTCGCTTTATGCGGGCTTTTTGCTTTTCTAAATAAACTAGTCTCTACTAGCCTTTCATGCTCATCAGCGATATCTATATATAACTATTTATTTTTTATACTTTTTTATCAAAAAAACAACAAAACGGTGCACTCTTGAGCAAACAAACATTTTTTTTGTTTTTTTGCTTTACAAGGGAAAAGAGGATAGCTATTATTCGCCTCGTTCTCACGAGAACACGCTTCCTCCATAGTTCAGTCGGTAGAACGGCGGACTGTTAATCCGTATGTCACTGGTTCGAGTCCAGTTGGAGGAGCCAAATTTAGAAAAGCCCGCTTATGCGGGCTTTTTGCATTTTTAATGCCCATTATTTCTTTTCTTATTTATCACTTTTATTCATTGTCTAATTTTAAGACACTGCTGCAAAATGATCTTTAAGTGACTCTTTTCTTACTCATGATATGGCAAAATGTGGCTTTTTAGGGCGGTAAGAATATCAACACAGTATATATACTGTGCCGAAATCGGTATAATTTTAGATAAAACACATAAATCAGTTATTTTTTAACCACTTAAGCTATTATTTTATTTTTTTTACTTTACAACTGCCCTCTCTCTCGCTATTATTCACCTCGTTCTCAAGGGAACACAATTCCTCCATAGTTCAGTCGGTAGAACGGCGGACTGTTAATCCGTATGTCACTGGTTCGAGTCCAGTTGGAGGAGCCAAATTTAGAGAAGCCCGCTTTATGCGGGCTTTTTGCTTTTTAGCCGATAACATCTCACACTGAGCATACTGAAAAATAAATTTTTCTCTGTTTCACCCTATAAATCCCGGCATCTTTTTCATTATCTTGTTCATTATTCGCTGATAATTGATGCAACTTGCTGTTTATCTATCCATTTAAACAAATATCTACGATTGGCCTTTGACATCTCAATTTTACCACTATATGATACACGCCACTTAATGATGTTCCTCCATAGTTCAGTCGGTAGAACGGCGGACTGTTAATCCGTATGTCACTGGTTCGAGTCCAGTTGGAGGAGCCATTTCTATTAGTATTACCCTCGTAACTATTTGATTTTATTCTCTGTTTTCCCTCACACACAATAAAAAAATACCATTAAAAGGTAGCTATTTAATCGTTTTCGTATTACTATTCATTTCCGGCTTGACTATCCAGTCCAATCCAATCGTTGATCTTTCGATTTTCCTAAGACACACGGAGCCGGTATATGACCACTGCACAACCTATCACCCTCACTATTCGCCGTCCTGATGATTGGCATGTTCACTTTCGTGATGATGACATGCTAAAAACCGTTGTTCCTTATACCAGTCGTTATTTTGGCAGAGCTATCGTAATGCCAAATCTTGTTCCCCCGATCACCACCATTGAAGCCGCCCGTCGTTATCGTGATCGCATAAAAGCAGCTATTCCAAGTGGCGATAAATTCGAACCATTAATGACCTGCTATTTAACGGATAGCACTCTGCCATCAGAAGTTGAACAAGGTTTTTTACAAGGCGTATTTACTGCTTGTAAACTTTATCCTGCCAATGCGACGACAAATTCTAGCCATGGTGTTTCCGATATCAATAAAATCTATCCTATTCTTAGTGTGATGGAAAAAATAGGTATGCCATTGCTTATTCATGGGGAAGTTACTGCATCAGATATCGATATTTTTGATAGAGAAGCTCGTTTTATTGATAACGTGATGGCTCCCGTTCGCAAACAATTTCCTGCCTTAAAAATTGTTTTTGAACATATCACCACCAAAGAAGCGGCACAGTATGTCTTAGAGGGAAATGAATTTCTTGGTGCAACTATTACACCACAACACTTAATGTTTAACCGTAATCATATGCTTGTCGGTGGTGTGAAACCGCACTTGTACTGTTTACCTATCCTTAAGCGTAATGTACACCAAGAGGCATTAAGGCAAGCCGTTGCATCAGGCCATTCGCGTTTCTTCTTAGGTACTGACTCCGCGCCTCATTTACAACATCGCAAAGAATCATCTTGTGGATGCGCTGGCGTGTTTAACGCCCCCACCGCTTTAGCAGCTTATGCTAGCGTATTTAAAGAGCTCAATGCCCTTTCTCACTTTGAAGCCTTCTGTTCACTCAATGGCCCACGTTTTTATGGTTTACCGGTTAATGAAGGCACTATTACCTTAACGGAAAAATCCGTTACTGCACCTGCAGAAATTATGAGTGGTGATGAAGCATTAATCCCCTTCTTAGCAAATGAAGATATTCATTGGGATATTAGTGTCAATTAATCAATTAGTGACTTGATATCTTCTTTTTATGCACCATATAACCCCTTATCTGGGATAGTTATGGTGCATATTTTTTGCTATTCCTCATTGCACTTTTCCATTTTCCATCAAAATTTAGCTTTTTTATTGCGCCAAATTTCGTATACTGGAAAGTAACCACTTAGTGGGGGCTTCTCTCTTAGTCAAAACCGGTTGTATGATTAGGAGGTATTATGAGTAGAAAAAATGAAGTTATTCAAACACATCCTGTTGTAGGCTGGGATATTAGCACTGTAGATATCTATGATGCGATGATGCTACGTTTACATTATCTTCCTGAAAACGAACACCATCCAGACAATGCAGTGGTTGATAAAACACTTTGGCTTACTACTGATGTAGCAAAACAGTTGATTTATATTCTTCAAGCAGGTATTGATAAAATTGAATCATCTGAAGATTTTGTATCAGACAACACCAAGCATTGATAAAAAGATAAGTTCGAGAAAAGCATTAAGACACCAAGCAGGAGTACTTTCGTACTCCTGTCTCGTTTTTATTGTTATAATCACCTTTCATTTTTATTTCGTTTATCCCTAGCATTTTAATTTTTCATACTGTTTTTTTATTAGTTATTATTATAAATTAATTTATATTTAATTAAGTTATTATAATTTTCTTTTTATTCGATATATCTTTCACAAAATGATATATAACCCGAATTGACATAAAACTATGTTATCTTTATTTTAATAACTTGAAAATAGATATCACAAGGAAGTTATTAGTGAAAATATTAATTATTGATGAGTGTTACTTTACTCGTAATGGTATTCGGCATTTCTTCTTAAAAAAAAATGTAAGGCATGAAATTATTGATATGTCTTCTATTGAAGAAGCTAATCATTATATTAATAACTCTATGCCTGATATTATTTTTATTGATCTCACTAAATATTGTCGTGAAGTGGCACATTGCCAGCACTTACAATATTTCTTTTCACTGACTCAAGAGTGTCGTTTATACCTCTATATTGATGCCAACTATCCGGACAAAGATAGACCTATCGCCTTGACAAATAACTGTTTTATCCTTGCCAAACGGGTGCTACCTTGGGTATTAGAGAGAACATCAACATTAACTTCTCGTTGCCAAGTTTTTTTCCCCACTTATAAACATTCTCTTTGCTCAATATTTAGCATACAAGAACAAAAAATCATAAATTACTGGATGGGAGAGTTGCCTAACTATCAAATTGCCAAAAAATTAAAAATTAGCAATAGCACCGTTTATTCGCATAAAAGACATATTACTGAAAAAATAAATGTAAAAAATAGAATTGAACTCTTCTTTATATATAATATATTAAAATATATCTATGAGAAATAAATACAAACTTATCGTTTAATGATTGATATATTTTATGGAATAAAATTACGAAGCTAATAGTTTAATTAATTGGAGGAATAACAAATTCCTATTACTTAACATTGAACGCTATAATAGGATTATAAATATGGGTGAATATATCAAAAATTAAAAATATTTAATCACCTAAGAGCAATGTTTTATAACATAAAAAATCTTCTTCATATTCAATATGACACTAAACATATTAATAAGCACAATATGTCATAGAATGACTCACTTCACTCTTACAGCTATCCTAGAGTGAAGTGAGCACCAATAGAGTCATCAACAACAAAAAGGCACTATTGCTACATACTATTAGGCGATACGCTCAATCTTTGCCGGTAATCCTTGACGTACAGAGGCACCAGAAACCCAATCTAACCAAGTATTCGTTATTTCTCGTGTTGGATCAGCAAAGCCTAAGTCGTTTAAGTTAATACCACTACCTATTGCTTTATCCATAGCTAATGGTTGCCCATCTAAATAGTGTTGACGTGAGCCTAGCTCTTTATGCCCATAACCATGTTCAATCGCTAACACTCCAGGCATAACCCCCTCTAATAAACTAATTTCAGCCTCAACCTCTCCACCAGGGGTCACTATGCGCACTTTATCACCATGCTTGATCCCCCATTTTTCACCATCTAGCGGATTAATCGCGACTAAATTGCTTGGTTTTACCATTCTTAAACGTTGGATCATGCCCGTTGAGCTACTTACCACATGAGATTTAAAGGACATTAGTTTTAATGGCCATTGCTCTTGTGGAAAATGTTGATGTATATCGCTACCGTCAGATAAACGCGGTGGATAATAAGTTGGGCAACCACTATATCGCTCACCGGTAATAGCATGATGATTCTTCGCTACATTTTCATTCCAGATCTGTAATGGTTTCTTCCATTGCGGGCCTGTCGCATCACCATTCCATGCTTTATCATAAGGGGCAAAACGACCACCACGAGTATAAATATTCGCCACCCTTAGAACTTCTTCTTCTTTTAAAGTGGCAGTAATAGCAGGAAGAATACGATCGACACCACTTAATAAAATATCTTCATGGCTGGCAGGTGCTACAGGCTGCTCGCCCATAAAGGCAATATTAGCCGCTACACGCAGATAATAATCTTCAGCACGATTAATTGCGTGGAAATGCCCATCTTTATCTTCTAGCGCATTTTCACCAAAGCCGGGTAAGTCTAATGCTTTAGCAACCGCAATGCAGAAAGCCTCCATTGATATAGGTTGACCATCGGCTGTTTTCGCCACACGGGGCTCTACAATCGGCCAACGTGCCGTACTGGCTTTGACTTGTACACCAGACCACGGCGCACTAAATCCCCAACTTTCAAAGTTATGCGTATCAGGCACAATATAGTCCGCCAGTGCAGTGGTCTCATTCATAAAAGCATCGATACCAATAATCAATGGTAGATGCTGTGGATCTTTAAGACGCGCTTCCATAACTTGGCGAATACCTGCAATACCGTATAGCGGGTTCGTCATATTGGTTATCCATGCTTTTAATGAATAAGGATAACCCGCTAATGCCGACCCCAGTTGCTCTGTTAATTGCCCTGCGGCAAACGGATACCACGGTGCTTTAGCAGGATAAGGAGACTCCCCTTTTGCGATCCGTTCACGGTATTCATCAGATTGTTCATAGGCCGCTTTACTGCGCGATAGCACCATTCCTTTAGGCTTAATTTTGCCTTTAAAACTATCCATGTTGTAACGAGGGCCATCTATCGCACCATTAAATTTACCTCCACCGACAGATACCCCCCCTTTCAGGTTTAGATTTCCAATTAAAGCGTTTAGCATGATGACACTCCACGCCGTATAGAAACCATTTCCCCCCATCATGCCACCATGTGAGATAACCGCAGCTTTTCGTCCGTAGTCAGTAAATTCACGCGCTAAGGCAATAATAGTGCTTTCAGGTACTTTACAACGTTCACTATACTCCGCCAATGACATGCGACTTGCAGCTTCAGTTAATAATTGGAAACTTGATTTTACTGTAACCTCAATACCTGTTTTTAATGTCACTTTTTGAGTAACAAAAAGCTGTGCTCTGTCTACTTGCGTCGCTGCTGTAAGCTGTCCATTAAGGGCTATAACCATATTTTGCGCTTCGCCATCGGCAATATCCTCAAGATGCGCGGCGGTTAACATCTGCCCTGACAGTGGATGATTTTCATCACTAATGACTAAATGTGTCGCATTAGTCCAGCTTCGCTCTCCAACATTATTCATCGACACTTCACTGGGCACCGATAAATACTCAGCATTATAGCGTTTGTTTTCAATGATCCAGCGGATCATCCCCATCACCAAAGCAGCATCTGTTCCCGGTTGTACGGGTACCCAATGGCCATGATCATTCGCTAACGTGGTGGTTAATGGCAAAGCAGGTGCCACAACTACATAGTTAAACGAACCACGAATACGCGCATTCGCTAATTGGCGACCTTGACGTTTAAATGGATTACCTGATTGCGCAGGTGAGGTACCTAAAAATAGTGCAAATTCAACATGATCCCAATCAGGCTTCACATGAGCGTTTTTATCCAGATCATTCATTAATGCACCGGAGCCGGCACGATACGCTAATCCACAATAAGAGCCATGAGCACCAAAATTTTTACTACCAAAGGCATTTTGTGCAAAGCGACGAATAAAGCTATCTCGGCCATCATCCCCAGCATTAGTAACTAATAACTGATTTGCTTTAGGTCCTAGGGCTGGCTGTTTAGGATCAATGGGTGTTGCTAAATCGCGGATAGCACGTAAGCCATCAACATGCCCTTCACCAAATAAATCGCCCCCCTCAACCACTTCTTTGATCAGTTGCTCAAAGCTAATTCGTTGCCATTTCCCCTCACCTCGTTTACCCACTCGTTTCATGGGTTCAAGAATACGAGTAGGACTATCGAGGCTTTCCATCATTGTCGCACCACGAGCACAAGCCGTAGAGCGGTTAGCTAAACCACTTTCGCCCCCCATTTTTTCAAAGGCTTCTTTTATTGGCATGTTATAACCAAAATGGATATCCTGAGATAATGGGTGATAAGGATTTCCTGCAATACGTAATACTTGATTATTGTTACGATCGACTCTCGCACGCACACCGCACTGAGTCCAACAACCAAAGCATTGAGTCATACAAACTGCTTGATTGGTATTAGGTTGCCAATTCGCTTTCGCCGTGATTTTACCTTCTGGTAATAAAGAGTTACCGTTGATCCTATCCAAAGTAACCTTACCAGAAGTCCCATCAACGAGACCGTCGACAGCACGCTTAGCAACATCGCGATAACTGGCAGCAAATGCGGCAATACCACCGATAACCAATCCACCTTTAAGCCATTGACGTCTTGTAAACTTAGCCATGCTGTACTCTCCTGACAACCCAACGAATACTTTCTCTGAATATAATGGTTAACGCTATCCAAAGCCCAAATGTTCCAACAATCGCTAATAATCCATCATTACCCAGCGGGAACTGATAAGGATTGGTAATAATGTTATATTTGGGAATATATTGGCTTCCCATTAACATTAGCCAACGTAATACCCACGCCAATCCCATTGAAATAAAAGCCATTACGGTAATAAATGCCACTGAGCGTGCCTGTTTTGCCATTAATCCGCCCATAGCAACAGACACTATCCATAAGGCAATAACCCCTATCGCACTCCACCAGCCTAAACTTCCTATTGCCAATTGTTGCCTAATGGCTTGTCCTGAAATAGTATCCCCCGCAATCCAAAAACCTGTACATACAGCAAGTAACATTAAAGATCCGATAAACCACATAGCCAGTTCACGCTGATACACAGGCTCTCGTCGCGTACCTAATGCTAATAGCGTAGGCAATACTTGCATGGCACTAAAAAACAGTAATATCGGCAGCCAGTAGGTATAAAGCACCGGTCTTGCTTTTAAAATAGAAGCTTCACGGCCGGTATAGAGCAATAAACCTATCGAGGTTAAGGCGCAGGCTAAAGCAACCCAACGCGTTAACTTATATTCACGTTTCCACACTAAACGCACGACCATGGCAATAAAGTACAAAATACTAAATGCAGAGAAGAGTGGCAGTAATAGTGATCCCCATGCCATCCACGACCAAGGTGTTGGATAAGCATAAAAATGCCAAACACGTGCGGTTTGATGGAGATCAGCGGTTAATGCTAAAGGGGCGGTGATCCCCGCCGTAACAGCAATAAAAACCGCAACAGCTTCTAAACGAGGATTACCTGTACGCCCTTTCCAGCATTGCCAGCATGCATAAAGTGTTGCGCAACACGCAATGCCGATAAAAAAGAAATATTGTACTGCCCAAGGTAACCAAAAGTATTCTTGGGGGATCGCTATCACTTCTTGAATTTGCGAAACGGATGAAATCATGAGTGAACCTCCTGCCATAATGCGGGTTGCCCTTGTCCAACTAATGGCTGCACAAATGCATCATCTAAACCAAGATAAAAAACTTGTGGCAAGGTGCCACTTTCTGGTTTAAGTACTTTTAATTCATGTTCATACTCGCGGATCATTTTACTTATTGTGCTGTGTGGATCTTTCATATCACCGATAATACGAGCGCCCCCCACACAAGATTCAACACAGGCAGGTAATAACCCAACTTCTAGGCGATGAGCACAAAAAGTACATTTATCGGCTGTCTGAGTGGAATGGTTGATAAAACGGGCATCATAAGGACATGCTTGCACACAATAAGCACAGCCTACACAACGTTCATTATCAATCACGACGATCCCGTCTTTGCGTTGAAATGTTGCTTGAACAGGACAAACAGGTACACACGGAGGCTCGTCACAATGGTTACATAATCTAGGGAGTAAGACGTTCGTTATTCCCTCTTGCCCCTTGATAGCAACTTGATATTGGTTTACTGTCGTCCTAAATTGTCCTTGTGGCGTTTGGTTTTCAATCGTACAGCTCACTGTACAAGATTGACACCCAACACAACGACGCAGATCGATCAGCATGCCATAACGTTTATCCTCTGAGCCTTCACGGCGCTCTGGGGATAGTTTAATGCCCGCTTGAGAGAGAGGAACCAGTGAAGCACCTGCGGTAAGGACCCCTAATTGTTGTAAGAATTTTCGTTTACCAAGATCCATATTTGTCTCCAGTATCACTCAGTAAATACCTGCCACATTGAGCGAAGGGAATAGAAAATAAGTATTTATGGCATTGTAAAAATTACTGAGTCCTCCACCTATTGTGGTTTACCACATACTCGGTGCGAACTTGATCCAAAACAATATTTAACATTAGATAGTTATGACGATAAAACAGACAATTGGGATAAAAAAAATCGCTAGTTTGAGCTTATTACTGCTCTTTTTTCTACTCTCTTCTTCTGCGGTTGCCAAAGAGTGGACTATTGGTGTGTTAGCGTTGCGAGGCGACGCCTCAACACAAAGACATTGGCAACCGCTTATCGATACCTTAGATCAACAAATACCCACAGATAGCTTTCTGCTGTTACCACTTAACTTGTCAGAAATGAAGCAAGCAGTGGCAGACAAGAGAGTAGATTTTTTATTGACGAATCCAGCGCAATTTGTCCAGCTTGATAGTGCATATCCGCTACGTTGGTTACTCTCTTTACGCTCGGGTTATGAGCCGGATAACACAACAAGAAATGTGATTGGTAGCCTTATTTTGGTGCGCAAAGACAGCGCAATCACATCGATTCATGAATTAGTCGGAAAGCGTGTTGGCGCCATTGCACCAGATGCCTTTGGTGGATATCTGTTAGGTTACAAAGCACTGCGTGAAGAAGGGATTGATCCTGAACAGGATTTTACATTACGTTTTAGTGGTTTTCCGGCTGATGCGTTACTTTACTTATTACGTGATGGCGATATTAATGCAGCGATCATCCCAGTTTGCTTATTAGAAAATATGGATAACGAAGGTCTTATTAATAAAGAAGATTATCGTCCATTATTAAATTATTCTACCAATACTTCTTGTTTAACCAGTACTCCGCTCTATCCTAATTGGTCATTTGCTACATTAGATACTGTTCCTGACACATTAGTGGATAAAGTGACACGAACATTACTCAATGATGAAAGCGACGCCATGAAATGGGGGGCACCCGCTTCTCATTCTCAAGTGGAAAATTTACTCCGAGAAGTCAACCAACACCCAAGGCAGCGACAACTTTGGCAAGATGCGAAAATTTGGGCTATCCAGCACCGTTTTATTATCGGATTATCATTGGGTGCCATTATCTTACTGGTTTTCAACCAAATCTGGATTAGTTATTTGGTCAGAAGACGTAGCCATCAATTAGAACAAGCGCATATCCATTTAAGAGAGCAAAAAGAGGCATTAGAACAAGCTCAGCGTTTAAATATTTTAGGTGAAATGGCGTCAGGCTTTGCTCATGAGCTTAATCAACCTCTTTCTGCGATCAAAAGTTATGCCCAAGGTAGTGCGATCCGTCTAGAAAAAGAGAACAAAAATCATCCATTACTCCCCGCTTTACGACAGATAGACCAACAAGCCCAACGTGGCGCAGATATTATTCGCAATCTACGTTTATGGGTAGGTAAGCAATCAGCAAATAGTGATACAGTGCCACTGTCAGAACAAAATATTGCCCAATGTATTGAACATATTTGGCGGTTATTACGTATTGATGAAAAATATCCACAAGTGACTCTGATCACTAAGATTGATAAACATGATACCCTATACTTACCTGAAACATTATTAGAGCAAATATTATCTAATTTGATCACCAATAGCCTACAGGCGGGTACTAAAGTGCTACAGATAAGCACCCATAAAGCACCTGATAGGTTGTTAATTGTGATCAAAGATGATGCGGGAGGAATGAGCCATAGCCAGCTTGAACAACCTTTCTCCCCTTTTCAAACCACCAAAACAGAAGGTCTTGGTTTAGGTTTGGTGATTTGCCAACGCTTATTAAATTCACAAGGTGCTGATATTCACATAGAAAATCAAAAAGATAAGCAAAATAATGTTGGATTAAAAATCACCCTTATTTTCCCCAATAACAATAATTAGAGGAAGAAAAATGCCAACAATTCATCTGGTTGATGACGATCTCGCCGTCACCGATGCTTGCCAATTTCTATTAGAAAGCTTAGGTTATGCGGCGCAGGTTTGGAATGACAGCGAATATTTTCTCCATAATATTGACCTTTATCAGCAAGGGGTTGTGCTGTTAGACATGAGAATGCCTAAAGCAGATGGTAGACAAGTACATCAATATTTAATTGAAAAACACAGTACGCTAGCAGTGATTTTCTTAACGGGTCATGGTGATATTCCGATGGCGGTTGAAGAAATAAAAAAAGGTGCCATTGATTTTTTACAAAAACCCGTTGATAGCAATGCATTACTCTCTGCACTGAAATCCGCCTTTACTGAAACTGCAACACGCTTTACGGCTGATGATATCCGTCGCCGTTATGCCTCACTGACACCAAGAGAAAAAGATATTGCATATTATGTTATTCAAGGCCTAATGAATCGAGAAATTGCTGAAACTGCCTGTGTTTCTATCAGAACAGTTGAGGTACATCGAGCAAAAGTAATGGATAAAATGGCCGTTAAAAATATCGCAGAATTAGTTACCGCATTACAAGGAATTGATATTGTAGCGCCAAATTTATGACAAAATTTCTGATCTGCGGTAAAAAGTGTCACAATATAGAATATTCATTGGAAAAATAGTAAATAGATAGGCTTATGATAAAGTCACCTCCATTTAAAACATCATTTTTACAGCCCAAATATTGGCTGACATGGTTGGGGATAGGATTACTCTATCTTCTCGTTCTGCTCCCTTATCCCGTTATCTACTGGTTGGGTACACGGCTAGGTCGTTTATCTAAAGTCTTTTTAAAAAAACGTGTACAAATAGCAGAACGTAATCTTGAGCTATGTTTTCCTGACATGCCTAAAAATGAACGTGAAGCGTTAGTGAATAAAAACTTCGAATCCGTAGGTATGGGGCTATTTGAAACAGGAATGGCTTGGTTTTGGCCTGATTGGCGTGTGAAACGTTGGTTTAAAATCAGTGGTAGAGAAAATATTCAAAAAGTACAAGAAACTGGCCAAGGTATTATTGTCGTTGGTATACACTTTTTAACTCTAGAGTTAGGTGCACGTATATTTGGCATGCTAAACCCCGGTATTGGTGTGTATCGCCCTAATGACAATCCAGTTATGGACTGGTTACAAACTTGGGGTCGTTTGCGTTCTAACAAATTTATGTTAGATAGAAAAGATGTCAAAGGTATGATCCGCAATTTAAAAGCAGGAGAGATCCTCTGGTATGCCCCTGACCACGATTACGGCCCACGAAAGAGTGTCTTTGCCCCACTTTTTGCCGTAGATAAAGCAGCGACAACAACAGGAACCTATATTCTAGTCAAAACCAGTCATCCGGCTTTGATCCCGTTTACACCAAAGCGCTTACCTGAAGCAAAAGGTTATGAACTGATTATTTCACCTGCCGTAGCTGATTTTCCCATCGATAGTGAAGAAAACACCGCTATCGCAATGAATAAAGTGGTCGAACAAGAAATTTTACGTGCTCCTGATCAATATATGTGGTTACACCGTCGTTTTAAAACCCGCCCACCTGGAGAAGCTTCTTTATATAATGAGATAAAGAAAGTACACTAGTCCCCATCAGTGACTGTTTTAATAAAAAAACAGTCACTGACAAACAGATTGACTCTCTTAACCAAGATTAAAATACAAGACTAAAATAATAAAATTAGCCATACTCACTACTATTATTTCCTGCAAATAAACACATTATAAAGCACTACCTATCGTTGTTATTTTGTATTATGGCGATATTCTTATTTAAGAATAGATAACCAACATTGAGATAAAAAAGACAACGCAAACACCATTATTCTCACTTTATGTGCTTCGTTTACATTCTTAGATAAAGGAGTGACATGAACCTAAAGCCCCGCAACAATTCTTGGAAACGAAATCTCTACATTGTCTGGTTTGGTTGTTTTTTAACGGGTGCCGGCTTTAGCTTGATTATGCCTTTTCTACCATTGTATGTAGAAGAGCTTGGCATAAAAGATCATGAGTCCTTAAACCTATGGACTGGTGTTGCTTTTAGTATTACTTTTCTCTTTTCTGCCATAGCGGCACCTTTTTGGGGAAAATTGTCAGATAGAAAAGGACGCAAATTAATGCTATTACGTTCTGCCTTAGGTATGGCGATCGTCATGGTACTCATTGGTTTTGCTCAAAATATTTGGCAACTGTTAATTTTACGCGCTTTATTAGGGGTATTAGGGGGGTTTGTGCCTAATGCTAATGCTCTTATCGCCACACAGGTGCCCGTTAAAAAAAGTGGTTGGGCATTAGGAACTCTTTCTACGGGTGCGGTAAGTGGTGCATTAATTGGGCCATTAATTGGTGGAATACTTGCCGATCTCTACGGTTTACGTCCGGTTTTCTTTATTACAGCCGCGGTTTTATTTATCTGTTTTATAGTGACCCTATTTTTTGTTAGCGAAAATTTTACCCCTGTTTCTAAAAAAGATGCATTATCCACCCAGCAAGTTTTTTCATCACTCAAAAATAAAAGATTAGTCATTTGCCTGTTTTTCACCACCATGATTATCCAAGTGGCAACAGGCTCTGTTACGCCTATTTTAACACTTTATATCCGTGATCTAGCCGGCTCTATCAGTAATCTTGCCTTTATTAGTGGTGTGATTGCATCTGTTCCCGGTATTGCCGCTTTAATTAGTGCCCCTCGTTTTGGCAAATTAGGTGATCGCATAGGCCCAGATAAGGTGCTTATTTTCACATTGGGTTTATCTATTTTTATGCTTATTCCGATGGCACTCGTCAGTAATTATTGGGAACTAGGCGCATTACGTTTTTTATTGGGTGCGGTAAACGCTGCCATGTTACCTGCGGTACAAACGCTTATTTTATACAATATTACGCCTGCAATTGCTGGTCGAATTTTCAGCTATAATCAAGCCTTACGAGATGTAGGAAATGTTACTGGACCGTTAATGGGCGCGTTTGTTGCGGCCAATTATGGATTTAAAGCTGTTTTTTATTTCACCGCTGCGGTGGTATTTTTTAATCTTATTTACTCATGGATAAGCTTTCGTACCCCGCAAAGAAAATAGTCAAAAAATCCACCAATAGATTTAGTTAATAGTTTTTTTTCAATAAAAAATTACACTTTCTCTCTTAAAGGTCTAATTGTTAATTTTTTTATTTTATTTTTCATAATTTATTGTTTAATAAGAAAAATATTTACACACCACGTTTACACCTCTTTACTTTTTCTTGTCCTTTTTTTTCAAAAAATTGCAAGGTTAACTATTGCAAAATGAGATTTTTATCGACTTTTGCACTAAAAAATGGTTTATAAAGTATTAAATATGCTTTTAGTCACTGAAGTTCACTAAAAGTGTGTTAAAAATATATTAATTAAATGTAGTAGCAATTGATAACAGAATGAAATAATTCTGTATTGCCTTCTACTGATATTTTGTTCTTTTTACTTGCAAACGACCTGCAAAGGTTTTTTTTGGGAATTTAAGATGCAATCTACTCACTCAAAATCAAGCCGAACCTTTTTTGGCCATCCATACCCTTTAAGCTCTCTGTTCTTCACAGAAATGTGGGAGAGATTTTCTTTCTACGGTATTCGCCCATTATTAATCCTATTTATGGCTGCAACCGTTTATGAAGGTGGTATGGATATTCCTCGAGAGCAGGCATCTGCTATTGTGGGAATTTTTGCTGGTGGTGTTTATTTAACATCATTGCCAGGAGGTTGGCTGGCTGATAATTGGTTGGGACAACGTCTTGCGGTTTGGTATGGCTCTATCTTTATTGCATTAGGGCACCTTTCTATCGCACTTTCAGCGTTTTGGTCTCAGAACCTATTTTTTATCGGCTTATTGCTTATCGTATTAGGTACAGGCCTATTTAAAACCTGTGTCACTGTTATGGTGGGAACCCTGTATAAAAAAGATGATACACGCCGCGATGGTGGTTTCTCCTTGTTTTATATGGGGATCAATATGGGCTCATTTATCGCACCACTGATCACCGGCTTCTTAGTCCGTGATTATGGCTGGCATTGGGGCTTTGGTATTGGTGGTATTGGTATGCTAGTTGCACTACTGATCTTCCGCTTTTATGCCGTACCGACAATGCGTCGCTTTGATAAAGAAGTTGGCTTAGATTCAAGTTGGGATCGCCCTACTGTTGTGCGTCGTAATGTCGGACAATGGGTATTAGCACTTGCTGTGATATTAATTGCCATTGTTGGTTTAATTATTTCAGGCACTATTCCATTTAATCCGGTTATTGTTGCCAATTTTATGGTTTATGTGATCTCCGGCAGTGTTATCGCCTACTTTATCTATTTATTCCTATTTGCAGGATTAAGTAGTAGTGACCGTTCTCGCCTGTTTGTTTGCTTCCTATTATTAGTTTCAGCGGCACTGTTCTGGTCTGCATTCGAACAAAAACCAACCTCATTTAACTTATTTGCTAACGACTATACTGATCTAAATTTTATGGGCTTTGAGATCCCTGCGGTTTGGTTCCAGTCCGTCAATGCGCTATTTATTATTATTCTTGCCCCTGTATTTAGCTGGTTATGGCCAATGCTAGCACGCAACAATATGAATTTAAGTAGCATGAGCAAATTTGTGATTGGTATTTTATTCGCTGCAGGTGGCTTTACCGTCATGATGTACGCCTCTGAAAGCGTGCTTGCAACAGGCAGCGGTGTTTCACCATTATGGTTAATTTCCAGTATTTTATTGCTGACCCTAGGTGAATTATGTTTAAGCCCTATAGGACTTGCGACGATGACCATTTTAGCGCCAGCAAGAATGCGTGGACAGGTTATGGGTTTATGGTTCTGTGCGAGTGCATTAGGTAACTTAGCCGCAGGTTTAATGGGTGGAAATATTCGTCCTGATAAACTTGATGTTATGCCTGATTTCTTCTCTCACGTCTCTATAGCATTGGTTATTTGTGCTGTTGTTCTTGCAGCATTAATTATTCCTGTGCGTAAACTGTTACAAAGTGCAGATGATAAAGAGAATGCGCAAGCATAATGAGTTTTAGGTAACATTTTTTACCCTATAACTCAACTACGCTCCTCAAATTAGACACTTCTACTCTAATTTGGGGAGTTTTTTTATAAAAATAAAATATAAATGCAAAGTTCTATATAGAGATACACCACAGATATTAGAAATAAAGAAAAGAGGTCTCACAGACTATATCCTGAAAGTGACAATAAAAAATGATATCATAGAAGCAAAATTTACGAGATAATGCTTCAATAGAAAATTTTCGTTCTGCTTAAAATGGAGTCTTTTAATTAAATAAATTAAAAATTTTAACTTTTAAAGACTATTCAATAAGATAGGACAAGCCATATGCTAAATACAAAAGAAAAAAACATATTGAGAAATATAGAAAAAAGTGTTTTATGTAGGAATATAAAATTTAATATAAAGTGTAATTTACAAACTACTTTCTTTACAATAGTTTTCTCTCTTTTCTTTATTTTTAGTAAAAGTATAACTCTTACACTACAAAGTAAAATATCAATTAGCTTATTAATCGTTCTATTTGTATATTTATTTGGATCATGGCATTCATTCCGAAATATAAAGCTAGCAACAAAATTGACAATTATATATATAAAAATAAAATTAAAAAAACTCGTTAATAATCTTAGTTCTTCATGAAAATTAAATTAACCCTGTACAGATAAAACTTTCCTCATCGAGTTGAACTAACGTTTACTAAGAGTTTGCTACCTCCTACTTCTTATTTTTACTTCCAGCCACTTTTTATCACTCTTTTGCTCTGCTAAATTGTTTCTTCTTCCTCTTTCCGATTAAGGTACTTTATGAACACGCTTCCCATTTATTATGTTAACGCTTTTACTTCAACACCTTTTTCCGGAAATCCGGCTGCGGTTATTTTGTTAGATAAATGGCTACCCGATGACACACTACTTAAATTAGCCAATGAAATTGGTTTACCAGAAACGGCTTTTTTAGTTGCCAATCATATTCGCTGGTTTACGCCTAAAGTAGAAGTTCCCCTATGTGGGCATGCGACTTTAGCCACAGCTTTTGTATTAAAAACGATTAACAAAGCACCTGCGACAAGCTTTAAATTCCATTCTCTGTCTGGAGAGCTCACGGTATCTTGTCACTCTTCAAGTTTTACTCTCGATTTTCCTCAAGTACCTGCATCATTAAATCCAACCATAAAACCGTCATTAGAAACGGCACTAAACATAGATATTGAAGAAGTTTGGCAATCTCACGACAGATATACCTGCTTTGTGGCTGATCCTAACAAGGTTATTGATTATCAACCTGACTTTAATGCTATAACACAACTACCACTTCCCGGTGTAATATTGACGGCGAAAGGTCATGCGCCTTTTGATTTTATTTCACGCTTTTTTGCACCACGTAAAGGAGTTAATGAAGATCCAGTAACTGGCACTTCACATTGTGTATTAGCACCAATTTGGGCAAAAAAATTAAACAAAGATAAATTAAATGCCAGACAAGTTTCCGCGAGGGGAGGCAATATACAGTGTGAACTCAAACAAGAGCGCTTATTGCTTACTGGTGATGCTGTACTATTTTTAACCGGTGAAATAACCTTTTAAAATTAAAGAGGAATATCATCTATTCCTCTCCTTTGCTTTCATTTTTCTCTATTTTATACTTTAGGATCATCCCTACTGTATAGAAAGATAAGGTTTTATTATGTCCACAACGGATTTATCTCTAGAGTTGCAAGATAAAATTAAACGCTCAATCACCCGCGTCTCTAAAGTTATTTTTCCAACCACCACCAATCATCACTCCACACTCTTTGGCGGAACGGCATTAGCATGGATGGATGAAGTCTCTTTTATTACCGCTACGCGCTTTTGCCGTAAACGTTTAGTGACAGTTTCTACAGAGAAAATTAATTTTAATCACCCTATTCCCTCTGGCACCATTATTGAATTAGTTGGTGAGGTAATACGTGTCGGGCGTACCAGTCTAACGGTAAATGTTTCTATTTTTCTCGAAGATATGTATGCTGAAGGACGAGAAGAAGTGATCCACGGCCAATTTAATTTTGTTGCCGTTGATGAGCATGGTAAGCCAACCCCTTTATTCGATAAACCATCGCTTTTATAACCGCTAATCTGTCGTTTTATTCTTCAAATTAAAAACGACAGATTTTATTATGCTGTGGGTTAATTAATATCGTCCGATTTTATTTGATCAGATAAATCTTTGTGGATACTTTTCAATCACATGAAAATATCAAATAAAATCAATGGGTAAATTGATTACTCACATGTAAAGCAAGAGTTATCCACAGTTAATGTGGATAACAAGAAAGACGTTGCAACAACTTTAGCCGTTAAATAACACAAATTTTTATCACTTCAAATTCAATTTGGCATACAGTCAACTTTGCCCCCGTGATTGCACTTTCAGCCATCACTATCTCTGTTGATGATTGATAACGGCGACACACCTCTAGAGCTAATTCAATACTGGGCTCAATTAATAAAATAGCACCGATATTTTCAACCGTCGTCGGAAAATCACTCTCTGAGGAGATGGTATAGAGTAAAGATTGCTGATCTTGGGCAATTTGTTGCGCTTTATCTGTTGCGGCTTGATTAACTCTTTGTTGTTTAGCGGAGTCACCGCCACCAGAATGCAGGTAGATCATCGCTTCCTCATAAAAATATCAATAATAATTAATTTTTGCTATGTAAAAAACCATCAATATCTGTCGATATAAAGGCCGTTTATATGTAATTAGATAACACAATGATAATCAACAAAAAGCCTTTAATAACAATATTATTAAAGGCTTTAGTTCTATTTCATATCTTGGTTATATTGCGTATGAGCAGTTAACAGCTTATCAATTGAAGCTTGGCATAAATAAGGTTTTAATGCGGCAAACTTTTTCTCTGGCCAACTATAAATATTTAAAGATAAAAGTTGTTCTATCACTTTTGGTTCAAAGCGGTATTTAACATGCTTAGCCGGTATTCCACCAACGATACTATAAGGAGCAACATCTTTTGTCACTACACTATTTGCTGCGATAATAGCCCCTTCACCAATAGTAACGCCAGGCATAATCATGGCCCGCATACCTATCCATACACCATCGTGAATATAAGTATCACCTTTACCAATATAGGCTTCTTTAATATTGTCTAAAAATGGATAAAGAGAAAACCAATCCATACGATGAGTATGATTGCCCCCCATCAAAATAACCGCTTCAGCACCAATACAAACATAGTCACCGATATATAATTTATCGATTTCCCATAAGGGTTCCCACTGAAGGCTAATTTCATCGCCATAAAGGTAACGCACTACAGATGCTTCAAAGCCATTATCCCAACAATCACTGTAATAGCTATGCTGACCTTTAATAATAATATTCTTATTTTTTACTGTTTCGTGTAAATATTCGACACGTGACCAATGTTTCGTGTTCATACTATGACTCGCTATAAATTAATGAGCCATCAAAGAATGCTGTATTCTTTGATGATGTGTCCGCATTCCAAAACACATCATGACTAAGCAATCCGTGGTTGTAACAATAACGGATTTTGAACCTTATCCATTCCTTACACTCCTTCACCATTATTATGAATATCTATAATAATGTGACATAGAAAAACCACAAAGTTGCAACTTGTTAACTATTTTTCCAGCAACTCTGTGGTTTTAAAAATACATTATCTTCTAGCTATCAACTATGCTATTTAAAAAAATCTTTACTACCATGTGGCGCACAACGCAAATATTGCGGAGCGACTTTAATAGTCTGCTTTAACTTTTCAGCCGCATGCCAAGGCCAACGAGGATCATAAAGTATTCCTCTGCCTAATGCGATAAAATCAGCTTGTTCAGTCAGTAAAATAGCTTCTGCTTGCTCTGGCTCTGTAATTAATCCAACCGCAATCACGGGTAATTGTGTTTCATTATAGATGGCTTGAGCAAAAGGAACCTGATAATTAGGTCCTAGCTTGATGGCTTGTTTGTCTGATAAGCCACCGGAAGAAACATGAATATAGTGGCAACCGAGATCTTCAAGATGTTGAGTTAATGCAATAGAACTTTCCAGATCCCATCCTCCCTCAACCCAATCAGTCGCCGATATTCTTACTCCCACACACATTTTGTCAGAGACTGCTTTTTTGACTGCAGTAAAAACATCAATTAACAAGCGGCTACGATTATTAAAATCACCGCCATACTGATCGGTGCGATGGTTTGATAATGGTGATAAGAATTCATGCAGTAAATAACCATGAGCACCATGTATCTCAATAACATCAATACCTGCTGACTCAGCTCTTTTAGCTGCTTCAACAAATGCGTTTTTTATCTTTTCAATCTCATCAATTGTTAATGCTTGAGGCTGATGATATTGACCAAAAGCAATACTAGAAGGTGCTACTTTTTGCCAGCCATTCTCATCATCAGGAGCCAATGATTTTCCACCTTCCCATGGCAACGATGTTGATGCTTTTCGCCCCGCATGAGCCAACTGTATACCTATTTTAGCATTAGTATGCTGTTTTATATCGCTAATAAGCTGTTTTAATGCGCGACCATGTTCCTCAGACCATAATCCGAGATCTTTATAGCTAATTCTACCTCGAGGCTCTACCGCCGTCGCTTCTATAATCACTAAAGCGGCACCTGATAATGCTAATTGCCCATAGTGCATTGTATGCCAAGATGTGGGTATTCCATCTTGCGCAGAATATTGGCACATTGGTGCAACAATAATACGGTTGTCTAATTGATGAGGTCCTAATTTATTAGGCGTAAATAACAAACTCATGCAAAGCCTCCTGCTATATAAGCAATGAGACAAAAATCATTTTTATCTTATGGTTACGATTAAAAATAATTATTTGCCCTCTATCTAGTTTTAAATGAACCATCACTATAACTTAATAAGGCTAACGCATTAAATGACATAACGCGATAACCTATCTCACAGAGTGCTAAGAAAAACAGACTTCAATGGCTGATCCTAATACAACATCTAATAAAATAGCGGTATTAGATGCCATATTAGGTTATAACGCATTATAGGATATGAAATATTAATGTGGTTTTACTAATAAGAGTGATAGCTTTCTTGCAAAGGGTAAAACGAATAAAACGGTTGGAAACGCAATCATCCAAGATACCCCCCATGAAGAGAACCAAGGTGCAAACATAAGGCTATTTAAGCCCATTGTTTTTGCTGTACTAATAAAAGAAACAATGCCACACATCACAAAAGATAGGAAAAACGGAACCAGAAAAATCATGGCTCTTGGTGGCAATTTAGGTATACCCAAAATATTATTTTTATCTTGAAAAAACATAGAAAAGACCCCAATAAAAACGTGTACTACGGCATATAACCGCCAATACAACAGGCGAATACCCATAAAGGTAAAAAAATTAAGTTATATGCGTTGATTAACGTAAACGCTTACGAGTCTTGTAGACTAGACCGATGCTAGTATATAAATGAAAGTATTTTTGTCAAGTAAACTATTATCATTATCATTTGATAAAAACAATAGAATTCATGAATAACTTAAGTGAATCTTTATCTTTCAACAGAACTACACCAAGGGTATAACATTATTACTCATATTTTGAGTTAATTTTTACCCAATACATTTTATCGGTGAAATGCTCCCTGAGGAGGGGAGCATTTCTGACACAGAACGATTTAATTAATATTAAAAGTGATCATCTAATTGCATATTAATTCCTTTTAATAACAGTGTTTATTCCAATTAAATTGCATAATTTTATTTAGAATATTGAAATGCATAGGGTAAATAAATTAATTAACTCTGATACAACACACTTATCTTACTATATTGTTTTTTATCTAATAGTAAGAAAAGATCGCCTCTTATCTCATATTCAATATGATAAAATTATATTTTCGATATTATCCATTTTCATACAACATATTTATTATCTGCTTATTTATAATTAATGCCTTTATTTTCTATTATTAATAGAATTAATATTATCAATTTACGTTAATGCATTACTTTCTATGAGTTAACTCTTTGGTTATATTGAAATTTAAAATAATACAGTTCGGCAATAAATGTCATCATCATCATAAAAGCAAGTATTTATTTATCACCTCTACAAAAGATTCATGTAGAAAGTGATTATTTTATTACTTAAACACCTTACTTTCAGTAAAAATACATATTTAATAATATATTATCTAATATTAAGAGTTGATTAATCACACTTAGCTTTATCTTTTATTATATTGCTCAAACTTTATTTGCCTTTTATACTTTCTTAAAGCATATTTTGATAGGTGTTATTATGAATATTTTATTAGTTGAAGACGATCTGCAATTGGGAAAGGCGCTCTGTCGTGGTTTAGAAATTGCTGGTTTTCAGCCCTGCTGGGTAAGATTGCTTGCGGATGCACGTGTTCAATTAAACCAAAAAGCCTTTGATTTAATGTTGCTTGATCTAGGTCTTCCTGATGGTGATGGTCAAGATGAACTTATCGCACTAAGAAAAAGTGGTGAAAAAATACCCATTATTATTTTGACGGCTCGTACTCAAATAGATAACTTAGTACAAACATTAGATTCAGGTGCCGACGATTTCTTACCAAAACCTTTTGCTATGCCTGAATTAATTTCTCGTGTAAAAGCCGTAAGTCGCCGTATGGCCGGTTTCTCTTCACAGATTTGGTCTATTGGTGATTTACAGCTTAATCCCTCGAATCATCAAGTCACTTTAAATGGTGAACTATTGTTATTATCAGGTAAAGAGTACCAGTTATTATATGAGCTGATGCGCAATACAGATAATGTAGTACGTAAATCTGATTTAGAACAACGCTTATTTGGCTTAGATGACAAAATTGAAAGTAACTCACTTGAAGTTCATATGCACAACTTACGTCGTAAAATAGGCAAAGAGCGTATTATTACGGTTCGCGGTATCGGTTATCTCTTAAAAAAAGAAGTGAACTAAATGAAGATCCGCTCTTTCTTTATTTATACTATCTTTCTACAAACGATATCTATCGTGATGCTATGGGGCGTTTGGTTAGCTTGGATAGAATTTGATTATCTTGCTGACTTTGAAACTATCTACAATAAGCAACAAGAAATTATTGCTGAAGGATTTGCCAATACACTCGAAACGGTTTCCTCTCAACCCGAGACAGTAAAACAGATAGCTCACCATTTACAAAACATGTATATCGATACCATGCTTAATGGTGAGGATGATGATTTACACTATTTACCTTGGTTTATTGTCTTAAATAAAGATAATGATCTGATTTATACCAATAGACCGGAACTTTCTCTGCCTAAACGGGTACTGTCGCTTGCCTCTGAAAAAATCTCTGTGGCTGGGGAGAAATGGTATTTATCTTATAGTTGGGGAAAACAACATAAAATTAAAGTTTTTATTGGTGAATCCGTCGAAGATAGAGGACATGTCATTGGTAACCCTATTTCCGGTACTTTTGTGCCCTTCCTATTTATTTTAGCAACGGTGATCTTGGCTATCTTAATTACTGCTTATTTTAGTTTGCGCCCTTTAAGACAAGCCGCAGAGCTGATTTCTAACCGAAAACCTCGTAATTTAACGCCAATTAATGTCGGACAACAATTTAAAGAGATCCGCCCTATCTTTAAAGAGCTTAACCAATTAATGGCAAGAATAGATGCGGCTAATATTAGAGAAAAACAATTTATGGCTGATGCGGCTCATGAGCTAAGAACCCCAATTGCCGCAGTGATTGCCCAATTACACATTCTCTCTTTAGTCGATGAAAAGCAGGAGCGAGAAGAAATTATTGAAGATATGAAACAATCTCTGGATAGAGCCGCCGCACTTTCCCACCAGCTTATTGATTTAGCAAGATTAGAGTGTGACGATTTCCCTATAAAAATAGAATCCTTTGATGTTTATAATATTATTGGTAATGCTATTGCTCAGCGCGTGCCCTATGCCTTAACAAAAAATATTGAGCTATCTTTAAATGAAGGTATGTCACTTAAAATAGAAACAGATAAACAAGCACTACTGTCTATTTTTAATAACTTATTGGATAATGCAATCAAATATTGCCCCAATAATAGTCAAGTCGAAGTGACTATTGAACATAAAGATAACCATCATCTCAATATTATTCTGCGTGATAATGGACCAGGAATTGCACCAGAGTATATTAGCTCACTATTTTCCCGTTTTTATCGTGTTCCGGGATCACAAGGGACGGGCAGTGGTTTAGGCTTATCTATTGCACAAAATCTCGCTGAAAAAATTCAAGCAACCATTTCCATTACTGAAGGGCTACACAATAAAGGTATTGGTTTTATTATTACCTTACCGTTAAAAATTAAACCACTAGATAACGAGTAAATATATTATAGGAGGCCTTTGCCTCCTATAATTTTAGTTAAAACTATTAGTTATGCTTATCCCCACAAAGTGGCTATCCAACGTAGCATCGCGGTAATAATAGCAGCACTTAATACCACCAAAATAAAAGGTTTCTTTTTCCAAGTTAAAACGCCTGCAACACCCACACCAATAATCTTGGCAATATCAGCGAGTTGGTCACCATCAAAAAAAGTAGATGTCATTGCAACCGAAAATAAGATCACGATTGCTGAAAGTGAAAACATTTCTTTGACCCGCTCAGACATCCCCGTTTTATTATTTAATAAGATACCGGAGATGCGCATGGCATAAGTTCCTACGGCTAAAATAGCGATACCTGCGATAAGTGAAGTTGTTGAGATCATATTTTTCTCACCACAAATAAAACGCCTAACAAGGATAATAAAACCGGTATTCCCGCAGGGAGAAACAGTGTCGTTGCTAAGGCAATCACACTACCAATAATAGCGGCTTTTCGTGTTAATTTATTTTTCAATGCCGGTAAACTTAGTGCCAAAATAATCGCTGGGAACATCGCATCTAAACCAAGCATTTTTATATCAACAATAAAAGAGCCTAAATAAACACCTAGCATAGTACCTAACGGCCACATCAGTAAAATGCCTAATCCACAAGCCCAAAATGCTAATCTATTTTGCTCAGCAGTCGATTGAGATAACCCAAAAACCACACTTTCATCATTTAATACATGAAAGCCTAATAGTGATTTAATCCCTTTTCCGGGTAACTCTTTCACCGCCATACTAAAAGGGATGTGCCTTGCATTGACCATTAAGCCAGCGAGTGCCGCATAGATGGCGCTTCCTCCCATCGCAACCACTCCGATAAATAGAAATTCAGAAGCCCCTGCTAAAACAAAAATCGATAACGAAAGGGGTACCCAAAAATCGAAACCTTGAGTATGTGCTAAAGCACCATAAGATATTCCAACGATCCCATCCGCTAATGAAACAAGCAGAATATCTCTAAGTACGTTATTATCTAGACGACTGTTAATATGCATAAAAAAACGTATTATTTATTGAACGATTTGTTCATTATGTTGAACGATGTATTTTTTTGCAAGCTGATTTTTGAAGGAAACTATGATGTCATCACCTTCGGCACCCATTGAAATTATTTCTCAATCCATTGCTAGAGAAAGAAAAAAAGCAGGTCTTTCACTTGCAGAAATCGCAAGGCGAGCGGGGATCGCAAAGTCAACGTTATCTCAATTAGAAGCGGGACAAGGTAATCCAAGTATCGAAACTTTATGGGCTATTTGCGTCGCACTCAATATTCCGTTTTCACAACTGATTTCCTCACCTAAACCAGAAGTTAAAGTGATCCGCAAAGGTGATGGATTTAAAATTAGTGCAGAAAAGGCCTATTACCATGCCTTTTTATTGTCATCTTGCCCCAATGGCGCGAAGCGCGATATTTATACGGTTATTGCTCAACCGGGTAAAGATAGAGTGTCAGATCCTCATAGTAAAAATGTCACAGAACATATTCTTATAATTAGCGGTCGTGCCATTGTCGGTACTTTAGATAATCAACAAGAGTTATCTCCCGGTGACTATATTTGTTACCCTGGTGACGTTACTCATGTGCTACGTGCATTAGAGCCAGATACTACCGCTGTCATGATCATTGAACATCACAATTAGTGACAATGGTATTATCGCACTGATTTTTCGGATAAAGTCAAAATCAGTGCGATAAAAATTTACTATGGTTTAACACCGGCTTTCTCAAGATAAATCTCTCTTAAGCGTTGTGATAACGCCCCTACCTTACCTTGATTTATTTTTTCATTATCAATGGAGATCACCGGCCAAATTAAGGTCGTCGCTGAACTAATAAAAGCCTCTTTGGCTTGTTTCGCTTCTTCGAGTGTAAATAAACGCTCAATGATGGTGAGTTTTTGCTCTTTGGCTAACTGAATAATCGCTTGTCGCGTGATCCCCGGTAAAATATCTTGGCTTAATGGGCGAGTGATAATTTCATCTTGCTGATTAACAATAAAGAAATTGCTTGAACTCCCTTCGGTGATATAGCCCTCTTTGATAAAAATAGCATCATCAGCACCTTGCTGATGCGCATGATGTTTAGCTAAACATGCAGCAAGTAATGCCACCGTTTTAATATCACAGCGTTGCCAACGAATATCCTCAACACTTACGACAGAAATTCCTTTGCTTGCATTAGGATGATTTACCACCGTTGAGTGTTGAACAAATAGCACCAATGTAGGAACGACTGATGAAGACGGGAAATCAAAAAAACGTGATGAATCGGCGCCACGAGTGACTTGTAAATAGATAAGTCCTTCATGCAGATGGTTCTTATCTATCAATTGCTCGTGGATCTCTTTTAATTGCTCTTTGGTTAATGAAAAAGGCATTGATAATGCTTTGCACGAGCGCTGTAAACGTTGAAAATGCCCTTCAAAATCAATTAATTGTCCGTTAATAACGGCGGTAACTTCATAAACGGCATCAGCAAATAAGAAACCTCGATCAAAAACAGAGATATTAGCTTGTTCTTTAGGTACAAATTGGTTATTTAAATACACAATCTCAGACATTTTACCTCCGTGATAAATTGTATTAACCTTGATAACTTTTCACCACACTACTCTTTCACATTACTATTTCAAATGCTACTGACTTTCTAATACAAATCTTTAATGACCTTTTTCTTTAAAGAATTCCTGTTATATAGCTAAAAATTGCTATAATTTGCGATAAGGATTACAAATTAAGAGGTTGTTATGTTAGACATTAATAAAAATAATTTATCTCAGCTAACAGAGAAACTCGTTAAAAAGCAGTGTACTTTAATGAGTATCATTGCCATGCTGGGATTACTTGCGGGTATTATCTGTATTATTAACCCTTTTTCTTCAGGGGTCGTGGTCAGTGTTTTCCTCGGTGTGGTGTTTTTTGCTTGTGCAATAACCAGCATAATGGCGGCCTTTAATAGCCGGATCTCTTCTGGTTGGTCGATGTTAATTACTTTACTTGCTGGTTTTATCTATCTATTTTTAGGTTATATTTTTATTACCGATCCTTTAAATGGCATGTTAAGCCTTGCATTTATTATCGGTTATTTATTTATCTTTGCAGGAATACTCCGCTTAGTCCTCGGCTTTAAGCAAATTAAAGATAGCTTTTATGGCTGGTTTAATATTTTAGTGGGCTTTTTAGATCTTGTTTTAGCCTATTTCTTACTAGCTTTTGGCCCTGAAACTTCTATAACACTGGTGATGGCATTGATTGGTATACAACTTATTTTAAGTTCTATAACTATTCTATCAATAGCCAGTGCAATCAAGCGGATGACTCGTTAATTGCGTCTTAGTTTATAAGCTGTAGTTGAATGTTAGAGCCACTTAATGTGGCTCTAAAAGTAGCGGTGTATATATTTTATCCCAATTCGACAAAGCCAACCGAGACTACTTGTCAAATGCCCTTCCTTTTACTTCCTCATTTCTCTACTGCAATAGTTAGTTTAAAAAGACAATATCGCGAAAGGCGCAATAGAAAAAGTCAACTAAGCGCTATAAGCAGAAAAATAATTTTAAAACAATAAGATAGATATAAATTCAAACGTTCTTAAGCTATGGTTACCAACAAAAAATGCTTTCAATATAAAAAATAATTTAAAATTTAAAATATTTTTGTATAAAGCTATTGACTGTTATGAAAATGTGATTAGAATCAGTATCAGAAAATATTTGTGACGAGAATCACATTTTATTAATAGGATACTTAATATGAAATCAATGACTTCTTTTATTACTCATCTGCACCAAGTTGTTGTTAAATTATCTTCAACTCGTTTATTGTAATTCTTTGTATTAAAAAGAATAACTAAGCATAAAGCCAGAAAATGCACTCTATATCGCAAGAGGCACTATCTGGCTTTTATTTTCTATCCCTTTGATTTTTTCTTATCTTACTCTTCGCGCATCTTTAGTAACAAAAATTTCACTTGTTTGAACTAAAATCCCTCTTCTTGTACCCTAGTATTAAATCACCTTTTATGATGAGGATAGTTTATGCAGCAGCAACTGCTTACATGGATACGTCAGTTTAATGAAGAGTACGCTCAAATCACTTCTCTGTTACTTGTTTTATTGATCATTTTTGTTGTTGCTCTTGTTCTCCACTTTATTTTGCACAAACTTGTGCTACCTAAACTTTCAAAAGCTATCAGTAAATACGATCAAAAGTGGCAACTCTCTTTTGAAATTAATAAGTTATTCAGTCGATTTGCCTTTCTTATCCAAGGTGTAGTCATTAATATTCAAGCCTTATTATGGATGGGACCCGGTAAGACACAGGAGATATTAACCACTACAGCTCAAGCATGGTGTTTACTTTTCGGTTTATTGATGATTTTCTCAATTATGGATCTCTGTTTGCAGATCATGAGAAATTCCCCTTCTTTTGGCCGATTACCCCTTAGAGGTATTTTCCAAAGTTTAAAATTAGTCGCCAGCGTGCTGATTGGTATCATGATTGTTTCATTACTGATCGGTAAATCACCGCTTATTTTATTAAGTGGTTTAGGTGCCATGACTGCGGTGTTGATGTTGGTATTTAAAGATCCAATTATGGGACTTGTTGCCGGTATTCAACTCTCCGCCAATAATATGATTAGCTTGGGTGATTGGTTAGAAATGCCTAAATATGGTGCTGATGGTGCCGTAGTGGATATTAGCCTCACCACAGTAAAAGTACGTAATTGGGATAATACCGTTACGACCATTCCTACTTATTCTTTAATTTCTGATTCGTTTAAAAACTGGCAAGCGATGACACAATCAGGTGGGCGTCGAATTAAGCGCAGTTTATCTCTTGATATCAATAGTATTTACTTTTTAGATCAAGAGAATATTGATAAATTAGAAAAGGCACAGCTTCTTGAACCTTATATAAAAAGCAAAGTAGGTGAAATCTCCAGCTATAACGCTAGCCTTTGTCATGAGCATCAAATGCCACTTAATCAACGTGGTATGACGAATGTCGGTACATTTCGCGCTTACGTGGAAGCTTATCTAAAAAATCATCCGAAGATCCATAAACAGATGACCATTATGGTAAGACAGCTTGCCCCAACCTCTGAAGGGTTACCTATCGAAATTTATGCCTTTACCAATACAACCGTGTGGGTAGAGTATGAAGCTATTCAGTCCGATATTTTTGATCATATATTCGCTATTCTTCCTCAGTTTGGTTTACGAATACACCAATCACCAACAGGTAGCGATGTTAGAGCATTAAAATTCCCTACCAATATCGACACACCATAGCCCTAGCGTTCATTATTTAAAAGGGAGATTAATTCTCCCTTTTTTCTATTAAATAGATTAACAAATATTTATAATTATCGACTTTGTTATCATATTAACAATCTTGTTTTAGCCTATTTTTTTAAAATCGATATGTTATTTTTTATATATCGAATCACTGTTTCCACCTATATATTTGATATTTTATTTACCACTAAAGTGGTATTAACCGCAAAATGTAACCAATTGTTTAATAATTATTTTTTTAGATAACCTTATTAACATTTTTTATATTGATATAAATCATTATAGGTATAGGTGTAATAACTTAACATAGATATACAACTTTATTTGTTGTGAAAAATGTTAGGGTAATGTCAATGTCAAAAATTAAAAATAATGTTTCTATCACTGAAATGAGCCGGCGTGGCTTCATTCAGTCTGCAGCTGTTCTTTCTGGCGCTGCTGCTGTAGCTGGAACGGTATCATTACCTTTCTCTGCTAATGCTCAAACACCCCAGGGTATTCGTCCTGATGAGACGTCTGAAACCATCAAATACAGTGCATGCTTAGTGAACTGTGGTAGTCGTTGCCCATTAAAAGTTCATGTTAAAGATGGCGTGATCCGCCGTATTTCCAATGAAACCATGTTTGATGACTCAACCTTTGGTCTTCATCAGATCCGTCCTTGCTTACGTGGACGTTCCGTTCGTTGGAAAACTTATAATCCAGACCGTTTAAAATACCCCATGAAACGTGTCGGTAAACGTGGTGAAGGGAAATTCGAGCGTATCTCTTGGGATGAAGCGACTTCGATTATCGCGGATAAGCTAAAATATACTATAGATACCTATGGTAATGAGGCTATTTATTACCAATATGGTACTGGATCTACCGGGGCGAATTTACATGGTAGAACGGCCTGTAAACGTCTATTAAGTACAGTCGGTGGCTTCTTAAGTGACTACGGTACTTACTCTTATTCACAATTAACCGGCATCGTCCCTTATGTGTATGGTGATATGCTGGAATCTCTGTTAACAGAAATCGAAAACTCAGATCTGGTTGTGATGTTTGGTCATAATCTTGCTGAAACTCGTATGTCTGGCGGTGGTCAGTTCTATGAAACACTGAATGCGTTAGATAAGAGTAAAAGTAAAGTAATTATTATCGACCCGCGTCGTACTGATAGTGTCACAACATTAGGTGCAGAGTGGATCCCTATCTATCCGGGTACTGATGCTGCATTAGTGGCTGCGTTAGGTTATGTGATGATCCAAGAGGGCATCACTGATGAGGCATTTTTACGTGAATATTGCATCGGTTGGGATAAACAAACTCTGCCAGCCTCAGCACCTGAAAATGGCTCTTACAAAGACTATATTCTCGGTAATGGTCCTGATGGGATTGCTAAAACCCCTGAGTGGGCAAGTCAATTAACCGGAATTTCCGTTGCGCGTATTATTCAATTGGCACGTGAAATTGGTAATGCCAGAGCGGCGTGGATCTCCCAAGGCTGGGGTATTCAGCGTACCAGTAATGGTGAACAAGCTTGCCGTGCAATTATGATGTTGCCATTAATGTCTGGTCATATTGGTCGTCCTGGTACTAATACCGGATGTTGGGGCGGTAGCATTGAATACCCTGTCGCAAGTTTTGCCATACCAAATCCAGTAAAAACCCAGATCCCAACGTTTATGTGGTCTGAAGCGGTTGCTCGTGGTGAAGAATTAACCAGTAAAAATGCCGGTGTCAGAAATAAAGATAAGCTGGATACGGGCATTAAATTTATGTGGTGTTACTCCAGTAATGTGATTGGTAACCAGCATGCTGATCTCAATAAAACACATGAATTACTGCAAGATGAATCAAAATGTGAATTTATTTTAGTGTGGGATAACCACATGACACCATCAGCAAAATATGCCGATATTTTACTGCCTGATGTCACTACTGTGGAAACTAACGATCTTATCAATAACTCTTATGCAAGTGGTGCGTATCATTATATGGTGCGTTTACAAAATGCTATTGAGCCGTTATGGGAAAATCGTCCTAACTATGATGTATTGGCAGATATCGCTGAAAAATTAGGTGTTAAAGAGAAATTTACTGAAGGTAGAACCTACCAAGAGTGGATTGAGTATTGCTATAACCAAGTAAAAGCAAATAACCCAGCGCTTCCTTCTTTTGCTGAAACTAACGATATGGGGATTGTGGATAGAAAACTTCCTCCTCGTAGCGCTTATGTTGCATTAGAAGCATTTCGCCAAGATCCTATCGCCAACCCACTAAAAACAGCATCAGGTAAAATTGAAATCTATTCTGAGAAATTAATGCAAGACACTGAAGGTTGGATCTTACCAGAAGGTGATCGTATTCCTGCAATTCCAGAATATTGTAAAAATGAAGAAGGTGTTGAAAACGTTACCTTAAAAGAGAAGTTCCCACTGCAAATGACGGGCTTCCACGATAAAGGTCATGTCCACTCTACCTATTTTAACGTCGCAATGTTACGTGAAGCTATTCCTCATCAATTTTGGTTAAACCCCGTTGATGCGGCACAGCGTGGATTAAAATCTGGCGATATTGCTGAGATTTATAACGAACGTGGTCGCTTGCATATTCGTGTCAAAGTGACAGATCGTGTATTACCTGGTGTGATTGCAGTACCACAAGGTGCATGGCGTTCACTTGATACAACAGGTGTAGATACCGGTGGATGTATTAATACATTAACAAGCTGGCACCCATCGCCATTTGCTAAAGGAAATCCACAACATACTAACCTTGTTGAAGTGAAACGTGCATAAGGAGTTAACTCATGAAGCAATATGGTTTTTATTTTGACTCCACTAAATGCACTGGCTGTAAAACCTGTCAAGTCAGTTGCAAGGACGAAAAAGATTTAGATTTAGGCCCTAAATTCCGTCGTGTTTATGAATATGGCGGTGGTAGCTGGGCAAAACAAGACGGTATCTGGACACAAAATATTTATAGTTATTATTTATCAATTTCTTGTAACCACTGCTCTAACCCTACTTGCGTGGCAGGTTGCCCTACTGGCGCGATGCATAAACGTGAAGAAGACGGTTTAGTGGTTGTTAATCAAGATGTTTGTGTTGGATGCCGTTATTGTGAATTACGCTGCCCTTATGGCGCACCACAGTTTGATGAAAAGAAAAAATTGATGTCAAAATGTGATGGTTGCTATGAGCGGGTCGCCCAAGGTATGAAACCGGTCTGTGTTGAATCTTGTCCACAACGTGCACTGGATTTTGATGATATTGAAGTGATCAGAGCGAAACATGGTACAGAGTGTGGTATCGCACCAATGCCAGATCCAAGCTTAACTAACCCAAATATCGTGATAAAAGCACATAAAGATGCAAAACCTTCTGGTGATAAAACCGGCTCAGTTCAAAATGCGGCGGAGGTATAAACCATGCATGAACTTCCTCTTGTCTTTTTTACTGTTTTAGGCTCTAGCGCAGCAGGTCTGTTTCTGATCGCTTATATCAGTAAAAAGTTAGGTCAAATTGATGAACAACAACTGCGTAATGCCAATATTCTTGCTCTGATATTAATGCTTGTGGGCTTAGGTATTGGTGGATTACACGTAGGTCAGCCACTACGCTTTTTCAATATGTTATTAGGCGTGGGCCGTTCTCCAATGAGTAACGAAGCTTTTCTAAGTGGTGTATTTACTGGTTTTGCTTTTGCAACAGTGGCACTCACTATTATGAAAAAATGGCGGGGATTACGTGAAATTTGTAATCTATTTACCGTTATTTTTGGTTTAGCTTTTGTTTGGTCAATTCCGCAAGTTTACCATATTCCAACAATAGCTAACTGGAATACAGATTACACCACGTTACAGTTTTGGATGACGCTATTAATTGGCGGTGGGGTACTTGCGATGGTCAGTGGTGCAAGACGTTTAGGGGCATTGTCCTTTATTATCGGTGCCATAATTACCTTTGCCGCACGCTCCGGTTATGTCAGTTTCCTAAGCTTTAATGGCCCAGAATTAAGTGCTGAGCAATCACTGTTTTGGGGTTTCCAATTAGCAGTATTAGCATTAGGTATTGTGGTTGTCGGGTTTAGTGCATTAAAAGCGCAAACCTCAAAAGTGACCTTAGCCACTTGTGCCGCAGCGGTCGTAATTGCTGAATTATCCGGTCGCATTGCCTTTTATAACTTATGGCATATAACCATGTAATATGGGTTTTCTGTGCGATGACGCTTTATCATTATTGATTTATCATCATAAGCATAGTCATCGGCAAGAAACGAAAAACAAAATGCATATCTTTTTAGATATGCATTTTTTCTTTTTAGAATGAGGAGCCGGGTTGTTGTAAAAACGCTAACTCTTCTGCTGTGGAAGTACGGCCTAAAATTTCATTACGATGAGGATAACGACCATATGTATCGATAATCTCTTTATGGCGTAATTCATATTGATACGTGTCGTCATCATTTAATTGTGAAAACAGCGCAATAGCATCTTGATGGATTTTTTGTGATTCTGAATGCATAAATGGCATGATCAGAAATTTGCGTTTTACTGGTGTTAGGGTGAGATATTCGGGTAACCGAATGGCTTCTTGAGCAAGAATTAACGCCATATTATCTTGGGCGAAAGCCTTTGGTGTATCACGCCAAATATTACGTGAAAACTGGTCTAGAATAATAATTTCCCCTAACCGCCCTTCAATGCTCTCGCGCCAAGAGGCAAGCTCTGCACGACTTGCGCTAATACATAGCTCACCAAATCTATCCTTAATTTCTTTATCAAAAGCGCTATCCTTTTGAAACCACTGTTTTGGGGTACATTCTTCAAACCAAAAGGTTAATACGGGTTGGTAAGGAACCATAGCGATAACCACCTTATATAAATTGATAAGAAATATTATCTCTAAAGTATACTGATTTTTAACCTATGAATAGTATGAAAAAGGTTACAGGGATCGAGCTTCTTTAAAAAAACAAAAAAATAAATCCTCTTTAAAGGCAACAAGAGGATTTTAATCACGTCCTAGTTAACACTTAGCTCCTTTAAGTGTTACCCATCCATGAGCAAGTTATACTCTAAACAATGTTGTTAATGATATATGTAACTTAGTAATCAATATAATAAGGATGTTGTTACTATAATCCCCTTTGGGATCGTTAATAGAATAGGTAAAAGCCTAAAAGGGATAAAGCTTAAAAAATAGTGTTAGGGTATTAAAAAGACTTACAGTAGCAAAGACTGCGGCAAAACAAGAAAAGTTGTTATAAGCTTGTTGGATGTTACTTAAGTAAAATATGCGATCAATAATGAAATAAATGCTAAAAAAACACCAATTGCTAATGACATTTGTTGAAATTTTTTTCTTCTTAGTCTGTTTCTTTAACAAAATTAGCGTACAATTACTGCAATTTTTTTACTGAAGATCGACTATGTCTGTTATTGCAACTATTGGAATAGGCTACCTAATTGGGGCTGTACTCTCTTTTATTATCACCTTCTTTTTAACCAAAGATCCCAGTTTGGCTATGCGCCTGCTGAGTGCTTTTCTTATCGCAATAACATGGCCATTGAGTTTTCCAATGGCCATTATATTTTCTATTTTTGGTTGATTAAATTAAAATAAGATGGTTGATATAGAATATTTTTATTTAATCACTTTATTGAGAGGCTCTTAAAAATTAAGAACTATTCTAAAAACTGAAATGTATTTCACTCAATATATTAGTCTTTCACTAATCTATTAGCGTGTTTCTAGCCTAAACTATCAATGATTTTTTATAAAACAAAAAATAAGCTCAGCATCACCTTCATCAAGGTTTTCAATATAGCCACTTTCAACAAAGCCTAATTGAATAAGTAAATTTTGCATGGGTACATTAGATTGATTGGTTGAAGTAAACAATTTTTCTGTCGCTATTTTTTGCTGAAAATAAGTAATTAGTTTTTTGCCATAACCTTTTCCCCTATGCTCTTTAGCTATCATCACTAATTCAATAAATTGCTGACCAAAAAAATGGCGATGGACAACACCATAACCAATAATTTCACTTTTCACCTCTAGCAGATAAATGGCCTGATTAGTTAACCATACGTCGATCTCATCAATACGAGAAGGATTTTGTTGAGCATAGGAATCAAGCTTAACAAGTATGGATAAATGTCGGTTGCTAGCGAGGGTAATTTTCATAGTATATTTTATTAGAGTAATTTTAGATAAAATATAATAATACAATTATTAGTAATAACAATATAAATTAAAATAAACGACATCAAATTAATAAATTAAAGCCACCAGAGAGGTTCAGGTGGCTTTCTATATAATAATTACTACTCAGGTTTTTGTGGCCATTCAATATCAGGTGCTAATGATATATTAATCTTGGTTAACTCATACCGATAACGTTGCCATTTATCCAGTCGTCTAATATCTTTATCATCAATATATCCGCCATTTAAGGCGTCAGCCATTGGAGCAATAATATTTGTTACTTCATTGATTAACTTCATTTTACATTGCTCTGCAATACTTGATAACTCCAACTGCGCTAATGGTGGAATATCAATCCATGCAGAACGATATAATTAATCACAGTAATTATTTTCGATACCATATTTCTGTTATTCTGGCATAGTAGCCATCAATTATTTTAATCGTTGTTTTATTTGTTTCATACGTGAATTGCCAGTGTGCGAATGATGAGCCTTTATTTGAATCAAACTTCATTTCAGTTGTACCATTTATTAATGGACAACATAACGCTTGCTGAACTGCTCGCATGCCTGATGATGTCCAATCCTCACCTGCTCTGACTATATTTATTATTTGACCTCGCAAATCAAAAGGAACTGTAATAGTTGAGCCTACATCCCAACGACCTTTAATATTATTAATCCCCATATTTTGTTTTAATTGATACCTGCTATCACTTTCCGCTTTAGTATAACTACTCCCAATAACTGCATAATTCCCTTTGGGTTGATAATTCCCCTTAGGCTGATATTTACCATCTGACTCTGATTTAGAATAACTATAACCTGTCGCTAAATAATTGCCTTTAGGTTGATATTTATTATCAGATTCCGTTTTAGTATAGGATGCACCCACTAATGCATAATTCCCTTTGGGTTGATAATTCCCTTTTGGCTGAAAAGCATCAGTAGCGGCTTTTTGGCTAATAACATGAGCCGTTGAGGTTCCGGTCGCTTGAGCAATATTACCTTTATCAAATTTTTTATTAAGCTCATTTTTTAAATTGGTATTGGTGGCATAATCTCCTGATGCTTGATAATTGCCTTTAGGTTGATATTTCCCATCAGACTCCGCTTTGGTATAGCTATCGCCTTTATTCGCATAATTTCCCGCAGGAGCATAATTGCCTTTGGGCTGATATTTAGTATCAGATTCCGCTTTTGCATAGCTATAACCTTCCGCTTGATATTTACCCACCGGCTGAAAACGCTTATCAGCCTCGGCTTTGTTATAAGCACCCACTTCATTCGCGGTGATATCAGCTTTTAGCTCAGCCCATGCATTACCGGCAATAGGCTCAATATTATTATTCTCAATTTTAGACTGCCATACCTTATTGTTATGATAAACCACACTACGAATGGCATAGGGCTTGCCCACTTCTGACCATTTAGCAAAACCTTGTAATTGCATTTCACCAATAGACTCGGTGATATCGTGAAATAGGCTGTTCATTTTTTCACGTTCAATATCTTTTGCCGCCGGATCAGTGACTTGGTCACGCTCATAATCATAACCGTAACCTTGAGTATAAGATACTGAGCCATCTGTTTGGATCTCAACAGGCACAACTGTTTTATCCCCTTGCGTGGCAAAGGGGATTTTAAATATTTTAGTCATAGGATTTATTCTCCGAAATTACTCTTTAAGAAATTTTTACGATATGAACCATAACCAAATGCTTTTTTAGTTATGATGCGATATTTGACGCCTACGCCAGAAGGACGTGGCATTAAATCGAAGTTTTCTAATAATAAACGTAAGCGTTCATCGGGATTAAAATTAAAAACGTAATACATATACGTCATATCAAAGGGATCAAGTACAAATACTTTACTTTCACCTCGCCAGAAAAAACGTTTTAAAAATTGATTAATATTGGTGACCGTCGGACTTTGGGTGAGATTGAAATAACGCATTCTTATCAACATTCTTTTTTGATCTAACGTCAGTGATAAGGTGTAATCGGTATTGCGTCGAAAATTTGCGTTAAAATTAGCTTTCTTTTTACCAAAGCCAAAACCTATTTTTGTTTTCTCACTTGGGGAAATATCAATGCCTAAAGGCACATCTAAAATACGCGCCCAGACTGCTAACCCAAAGTCGTTGGCGGTATCAATATTAAATATATCGCGATACCAATTTTGCCAAAATAACACGGTGGATTGGTGAAAATAGTCTGCCTTAAAATGAGCCAGTGATTTTAATTTATCGGCATTTTCATATTGCCAAAGTATCGCTTGTAGAAGATCGGAATGATAATCAAACTGTTGAATATTCATACCATCACCACTTGTATCGCCCCTTTAGGTAAGCGGGCAATTTGATTAATGGCAATGGGAATTAATGCTACATGCCAATTTTTTCCATCTGTTGATAACTCAACTTTTGTGACAAATAAATGTGGCTCCACAGCATTGACGGCAGCGGAAATCTCAAAAGGAGAGACATCTCGCCCTACCACCAGCCCATTATCCCCCTCTATCTCTCCATGACTCCATTTTTCTAGTGCATCAGGAATAATGGTTTGTGCATCAAAAGAGGATTTTTTAACGGTAACTTTGCAAAAAATCGCCACTTCTTTTGGTCGTGAAAATTTAATCGGATATGCTTGACCACTTGCTGGCTCTAAGAGATTTATTTCAATATCACCATTAAACGCCGCACCTATTGTTTTCGTTCTTAATAAAACATTGGCAATTTCATGGCTGTCTCCCCCTTCAACACAGACATAAATGCTATGTGGCAATAAGGAAATACCATCGATAGTTAATGTTTTATCAGTGAAGTTTTCTCGAAAAGAGAGAGAGTTAACCCCGGCTAATTCATAGAGGGACGATGTAATAGCTTGGGCAACACTGATGGTATTTTTAGCGAGAGTCTGTTTACGCCGACGCCTGGCTTTAATATCAGATTCTGCATAACGGCCAATAATAGCGTGCGTGGTATTATTGACTTTTTCCCAGCCTAATACCGAACTTGCCACTTTATTTAATTGCCCAATACCACAAGTGATAGGCCCGTACTCTTTAGCGCGCATATCCCCAGTTATTTTTCCAGTGTCTGCGATAATAAGAGAGGTTAATGTTTCAAATACTGCGCCATTTATCGTTAGAGCTTGTGAACCTTTAGGGATAATGGTGCCGGGCACTCCCATAAATTCCACATTACTTAAATAGGAGTGTGTGGCATTAATACGCTCTCCTCCCATTAACGCCCATATTGCATCAAGAAAAATACCCCCAGCAATATCGGGATTAATTTGATTAGCAAGTTCGGCATTATTACGCACAATGGCATCGCGATTTTCAATTTCCATTGTTGCCAAAACCCCTTGGGGCGTTTCTGGCGATAAATTGATTGATTGCCCAAAGACAGTGCGAAATTCGTCTTCTACCTCCTTTCGTAGCGCTGCCGTATCAGGAACAATAACGCCTTTATTATTAATATATCGATAATCAGCCATGTAATGTAAATCCTCCATATATCGTGCGTATATCCGCCTGATATTTCAGTACGCCATTATCTAAAAAGGCATTAAAATGGCTGATAGCCACAACTTCCTCGATTTCAGCCAGACGTTGTCGAAAAGCCATTTCAAATAAAGGAATATCAACTTGACGGCTAAATGTTGCTGACCAATAAGGAATACCTTTATCTTTTTTATGCAACATCTCACCACGAACCGCTTTAATAAAATGCTGACAAAGGTTTTTTACTGCTTCATCGTTATCACAAATTTGCAGATCACCTTTAGCATCAATCACCAGATCATTATGCTGGTTTATAGCAAATGTCCTCATATTGGACTCCCTGTGTTATCTTTGCCTGCTTGTACGCCACTATGGCGATGGGTTGAACCGATATCTTTCCCGTTGTGACGCATCACGCCCCCTTGAGAATCACTATTTCCATTTACCGCATAATTACCATTTACTGTGACATTGCCGGTAAATATCGTTTCTGGAGCATTGATTTCATACTTGGGGGTTTCTAGTACAACTTTATCGTTATGAAGAGAAAAGCAGACAGAGCCATCCATTGACTGAATAACCAAAGCATCAATATTTTTTCCGTCGATCACCCAACCTTTTAAGGTGTCAGGAAAAAACATCGCATCACTAAAGGTATGTAATCGGGTGGTATTAGGTCTATCCTCTAGACCACCGCGTTGAAAAATAAGACTAATATCACGATCATTAGCTTTTAACCAACCAAAATCTCCCGCTTTAATCGGGGCTCTAATAAAAAAACCTCCGCCACCAAAGCGAAATACGGGAATATTTGCAACGGGTGCTCGTGAAATAGTTTGATTATCCGTGGTTAACATCATCACCAGTGGTTTGATCACGGCTCGATTGCTTTTTTCATCATAATCAATGACTGTTGCGGGCAACATATCATCCGTATTCATCATCAAATGGCGAAATGCGGACGAGAAAGCCCCTGCCAGTGAACCAACACTCGCAATATCGTTATTGGGTTTACTCATAATTAAGCTCGTTTACAAATTGCGGTATAGTTGAAATCAGCCTCATGTGAGGCAACACTAAACGCCAATTGCTCAATGATATAATCACCATTTAATGAAGGGTTTAATTTACTCTCAAGGCGAAGCATTCCACCAAGCTCAGAGGTGCTATCAATCAAGTAACTTACGGTTAACCCACTTTCTGTCGCTTTGGGAATGCCAATCATGCCTGAATTCATATTTAAAATACGCAAACGGCTTTTTAGTGCTTTGTCGTCATCTTTTACAAATAACGTATCATCATCAATAAAGGCTTTAACGTCCCCAGCTTCCTGTAAACGTTCTATTTGATGCAATGCTGAGCCACAATAATACCAATTAGCAATATTCTTATCGGTAGCTTGAAAATCTAGTTTCACCCCACAATCATCAGCAATAGCCAAGGCTATTTCACTCAGCCTGCGCATTGTGCCGCCACTGGAAGAAATAATTTTTCCCGCGCTTTGATGACTGGTTTTTGCCGATAAAGTTAACGTCACATCAGGAGGTGAATCTATTTCAGCACTGACAATATCGCCAATAAATAAAGAGAGTAATCCGGTATTAACTCGGCCGACCTCCAAATAGAGTCGTCGCGTTTGCTTATTGTTATTATAGGGACTGGTTTCTGTCAGCAGATAATCTCTTGTTTGTGCATTTAGCCCTGAGATAGTGACATTACATTCATTTTGTAATGGATTGGCATACTTTGTTCCACTGGCTGAAATACGTAATCCCTCATACCATTGAAGCCGTTCTCCGACTTCAATTCCGAGCCTTATTCGTCGAAGATCCATCTTCCTCACTCCAATACACTAATGATTGCGTCTTGGTAAATTCCTCATACCAAGGTAATGCATCATGCTCTGTTAAAAACATTAAATTAATTCCCTGATTTAAATAGCGATAAGGAATTATCGGTGTATTAGCAACAAGGCGCATTCCTGTAATAAGTATTTCGCCTTCTCGCTCGATATCACAAAACATGGTTTGATTAGCCACTTTAAGCGTTAATTGCCAATTCACACCGGCTATTGCTACAGAAAATCGTTGATTAGGAATGGCTTGTAATGGTATTTCTTGCATTTTTTCTACCTCCTAGCCCTCTTTTTTTCCTATTGGCATGGATTTTTTACTTTTCACATTTCCTCGATTAATCGTTGAGGATTGCTTAGGTTTTTTAGTCGATTTAGCTGATTTTTTATTGTATTCAGGCTCAATGCTTTTCCATTCAATAAACTTCAGTTTTAACTCAATAGCGTCTACTTTTGACGGATCTTCATCATGGCTAAGACTTTCTAATAGCATTGGTTGATAGGTACTAACACGTGTTTGAATACCCACTAACGTATTTTCGTCATATAACTGTTTTATAGTGGCATAAGCATTGGCAATATCGCCCGTTAACAATAAGCTGATACTGATACTGATGGGGTTGATCACCACATGGTCACTGCGGCTTTCCCCATTTTCTACCGTAAATGTAATCGCTTGGTGGCTATCGTCTATGGTGACTTGAGTTGGGTTAACACTATCAAACAATGTGGTAAAAGAGGCTAAATCAAAAATTCTAACTTCCGTTATCATAATTACACCCTCCAGCCACTAGAGTGATTCTGCGATATATTTTTAGCTTCTTGCTCTGTATAAGACTTCTTGATTTCTTTAACCACCTCCGCACCATTTGTGGCTTGAGTTTCAATTTTGATCTCACCAATTTGCACATTACTTTCATTTTTAATGCTTGATTGATTACTGATCATTTGACTGGTCATCGGGTTTAAACTGTTATTTGACGATATTGCTAATCCGTTATTTAACGATTTAACCTCCTGCATAGGACTATAATATCGTGTCGCTGTTTGAGATTGTGGCAAGATATAGTCAAGCTCACCCTCATTTGTTAATCGCCGCTCTACCTTTTGCACCACACGAATTTCTTTTTCTTCGTCGTCCATACCGAAAAAGCTTTTGGCTGATTGCCATATATCTTGTATTAGGTTGATTTTTTCATCGACAAAATCCAATATCTTTTCAACACAGCCCCACATCCATTCAAATAGGCTCACCACTGAATCAGAAACAAAAATAAAGATATCAATAATGGATTGCCCCCAAGCAATAAGATTATTAATCCCTATTTCTAGAGTCTGTATAAATTGGTTAAATGAGTTAGATATTAGATCCCATGCAGCAATAACAAAATCAGCAACAACAGTGACAGCCTCTTTTAAATATTCAAAGAATGATTGCCATGCCTGCCATATCGTCATGATCACACTTTTTAATACTGGGTATTTTTCTAATATACGGCCGATCATGGAATCGTTACCGTTAATAAAATTCATAATATCGTCATAGACGAGTTTAAAGGCGACACCTAATAAACCAATCACCGTTGCAATAGCAATAATAGGTAATGCCATGGCAAGTGTCGATGCGGCAGCAGAGATCATGACGGGTAAATAATAAATAGCAACAGCGGCGCCGATGGCGGAGAAAAAGCTAATCACAATATCTTTATTTTTCACACAAAAATCGACTAATTTATCAAACCATTCCATGCCTTTTGCCAGCGTAGGAATAATCATATCTAAAAAGTTATTTTTGAATTGTGCCGCTAATTGACTAAATTTATGTATTGTGGCATTGAGTTGGATCGCACTTTCAATACTGTCGTCGTTAATACCTGAGAATTGTTTTTGTACCCCCATCGTACGCTCTAGCTCTTGACGACCTTTCATCATTAATTCAATGGTTTTATCATCAACAACACCTAATTTTTCCAGCTCTTTTTGGGCATCATCAAAACTTATATTTTTAACGTTATCAGCGACCTGTAAAAGCTGCTCTATGGGATCTTGCGTATCATCAAACGCATTTGCCATAGCGGCTAAATCCGCTTGAGCAGCTTCTTTCGTGCCACCAATTGCAGCCATCGCACCTGAAAAAGCGTCAATATCAATCGCCGCAACACCCATTTTTTTACTGAGTTTATCTAATGATTCGATTTCTTGAGAACGTTCAAGTGACGCAGAAAATACCTTTTGTAACGTCCCCATAATATCCGTAGCACCTATGGCGTTTAGGATAAAATCTTTCATTTTATCGACGGTTTGCTGATAACTTTTCCCGGTTTCATCAACACTACTGCTTAATCGACGTTGAGCTTGAGCTTCTTCTATTGCCGCTTTAATACCTTGGGTTTGCATGGTGCTGATAAATTGATCGTAATCAGCACCTAGATTTTTAATGACTTCATCAATAACTAATTTATTTTCTTTATTTTTCTTTTCTGCCTCAGTTAATAAAGTTAATTCATTATTTAATGAAGCAAGCTGATCTTCCATTGCCTGATATTCAGCATTTAAATTCGCAAGATGACTTGCATCACTATCCACATCATTGCTGAGCAAATTTCTCGTGTAATTTAATACTGACATCGCTTCTTTTAGAGCGTCAATGCTTGACGTAATTGAATGGATCTTCTCTTGTGTTTCACCACTATTTATTTCAATATTTATGGGCTCATCAAGCGATAAACTCGTCAGCCCCATTAAGATATTTTGCAAAAAAGTATCAAATTCTTGAGTACTACTAAGTGCCGTTTTAACGATTTGTTGTATCGAATTTTCAACAGTTTCAGAGGCTTGAATAATTTCTTGGTTGTCCACCGAAAGGTTTATTTCAGGCTCCAGTGATAATTCGTTAAAACTGGCGGCTATTTCTTGAACAAAGGCAAAAAAGCGATTAATACCTGCTGATGCGCCCTGCTCTATTTTCTTCATTTCCTCAAGAATTTCGTTGGTCGATTTCCTGATATTATTTAATGCGTTATCAGATACCTCCGCGTCTAACGTCAGTACCTGACTAAATACGGGTAATAGCGACATTATCTCTCCTTGGACGCCGCTAGCGCCTCGTTATAACGATTGGTAATCGCAATTTCCCACAGATCAAAAGCTTCCTCTAAATCTATGGTTGTTTTGAGTTCTGTGAAAGAGGCGAAGCCGGCTGAGATGATGACGGCAAAGAAGCCATCAGCGTTTTTATAATCGACGGGAGAGAACCGCTGAGCTTGCCTAATAGGTATTGAAGGAAATTTTGGCTCCCGCCGTTGCCGAAAAAACTGGTGTTGTACTTTAACATTTCTAATTCAAGACGAATTAACGCTTCCCCATCAGGGACGTGATTATCAATTAATGTACTGGTTTTTAAATAAATTTCTTGGCCTTCTTTTTCTACAGCAACATACGCCATCATCTTTAACATGGCCTCTTTACTGACTTCATAATCACCGATTTTAGGGGCATTTGATAATGGGTATTTAGCCAAGATCTCTCGTCCAATTGTGGCGGGTAACCGGCTAATAATAAAGGTATGCTGTTGACGATCACTATCAATCACCGTGATCTCTTTTGGCTTAATCAACATATAAAAACTCCATAAAAAAAGGCGACCGAAGTCGCCATGATAAAAAGTAAGATTAGTATTTAACGCGCTCTAACACGGTCAAAATCTTGGAAAATAAAAGTGTACTGCTTAGATTTAAGGCGTCCTGCCCCTGCGACTGAATTACCTCGGCAACCGTCAGTAATACGTCCATTACGTGCCGTGGTAATAGAGCCATCGCCATAAGAAGCGACTAAAGTAATCACATCACTGGCAGGACGTCGCCCCCGTCTTGCCGTATTAGCATCAAACAAAATAGCTAGATTTTCGTCTTCTTCACTTCCCGCTAACACATTAATGGTGACCGTTTGAGGTGTTGGTGAAGACCAACTGACCAAATTACCATTAATATCTACCGCTGTTTGTGTAATATTAACTGTCGGTAAATCTAAAGGATCACCTTCATCAGAAAAGGTGGTGATCGGGATACCCGCTGGAAATGTTTTACTTGCTTGAATAATAAGGCTTAAGCCTGTTGCTGAAATATCGTTCATTGTTTGTTCCTTAAACTAAATTATGTGAGCCTTCAACTTTACGAACCCAATCGCCTTTACCGTAAATCAATACATATTTCATGGTGTATTCCGGTAAATTCCCTGGCCCTGTTTGTTCAACGATTTCAGCGTTGTACCAATAACCTTTGTTTTGTACATCGTGCCACGCTAAATCATCACCTGCCGCATCTGTAATTGCGATTTTTTGTACTTCTGTTAATGCTTTACCCGTTTGAATAGTGCCGTTATTTAACGCCTTTGTTACTGCCCCAGCAATGATCATCATCGCTCTTGCTTCACCATCTTTATTCGCAGGAATACCGCGCGTTGACAGTAGTAAACTAAGCCACTGCTGTGCAATATACGCTTTTAGCCATTGCTCATTGGCATGTACGCTCATATCTACTGGATTAGCACCATTACCACATAAAAAGCCACGTTGATAGAAACTGATCTCAGAGCCAGATACCGCCGTTTCACCATAATAGTTCACGCGCAATTTATCTAAGCGATCGGCCGCCATATCTGTGGTAACTTGCGATGGGAATGTAATACCAAATTGTCGATACATGTAATTGGTGGTGGCATTAGTACGCTCAAAATCTGTTGCTGCCATAATTGCCATAGGCAACGCTTGCACAAAAAAGTTTTCCTCGGTTTTTAAATTCAACCCTGTCGATGCGGTATTCATTAATGCCTTGCTGTACATTTCAGCTTGTTGATCTGGCACCGATAAATAAAGTTGGTATTTGACATTTTCACCTGCTACGTATTCAGCCAGTTCCACACTTTGCTCAATAGATAGTTCGGTTAAAAATGTTGCACTACCAAATGAGTCAGAAATAGCTTCTGCAGCCATAAATGCTTCAAGGGCAGTCTGTGATGCATTACCCTCAGAAGTTTGTCCCTGACTTAACCCTAAGGCATCAGCAAGAGGTGAGTTGTTGACGCTAATCTGCGCTTTTTCTTGCACACCGCCGCTGATTAAGAAAGCACTATCCATAGCATTAAAAGTCACATAACAACTGGCAAATTGTGGCTCACTTTCAGCATTGAGTTTTGCTTGAATTAAAGATGCAATATCACTATAGGACGTCACGTCTTGAAGAGAGAGCTTGCTGATTTTTTTGGTCACATCGCCAATCACCAGCGTTAACTCACCCTCTTCAATCAGCTTTAATTTATCCAGTGTGGCAACCGGCCCACCAAAGAGTGTTGGCGCTCGTCCCATTGGTTCATAAGAGGCAATTTGTAGCTCTTTAGGCTTGCTGACGGGAGCCGGACTCACATAACTAAAATATTGGCGGGCAAATTGCGCTTCTGGAGAATCAGCTCCCAGAAACGCATCAACTTGACCAGAAGTAAATTCGAGTACTTTCCCTGCTGGAATTTTAGGGTTTGTTGAAAAAATACGTGCGGTCAGTTTACGCATTGGTGCAGTAGAGACACCAATCACCGCACTCGCAATATCAACATAGCGTGTTTGTTTAATAGACATATTTATCCTTAAATACGAGATAGATTAGATATAAGTAAATGTGTAGCTGCAGTGTTTAGAGATAATGAGCAGGGAAAAGTGACATTAAAATCAAATGAAGGATTATGTTCATAGCTATTTCCTTCATTAATTATTGGCGCACGCCTAATTTCTGTCGCACGTTGTATTCCTATTCCTTTTTTTCTCATTGATTCAATAAAAGGCAGCGAATGAATGATCATTCGCGTTGTTCTAATTAAATCACCTGCAGTAAAATCAGATTGTTTTTTTGTAAAGCTCTGAACTTGATAAGTTAACTCAACAAGTTGTTGTTCAGTGTGATTGGCATTATTACCTTGAACATCATAACTTCTTTTCTGCCAACCTTGGCTCACCTCCTTAATAGGAAAAAACATAATAATATTATTATCAGTGATTTCTTCCGGTTGATATCCTGTAATAACTTCAGCATTGATATCTGTTTTTATTAATTGTTTTATTAATTGCTCTCGAATAGCTTTATTAATATCATTATCATTCATTTCATCTCCTTTATTTTACACTCCTTTTTAATCACTTTAATTAATACACTCTTGGCGAATATAATCTTGTAGACCTAAGATGATGGACTCTGACTGAGCAATTCTTTCTCTGAGTATCCAATAATTTCGGATAGCGGCGTCAGTAGGTCTGGCGCGGGTTGCATCATCCACGCGGGGGGTGGAATTGGCGTCGTTTGTTGCACAACTGGCTCTGATGTACACCCGCTCAGGATCACGCTCAGCATAACTACGCAACCGGTCAATTTCGCTCTTGGCACTGGCTAACTCCTGTAAACGTTGAGTATCCATTTGATATAATTGCTTTATTCTTAATTGATAGTTTTTGTTTTCTACAATCTGTTGCGTCAGTGTTTCATTAATTTTCACATATTTTTGTTTTAATATTTTATTTCTATCAATAACCCAAAAAAGTCCAGCAATTAAACATAACATAATGATTATTATGATTTTTGTAAGATTGTTCATAATAACAACCAAGCATCTTCAAATACTTTTTTTGCATAGGGTTGATAACCCAGTTCAATATTAATAATGGCTATAGATAAAGATATACAAACATTTTTTATTTGGGTATCAATAGGTTTATTACTTTCAATCCCTATTTCTTTTGATACGCGCTCAATATAACCTAATGTATTATTCTCATTAGGTGGTGCATAGCGATAAATAATAGTTTTAATTGTATTTAAACCATATTTTTTTTGATAGGTTTGAATTAATTTATAAATTGCTCTGATGCCATATTCTGGTGAAATAAATTGACAAAAATCTTTATCTGTTTGCGTGCTTGCTAATCCTTGCCATTTTGCACCATGGCGTATATTACCTGGGTTATTATTACGTTCACCCCGCGCTATTTTAGCCATTTTTAACTCCTATTTTTCCTTATAAGAAGTTTGCTTACAGGTTCAATGCCTACATAGCCAATAAAGACACTGGCTAAGTAAGCAAATTGATGATTAATACTAAATAAAAGGAGAATATCTTTGATAAACCAAGCAAACATTGCACACATCAGTCCATCTAAAAAAGTTTTTTTCCATCCTCCTGCGTTATATAAACTTCGAAGAATAGCCATTCCGCCAGCGAGTAAGGCTGATATACCTTGCTCTTTCATTGAATAAAGAACAATGCATATTTGTTCCCATAGATCTGGATTTTCTTTCATTATTTCTTATGGCTTACCTCCAATCAGAGGAAATGTCATTAATAATATATTCATTCTTCATATCTAATTTTAATCACAACGCTAATATGAATATATTGACGATTTTATTTATCTAATAAATGTAGATAAAAGCGTAGTATAAAAAATGCCATAACATAAACCTATTGGCAGTGAGATCGATTAACTCGCCAAGCTTATATAATGGTCAGTGTGATAGTGATAAATATTGAAAACAAAAAAGCCCCACTTCAAAAGTGAGGCTTCTTAGATTTTGCTGAGAGCTTGTTAGATACAAATCTCTCACTGTGGAGTTATAGTATGCTTATTTTTCCTTTAAGTCAACAATATTTTTTCATAAAAATAAATAAAAATAGAAAATTATTATTTTATAGTAACTTCTTGTAGAAATTTATCTGATAAAGACTCTTCTTTAAAGCATTCCGCCACTAAAAAATCAAATAGCGGTTTATAATGACTATAAGCAGCCGTTTTTGAAATACTCACCACATGTTGCAATTGTTGTAAGACTTCGCTGAATTTAAGGCGAGGATAACCGCGTCCAGCACATTGGCGACAAGGTTTAAATACGGCAACTCCTTGTAATTCAGTCTGTTTTTTATCAATAATTTTTCCACGTCCATGGCAACGGCATGCTAAACGAATTTCCGCTTTACCTTTGCATGTAGGGCAAATAACGCGTGTTACTTCCCTTACCTCTCGAAAAGAAGGTTTATTTGATGAGGTTGTTTTTAGATGAGGTTTGGCATTTTGAGTAACCTGCCGGGTTGTTTTTCGACCATGGCATTTGGTGGTAAAAACTTCAACTTCGATAAAGCCATCATCACAATCAGGACATGCTCTCTTGCTGGCTGCACTTCTGGCATAATCCTGAAAAGCATATTCAGCGATAATATGTAAAACTTTAGCTTTATCATGTTCAGCTAACTTATCAATCATCTTATATTGGTTAACTTGAGTTAATGCACATTGATACAGGCTTTCTATCGCTTCTTCGGGACGGTTAATGTGGTGTTTCGCTAAAAATAGCTCTATTCCCATTCGCCCTTTACGTGTCGCTAAGCTTATTGAAGCCATTACATCCGTAATGGATAATGAATCAACAGCTTTAGGCGTTCTAACATCACTTAATACAACACTTTTTGGAGAAAAATACTTAGGTAAGTCAGCTAATCTCATACAATATTCCCTTTGATTTACTGTCACGACTTATTTGCTTATCCATATCCCACAACAAGTTAGGGGCACTTACATGCCTGCTTAAATCACCATTAGCGTATTGATGCACTCAATGCTATTTTATACTCAACCTATCCGTTATGGTTAATTTAGTTAATAAATCATGTTTAACATACTTTTATTAACTGTTAGTTAATGCTAGTATGTAACTAAAGTCACGTCAAGATAGAAAAGGAAATTAACTAGTGGTTAAAAATGACTATAAGTTAGCATTCACAAAAAGACTACAAGAAGCCTGCCTAGACTCCGGGATTGCGGGTAGAGGGTTAGGTAAAAGAATTACAGAGGCATTGGCTAAACAAGGAATAAAAGTCAGTGCGCCCGCGGTCTGGAAATGGTTAAATGGTGAATCCGTTCCTGACTCAACAAATATTTTAGCCTTAAGTCAGTGGCTCGATGTTCGAGCTGAATGGTTAGAATATGGCAGAGGCGCCAAGAAAAATGATGGCATTTCAGTTAATGAAATAATGCCTGTTAATGATTGGGATAATAGTACTCCTATAGAGCGAGATGAAGTGGAGATCCCATTTTATTCAACAATTGAATTGGCCGCAGGTTTTGGCAGTTGTACCACTGATAATCAAAAGGTGGAATTATTGAGATTCTCTCGTTCTACATTTAATCAATATGGTGTACAGCCAAGTGATGCTGTTGCTTTTAAAGTGCATGGCGATAGTATGTCACCAGTTATTCCTGACAGCTCTATTGTAACCATCAGTACAGGGCATACTAAGATTATTGATGGTGGTATTTACGCTATTCAGCAAGGTGACTTGTTAAGAGTTAAAATCTTGCACCGCCTACCCAATAATAAAATCATTATTCGTAGCTATAATACGATTGATTATCCTGATGAAGAATCAACCTTAGAAGAAGTAAAAATCTTAGGGCGTGTTTTTAATTGGTCGGTGATGGGCTGGTGATCGCTTTAGGAAAAGTGAATGAAAAAGTGAATAGTGCTAACACTAGGCTTACTGATATTCACCGTTAAGCCTAATGTTAGCTTTTTTAAATACAATAGCTCACAAGATCAATAATCCTAGACCACGTTTTACTTCATCAAGCTTTTGTTGAGTCACTTCTTTCGCTTTATCACTCCCTTCTTTGATCACTTGTAATAAATAAGCTTTATCATTAATAAGTTGCGCTCTTTTTTCACGTATTGGTTGCAGAAGCTCTTGTAAGATATCATTAAGCATAGCTTTGCATTTCATATCACCAAGTCCTCCTCTTTGGTAATGAGCCTTCATTGCTGTCACCATGGCTTTATCTTGGCAAAAAGCATCTAAATAGGTGAACACCACATTACCTTCAATATGACCTGGTGATGCAACATCAATATGTTGCGGATCGGTATACATCGAATAAACCGCTTTTTTAATTTCATCGGCTGTGGATGATAAATTAATCGTATTACCTAAGGATTTAGACATTTTCCCACTACCATCTGTACCAGGTAAACGACCGACTTGCCCTACCACGACCTTACAGCTTGTCAATACTGGTTGTCCTATTAAGCTATTTATTTTGGTGACGATTTCATTGGTTTGCTCAATCATAGGTAATTGATCTTCGCCTGCGGGCACAATATCTGCACTAAATGCAGTAATATCCGCCGCTTGACTGACAGGATAGGTTAAAAATCCCGCCGGCAATGAACGAGAAAGATTTTTTTGCAAAATCTCATGTTTTACTGTTGGATTACGCTCTAAGCGAGATACTGTGACAATATTTAAATACAGCATAGTCAGTTCTGATAAAGCTGGTAGTGCGGATTGTAAGCATAATGTGGAAAGTTTCGGATCAATACCAACAGCTAAATAATCAGCCACCACATCAAAAAGAAATTTACTGACCTTTTCAGGTGTTGAGCCATTATCGGTTAACCCTTGCATATCAGCCATTAAGATATATTGTGTCGCTTTCTTCTGAAATTCGACACGTTGCTGAAGAGAGCCAATATAATGACCAAGATGTAAAGGTCCAGTGATCCGATCCCCTGTTAAAACTATCGATTTATTTTCAGTGAGATATTTGTTCATTGCATTTCCTTAGTTGGGATAAATACCGCCAGAGAAATGCCATAAACAACATCACCGCGCTCTGGCGGCAATAGTGTTATTTATATAAATAAAAGATAAATAGGACTAGGTGCCGCTTAAATAAAGCGCCACCAATTTTGAATTGATCTTAATGAGCGAGGTCTTGTATTCACAATCTTTCCTTATTAACTTATTTAGTTGTATAGCAGTTTTATCTATAAGTCAATCAAGGAAAATTATCCTAAGATCATCATTATCCCAACAAGTGGAGATAAGAAAAAACCCGTTACCTCTTACGAGATAACGGGTTCTTATATGGTGCCGGCTACCGGAGTCGAACTGGTGACCTACTGATTACAAGTCAGTTGCTCTACCAACTGAGCTAAGCCGGCGAATTCTGGCGGAAGGATAGAGATTCGAACTCTAGGATGGTTTCCCATCGGCGGTTTTCAAGACCGCTGCCTTCAGCCACTCGGCCATCCTTCCATGGCGCGCAATTATGCCTATCTCTGAGCTTGCTGTCTAGTCCTGATGATAAAAAAAATGTTTTTTTTATTTGTTTGCTTAAACTTCAGTCGAATTTTGCCTAAAAAACGATAACTTATTAATTTAGTGGTTAAATTTTGTGAGTTTTTTGCTTTGTGATAATGGTGCTTTACAGATAAAAGCGATGATAAAGGCGAGAAAAAGATAAGAAAAAACCCGCTATCTCTTACGAGATAACGGGCTCTTATATGGTGCCGGCTACCGGAGTCGAACTGGTGACCTACTGATTACAAGTCAGTTGCTCTACCAACTGAGCTAAGCCGGCGAATTCTGGCGGAAGGATAGAGATTCGAACTCTAGGATGGTTTCCCATCGGCGGTTTTCAAGACCGCTGCCTTCAGCCACTCGGCCATCCTTCCATAGCGCGAAATTATGCCTATCTCTGAGCTTGCTGTCTAGCATTCAGCGTAAAAAAAATGACTTTTTTTGTTTATTTGCTCAAACTTCACCCGAATATCCCTTTTAAAGTAATAACCTGTTAATATAATGACTTAATACTGATGGTTGTTTAGCCAATTTTTTCTTTTTTTATTGACTTCATTTCTTAAAGGCTCGCAAACTGAATGCGCACACTGACCCAATTAAAGCCAAATACATTAACTCGCTTATATGCTCTGTTTCTTCTGTTTATGGCCATATCCCTTTTTCTATATGCTTATAGCTATTTTGATACTTGGCTAGAAAGTAAAAAAAATGCCATTAACAACACGACTAATAAGTTTGCATCTCAAGTTGAAGATTACCGCTATCACGCTAACCAACTATTCCAGTTATCAAACAAAATTAATGATCCAACCCTCTTTCTGCCTTTAAAAATCAATCCGGTCAAACTACGCTCTGATGTTTATTGGCTTGAAGGACGCGATCAAACCGTTGACGCTATTGTTTTTGGTAAATCGAATGAACAAACCTTTCAGTTAGCCGGTTATTTTGCAAACGCGTTAGAAATTATTTGGGGGGTACGTAATAACTATAGCTCTCTCTATTACCTTAATGGTAAAGGCAATGATCTTATCCTTAATTACTACCCACTCAATACTAAAACCAGAATTGCGCTATAAAGAAAGCTATTTAACACTAACCGCTGAAAACAAACGTTCTGAGCTATTAATGCAATCAACGGCATTAGATGAAAAAGAGAGCCTTTCTCCCATTAGGAAAATGCCGACAGAAAATATTTATTACTATACCTACCGCACCATGTTTAATGTGCCAGGGCAACTGACCAGTGTTATTGCCTTTGATTTACCCATAAATAATTTTCTACCTGCTGAGCTATCACCTCAATATTTAAGATTATTACCCACAGGACAGCAGAGTGTTTATGATAAAAACAATATTGAGGTATCAACGGATGGGACTTCACTCATCTTCTCACAGCCCATCGCAGGAATACCCTACTCTTTATCTTATGAGTATCCACTAAAATCGATTTTCAATGAGATTGTGTATAAAAATATCTGGTTACTTATCAGCCTACTCATTTTTATCTCGATTTCAGTGTTTGGCCATATCTATATTCGTAATAAATATGTATTCCCTTATATTTCGATGACGCGTAATCTTCGCATCAAAGAAGAGATGACTAACGATATCATTTCTAATCTTCCGATTGGTCTATTGGTGTATAATTTTTCATCAAACCACAAAATTATTAGTAATAGCCACGCAGAGAAACTATTACCTCATATCGATTTATCTAAGATCCGCCAGATGGCGATTGAACATAATGGTTTAATCCAAACGGCCATTGATAACGAAATTTATGAGATCCGCACCAGTAGCAACAGCAATATCGATAATACTGCTCTATTCATTTTTCTGAATAAAGACAACGAAGCATTAATCAATAAGAAATTACAGCTAGCACAACAAGAATATGAAAAAAATACGATTGCACGCCGCAAGATCTTATCCAATATGTCGTTAGAACTCATACGACCAATTAAAGATATTAATGAGATGGTATATCAATTTAAAGATCTACTTCCTAACGATACTCACCAACAATTACTGAGTCTGCTATTAGAAAAAACGAATTATATTTCTGAGTGGATAGAAAACATTACGCTAATTAATAAGTTAGAAAATCAAGAATGGAAAATACATCAAGATGAATTTGAACTTTCAACGCTAGTTGAATCTATTCTAATAACCGCATCACCATTTATGATAAGAAAGGGATTAACACTTTATTTCCATAATAATATTAAACCTAGTTTACTTTTATTTAATGATGGCCCAGCATTAAGTAAGATTATTTTATCATTGATTAATTATGCCATTAGTACGACTAATTATGGAAAAATAACCGTCAATCTAAATTTAGAAAAAAATAATGATAAAGAAGAAATAGTAATTGATATTATTGATAGTGGCAGTGGGTTAACAGCTCAAGATCTGGCTAATATTAAATATCCATTTTTAGGTCAAGCTATGGGTGATAAATATTATTCCAACTCGGGTATTATTTTTTATTTATGTCATTTGTTGTGTAACAAAATACAAGGCACTTTGACCATTACAAGCCAAGAAAGTATTGGCTCTCATTTCCGTATCGTACTTCCATACCAGCATATAGATACAGAAGAGCGCTCTTTTGACATATTATTAGAGGGTATAACTGCAAAACTCGCCATAAAAAACCCTGAAATAGAAAAAATAATCTGCCAACAGCTTGATAAATATGGCGCTACATACTTTGATAAAAATAAAGAGAATCTTTACTCAGAATACGATATCATACTTAGAGACACTCCGGATAATAATCCTGAATCAGCAACAGTATTATTAGTTAGCTCTATTACCGGATTTGAAAAAATAGCAAGAAATTTAATAAAGTGTAACTATAACTTCGGTGATCCATTAATTGAGGCTATTACTTATTTGATTGAAGAAAATGAACAACTTTCTCTCGAAACAACTCAAACGAGTATTCGTAATGAGAATAATAACCTTGATCATCACGAAGTAATTCTTAATAATTATAGGAAGAAGTTGAATGATAGTGATTATAAGGAACTATTTATCAATACTGTTCCCATTGATGTTGAAAAACTACACTTAGAAGCAACTAATAAAGACTTTCATTCTCTAGCTCAGACAGCTCATCGTCTGAAAGGGGTTTTTGCTATGTTAGATTTAGAATATCTCAGAGAGAACTGCGAATATTTAGAAGATGACATAAAAAATCATAATGAATTAGAGATAAAAGAACGTATCAATCAACTGGATAAATGGATCCGACAGTTGCTGTAGCAAGGTAACAATTAAACATGAATAACCTTAATATTATTATTGCCGATGATCATCCAATTGTTTTATTCGGCATTCGTAAATCTTTAGAACAAATTGAATGGGTTAATGTTGTTGGTGAATTTGAAGATTCCACTTCACTTATCAATAACTTATCTAAATTAAATGCAGATGCTCTTATCACCGACCTATCTATGCCTGGTGATAAATATGGTGATGGTATTACGTTGATAAAGTACATCAAAAGACATTATCCTAATTTGTCTATTATTGTACTCACTATGAACAATAACCCAGCTATCTTAAGTGCTGTTCTTGACCTTGAAATCGAAGGTATTGTATTAAAACAAGGTGCACCTGCTGATCTACCTAAAGCACTTGCAGCATTGCAAAAAGGCAAGAAATTTATGCCTGAAAGCGTGGCTAAGCTGTTAGAAAAAGTGAATGCCAATGGTTATGGTGATAAACGCTTATCTCCCAAAGAAAGTGAAGTGTTGCGCTTATTTGCCGAAGGTTTCCTTGTCACTGAGATTGCTAAAAAACTCAATCGTAGTATCAAGACTATCAGTAGTCAGAAAAAATCAGCCATGATGAAGCTCGGTGTCGACAATGATATCGCTCTGCTTAACTACCTATCATCAGTCACTATTGATAAGGAAATTAACGGAGAAAGCTAACCCGTTAACTTTTCTTCTCTATGCTGTATAGATAAAATCAGGAAGCTCATACCCATTGTGGGAGCTTCTCTGCTTTTTTATTACTTTTTATCCGCCATCACATCGTTGGCAACAAAAAAATGTTTTCCTCTCTTCCCCTATCATCCTGAGCCGGCAACCTAGCAACAATATTTATCACTGTAATATCGAAATTTTTCAATCAAATCTACCATGAAAAAACCTCGCTTTTCCGAGATTAACCGCTGGATTATGCCACATAGGTGAGTAATACGTCTTTTAATACAGTAAGAGAGACTGGCTTGGAAACACAATCATTCATTCCCGCATCAATACAACGTTGTTTTTCTTCGGCAATCGCATTTGCTGTAACGCCAATAATAGGAATAGTGCTACTCAATTCACGCACTGTTGTCGCTAATTGATAGCCATTCATATTTGGCATATTGACATCGGTTAAAATAATATCGACATGATTTTCTTGCATAAAGGCTAAAGCATCACAGCCATCTTCTGCCGTTGCGGTATTAAAACCAATTTTTTTCAGTTGATCGGTCAACAATAAACGATTGATAGGGTGATCATCAACAATGAGCACCGTCAATAATTGTAGATCGTGATCTGTCATTAACGCGTTATTTTCTGAGTCATCAGACTCTAATTTTGTTTGTGGTAATTGTAGGATAATCTTAATTAATTCATTTAATTTATATGTACTACATAACCAATTATTCTCAGAGATTTTCTTTGCTGGCTCAAAATAGTGTTCATAAATACGGATAAATTGGCAAGAGTTATCTAAACATTCATCATGATCGGTGATAATAAAATCATTCTCAGAGACCTGAGTCACTTCCGTGAATAATTGACAATGTAAGCCCACATAACTTAAATATCGTTCAACAAAGCTTTCTAGATAAAGATTTTTAATACTGATAAAGCAGCGAATAGTACTCTCTTTATAGAGATTATATTTGGTTTGTCCATCACTCGAATTTAGTGCGCCATATAAAGGGATCCGCACAGTAAAACGGCTACCTACATTTTCTTGAGAAACAACACTGATATCACCATCCATCAAGTTAATCAGTTTTTCACAAATCGCTAATCCTAATCCTGTACCTTCTGAAGCACTTTCTGTATTTTGCGAGACCTGAAAGAAGGGTTCAAAAAGCTGATGAAGCATTTTTTCATTTATCCCTCTGCCGGTATCATGAATATCGAAATAGAGATAATATTCATCTCGATACAGGTGCAAAGTAATACATCCTGTCGTAGTAAATTTAATACTATTATTTAGTAGATTAGAGATAACTTGTTGGACACGAACCGGATCGTTATTAACGATTTTAGGTACATCCGGCTCAATAAAGCAGTAAATAGCTAAATCTTTTTTAGCAATTAACGGCAAATAGTTAGAGATAACAAAAGAGACAACTTGGCGACAATTGAATGGCTTAACGTCAATTTTTAATTGTTTCGATTCTATCTTCGAGAAATCGAGGATATCGCTGATAATTTTGAGTAGCAGCGATGAAGAGTTATCCATTGTTTTTAATAATCTGGCAGTCTCTTCATTTTGCGTCAATGATTGTAATAATTCTAAGTTACCAATAATGCCATACAGTGGTGTACGCAATTCATGGCTGACTGTCGCTAAGAACATTGATTTAGCTTGGTTTGCTTGTTCTGCGGCCGTTGCCATATTTTGTAGAGAGCGTTCCATTTTAACACGAGCGCTGATATCTACTAATACGCAAATCGCCACATCTTCATTCTGATAACGTGAATTCACAAAACTAATTTGCAAATGATTATGATTATTAGTGACTACATCCACTATATTGCTACTTTTTTCAGCAATAATAGAGAGAATATTTTGTTTATCACTATGACTTAATAAGCGAAAATAATTATGGGCGAGCTCATTACTTAAAATAATCATGCCATCGCGTATTCTTAAGATACTTATTCCTACTGGGGCTGACGCGACTATTTTATGATTAAACTGCTCATGCTCCTCTAAGCGTGAAGCATTATTTTCTGCAGGTGAAAATATTTTTCGCTCAAAAATCCAAACGAAAATAAAGATAACAATCGCCGAAATGATATTTAAAATAATGGCATTAAAAATAGTAAACTTAAATTCATTTAAAATTTGTTTTAATGGTAGTGAATAAACCACACTAAAAGAAGAAGGAAGTAGCTTACGTTTTGCAACTAAGTCACTAAAATCATCATCAAAGCCAAAGTAAGGAGCGCTAACATCCGGTACATCCCTTACACTGCGATAATTATTCTCTTCAGGATAACTTAAGACTGGATTATTTTTATTGTTTAAAAGATGAATAGAGATAACGCGATCTTTCGTAGGTGAAAAATACTCCAATCGGATCGCCCTTTCGATACCAATGAGTGCAATAAATTTCCCTGACGCATAAACTGGCGACATGACATAGAGGATACCGCTATCCCCCTTGGCATCAGGTACTATCCAGTATTGATTACTCTCTTTCCCTTGAGCTCGTTGATTAATGTAATTACGTGTATTTTCATAAACCATTTTTTTCAACAGTTCAGTATCAATAGGTGATGCACGCAATGGGAAATTAATCATACACATACTATGAGAGCCAACCATAAATACTTGGTTGATACCTTGTAAAGCAGGGGTATTATCTTTCCAGTAATATAGAATACTATTAAATGATCGAAAATAATTGTTTGTTTGCCCTTTGAATAATTCACAATCGGCACTTTCACTTAATTTATGAAGTGAAAAAGGCCCTTCATAAAAAAAAGAATTATTCATCTTAGGGTTTAAATTAAGTTGCTCTTGATGCCGCTCTGCTAAATATTGCAAATCGCGGATAGTACTCGAGGTTTGGCGAAAGAAGCCCAATAAATCGGTATAGTTATTACTATATTCTTGTCGGATATCTGATTTAGTATCATTAAAGATGTTGATGAGATAAAACATGGTTAATAATGCGCCCATTGCCCACAACATGATACCCAGTGCACGAAAAAGGTAGCGGGAAATTTTTAATGACGTTTTAAATGACGAAAGATATCGCAAATAACCACCCTAATCGGTAATACAGATAATCAACTTTCTCATTCTAACAGAAGTTACTCTAGGTCTGAATGAGATGATCTTTATCATCAGGATAATTTTTTCTGATGACTGATAAAATTTATTGACTAATAAATGCTTATAATATAAAAAAGCAGGCATTCCGCCTGCTTTTTTTTCTTTAAGTTACTGAAAAATAGCTATTATTCTTCTTCACTATCCGCATCATCTGTTGGTTCAGACTCTGGAACATCAGAGATATTGTCGCTGATCATTTCATCAACTTCATCATCATCTAACGCATCATCTTCATCTTCAACACGTTGTAAGCCAACGACTAGCTCGTCTTCTGTAGTACGGATCAAGGTAACACCTTGTGTATTACGTCCCACAATGCTGACTTCTGATACTCGGGTACGCACTAACGTTCCGGCATTGGTGATCATCATAATCTGGTCAGTTTCTTCAACTTGAATAGCGCCTACCACTTTACCATTACGCTCACTCACTTTAATCGAGATAACGCCTTGTGTTGCACGGTTTTTGGTTGGGTATTCACTTTGAACGGTACGTTTACCATAACCGTTTTCAGTCACTGTTAAGATATCACCTTCGCCACGAGGAATAATCAGTGAAACCACTTTATCATCATCAACCAGTTTCATACCACGAACACCTGTCGCAGTACGACCCATTGGGCGAACACACTCTTCTGCGAAACGAACCACTTTACCATCTGCTGAGAACAGCATGGCTTCATTACTACCGTCGGTTAAATCAACACCGATAAGCTCATCGCCATCATTTAAATTAACCGCGATAATACCAGCACTACGAGGACGACTGAAGTCTTGTAATGGTGTCTTTTTAACCGTACCGCTCGCCGTTGCCATAAAGACAAATTTACCTTCTTCATACTCTCTTACTGGAAGAATAGCGGTGATCCGCTCATCTTGCTCTAGAGGTAATAAATTGATAATTGGGCGACCACGAGCACCGCGGCTCGCTTCTGGTAACTGATAAACTTTCATCCAGTACAGGCGACCACGACTTGAGAAACACAAAATAGTATCGTGTGTATTAGCCACCAGTAGGCGATCGATAAAGTCTTCTTCTTTGATCCTTGCGGCTGACTTACCTTTTCCTCCACGACGTTGCGCTTCATAATCAGTCAATGGCTGATATTTAACGTAACCTTGGTGAGATAGTGTCACAACCACATTTTCTTCATTAATCAGATCTTCGATATTAATATCAGCGGTATTTTCAGTGATTTCAGTACGACGAGGATCGTTATATTGTGTTTTAATTGCTGTTAGCTCTTCACGAATAACGTCCATTAAACGCTCAGGGCTTCTCAAAATATGCAATAACTCAGCAATTTGTAGCAGTAATTCACGATATTCATCTAGCAGTTTTTCATGCTCAAGTCCGGTCAGTTTCTGCAACCGCAAATCTAAAATGGCTTGTGCTTGTTGTTCTGTTAGATAGTATTTACCGTCATGCACACCAAATTGTGGCTCTAACCACTCAGGGCGAGCAACATTGCTATCACCAGCACGCTCTAACATCGCAGACACGCTACCGAGATCCCAAGGTTGGGCAATTAATGCCGCTTTCGCTTCTGCTGGGGTTGGTGCTTGACGAATTAATTCAATCACAGGATCGATATTGGCCAAAGCGACCGCAAGTGCTTCTAAGATATGAGCACGATCACGCGCTTTACGTAATTCAAAAATGGTACGACGAGTCACCACTTCACGACGATGGCGAATAAAGGCTGCGATAATTTCTTTTAGGTTCAATAATTTTGGTTGGCCTTGATGAAGCGCAACCATATTAATACCAAAAGAGACTTGCATTTGAGTTTGTGAAAAGAGGTGATTTAATACTACTTCACCGACTGCATCACGTTTGATCTCAACAACAATACGCATACCGTCTTTATCAGACTCGTCACGTAATCCGCTGATACCTTCAATACGTTTATCTTTTACAAGCTCCGCAATTTTTTCAATTAAACGGGCTTTATTCACCTGATAAGGAATTTCTGTCACGATAATGGTTTCGCGACCCGTTTTCTCATCAGTTTCAATATCAGCCTGAGCACGGATATAAATCTTTCCACGCCCTGTACGATAAGCATCTAATATTCCTCTGCGACCATTAATAATCGCAGCAGTCGGAAAATCAGGCCCGGTAATATATTCCATTAATTCTTCTATGGTGATGTCTTCATTATCAACATAGGCAAGACAACCGTCGATAACTTCACCGAGGTTATGCGGAGGGATATTCGTTGCCATCCCAACGGCAATACCTGAAGAGCCATTAACTAACAAGTTTGGAATACGGGTTGGCATAACAGCCGGTATATTTTCTGTTCCATCATAGTTAGGAACAAAGTCGACCGTCTCTTTTTCCAAATCCGCCAGCAGTTCATGGGCGATCTTCGCCATACGAACTTCGGTATAACGCATAGCCGCCGCGGAGTCACCATCAACTGACCCGAAGTTACCCTGACCGTCAACCAACATGTAGCGCATAGAAAAAGGCTGTGCTAAACGAACAATCGTTTCATAGACAGCACTGTCACCGTGCGGGTGATATTTACCGATTACATCCCCAACAACACGGGCTGATTTTTTATAAGGTTTATTCCAATCGTTTCCCAGTACATTCATCGCAAATAGCACTCGGCGGTGTACTGGCTTCAGTCCGTCTCGAACATCGGGTAATGCGCGTCCTACAATAACGGACATCGCATAATCCAAATATGAGCTTTTCAGCTCTTCTTCGATATTAACTGGTGTGATTTCTCTGGCAATGTCGCTCATGGAGCCACTGTCCCTCATACTACGGATTCAAAGGTGTAGAACTATACCACAAATCGCCAATTTTAGGAAAACTGAAACAATGAAATTAATCACTCTTTCGCGATTCTCTTCGATTTAGCTTCGATTTCGCTCTCTAACATTGGTAGAATCATCGGTAATATGAAAATAGGAGTAATACTTTCTGATGAATGATAAAACAACCTCTTTGCATGCTAACGTAGATCAGCATGAAATCGACAAATTTGAGAGTGTCGCATCAAGATGGTGGGATCTTGAAGGTGAATTTAAACCCCTACATCGCATCAATCCACTAAGACTTAATTATATCCAAGAACGTGCTGATGGCTTATTTGGTAAAAAAGTACTCGATGTTGGATGTGGTGGCGGTATTTTATCTGAAAGTATGGCCCGTGTTGGTGCAGAAGTAACCGGACTCGATATGGGGAAAGAGCCATTAGAAGTCGCACGTCTCCACTCACTGGAAACCGGTATTCCTGTCACCTATATACAAGATACCGTTGAAAACCATGCCGCAGAATATCCACAACGCTATGATGTGGTCACTTGTATGGAAATGTTAGAACACGTTCCAGACCCTTCCTCCATTGTAAGATCATGTGCCAAACTGGTGAAACCAGGTGGACATGTATTCTTTTCTACCATCAACCGTAATAAAAAAGCGTGGTTTATGCTGGTGGTAGGCGCGGAGTATATTCTGAATATGGTTCCTAAAGGCACCCATGATGCGAATAAATTTATTCGTCCCTCAGAGTTATTAAGCTGGGTCGATGAAACCAATTTACGTAGCAAAAATATGATTGGGTTACATTACAATCCTATTACAGACAAATTCCGATTAGCGCCAAATGTTGATGTTAATTACATGGTGCACACTCAAGCGACCGATAATTCGGATTTGTGAAATAGAGAGATTGATTTGGTTTAATAAAACATCAAACGATCACATTTTTAAAAATTGACTTTGCCTCTTTTTAGCGTCGTTTTAAGTTTCTGACTGCCTGTATTTATGCAGGGTACAGGCAGTTGTTAAAAAAATTATCCCCTATTTATCCACAGAAACATTCAGATTTGTACACTTGATCAATCCCTCAATTACCATTATCTTGTTATCACCATTTGAACAAACCCCTATATATTGTGTTTCCTTAAATTTCACACCACAAGACTCCTTGGCAATGTTTGTCATCGGGAGCGCTTTTTTGCGGTATAAAATTTCAGGTTGCCCATTTATAGGTCATTAAAGCCAGAAAGGTGCATCGCTCATGAATCACAGCCTGCTCGTCACAAAACGTGATGGTCATAAAGAACGCATTGACTTAGACAAAATTCACCGTGTTATTACTTGGGCCGCTGAAGGTCTAGAAAATGTCTCTGTTTCTCAAGTTGAGTTACGTTCTCAGATTCAGTTTTATGATGGTATCAAAACTGCCGATATCCATGAAACACTGGTTAAAGCTGCTGCAGACTTAATATCTGGTGAAACACCTGATTATCAGTATCTTGCTGCTCGTCTTGCTGTCTTTAATTTACGTAAAAAAGCCTATGGTCAATTTGAGCCACCGGCATTGTATGATCACGTTAAACATTTAGTTGAACTCGGTAAATATGACCGTCATCTTCTTGAAGATTACACCAAAGAAGAGTTCGAACAGATGGATAAGTTTATTGTTCATCAACGTGATATGAATTTCTCTTATGCAGCAGTGAAACAGCTAGAAGGTAAATATTTTGTTCAAAACCGTATTACCGGTGATATTTACGAAAGTGCACAATTTCTCTATGTGTTAGTTGCCGCTTGCCTATTTTCGCGTTATCCAAAAGAGACGCGTATGGATTATATTGAGCGCTTTTATAACGCGGTATCCACATTTAAAATCTCACTCCCAACACCTATTATGGCGGGTGTAAGAACTCCGACACGTCAATTTAGCTCCTGTGTTCTGATTGAGTGTGATGATAGCCTTGATTCTATCAATGCGACCTCAAGTGCTATTGTTAAATATGTATCTCAACGTGCAGGTATTGGAATTAATGCCGGTCGTATTCGTGCATTAGGTAGTGCTATTCGTAATGGTGAAGCATTCCACACGGGTTGTATCCCATTCTATAAGCACTTCCAAACGGCGGTAAAATCTTGTTCACAAGGTGGGGTACGTGGTGGTGCAGCAACGCTATTTTATCCTTTATGGCATTTAGAAGTTGAAAGCCTACTGGTATTAAAAAATAACCGTGGTGTTGAAGATAACCGTGTACGCCATCTCGATTATGGTGTGCAGTTAAACAAATTAATGTATGAACGTTTAATCAAAGGTCAGGATATTACATTATTTAGCCCGTCTGATGTGCCGGGCCTCTATGATGCATTCTTTGCTGATCAAGACGAATTTGAACGTTTATATGTACAATATGAGAAAGATAAGAGTATTCGCCAAAAACAAGTTAAAGCGGTTGAATTATTCTCACTCATGATGCAAGAGCGTGCCTCTACAGGTCGTATCTATATTCAAAATGTTGACCACTGTAATACACACAGTCCGTTTGATCCGGCGATTGCACCTATCCGTCAATCAAACTTATGTTTAGAAATAGCACTACCAACCAAACCATTAAATGATATTAAAGATCCAAATGGTGAAATTGCCCTATGTACACTTTCGGCCTTTAATCTTGGGGCGATTGAAAATCTAGACGATTTAGAAGAGCTAGCACGTTTAGCCGTTCGCGCGTTAGATGCTTTGTTAGATTACCAAGATTATCCAATTTTAGCAGCTAAACAAGGTGCTATGGGTCGTCGTACACTGGGTATTGGTGTGATCAACTTTGCTTATTATCTGGCTAAACACGGTGTTCGCTACTCAGATGGCAGTGCAAACAACTTAACACACCGTACCTTTGAAGCTATTCAATACTATTTATTAAAAGCATCAAATGAATTAGCAAAAGAGCAAGGGGCATGCCCATGGTTTAATGAAACCACCTATGCAGAAGGTATCTTACCTATTGATACTTATAAAAAATCATTAGATGTACTGACTAATGAACCTCTGCATTATGACTGGGAAAGCTTACGCAAAGAGATCAAACAATACGGTTTACGTAACTCAACGCTCTCAGCATTGATGCCATCAGAAACATCATCACAAATATCAAATGCAACCAATGGTATCGAGCCACCTCGTGGTTATATCAGTATTAAAGCTTCTAAAGATGGCATCTTACGTCAAGTGGTTCCAGAATATGAGCGCCTAAAAGGGGCTTATGAATTACTGTGGCAAATGCCAAGTATCGAAGGTTATTTGCAGTTAGTCGGTATTATGCAAAAGTTTGTCGACCAAGCGATTTCTGCCAACACTAACTACGATCCTACTCGTTTCCCTAGTGGTAAGGTTCCTATGAACCAGCTGCTAAAAGATTTGCTGCTCGCCTATAAATATGGTGTGAAAACACTCTATTATCACAATACCCGTGATGGTGCAGAAGATGTACAAGGTGATCTGGAAGAATTCGTTGAAACGGCAGATTCAGATTGTGAAGGCGGCGCGTGTAAAATTTAATTGAGGAAGCTATGTCTTATACCACTTTTTCACAAGTTAGAAATGATCAGCTTCAGGAGCCCATGTTTTTTGGGCAACCTGTTAACGTAGCGCGTTATGATCAGCAAAAGTACCCTATTTTTGAAAAACTAATTGAAAAGCAACTCTCTTTCTTCTGGCGTCCAGAAGAAGTTGATGTTTCTCGTGATCGTATTGACTACAATGCGCTTCCCGATCACGAAAAACACATTTTTATTAGTAATTTAAAATATCAAACTCTGCTTGATTCGATCCAAGGTAGAAGCCCTAACGTGGCATTTTTACCTTTAATTTCAATTCCAGAATTAGAAACTTGGGTAGAAACATGGTCGTTTTCTGAAACCATTCATTCACGCTCTTATACCCATATTATTCGTAATATCGTCAACGATCCGTCGGTTGTTTTTGATGATATTGTTGAAAATGAAGAGATTTTAAAACGTGCTCGTGATATCTCATCTTATTATGATGAGTTAATCAATTTAACTAACCTTTACCATATGTTTGGTGAAGGTACGCATCAAATAAAAGGTAAAACTGTTGAAGTGACTTTACGTAAGCTCAAAAAACAGCTTTACCTATGCTTAATGAGTGTTAATGCTTTAGAAGCGATTCGTTTCTATGTCAGCTTTGCCTGTTCATTTGCCTTTGCTGAGCGCGAACTGATGGAAGGTAACGCTAAAATCATTAAATTGATTGCCCGTGATGAAGCATTACACTTAACAGGCACACAGCATATGCTCAATTTACTGCGTTCAGGTCAAGATGATCCTGAAATGGCCGAAATTGCCGCAGAATGCGAACAAGAATGTTATGACCTATTTGTTGAAGCAGCAGAGCAAGAAAAAGAGTGGGCAGAATACCTATTCTCAGAAGGCTCTATGATCGGTTTAAATAAAGAGATCCTTTGCCAATATGTTGAATATATTACTAATATTCGTATGCAGGCAGTAGGACTTAAATTACCGTTTAAAGCACGTTCAAACCCTATTCCATGGATTAATGCTTGGTTAGTATCTGATAATGTGCAAGTTGCACCACAAGAAGTTGAAGTAAGCTCATATCTAGTAGGTCAAATCGACTCACAAGTAGATACTGATGATTTAAGTAACTTCGAACTGTAAAACAGAGAACTAGCGCTATACATTATGGCATCTCATAAAGTGACCCTGCACCAGCAGGGTCTATCAACCGCATTAGAATTTAGCTCTGAAACGCATCCTTCCTTGTTGGAGACGTTAGAGCGCAGCAAAATTCAAATCGAATATCAATGCCGAGAAGGTTATTGTGGCTCTTGCCGATTACGCTTAGTAAAAGGCAAAGTATGTTATCGCAATGAGCCATTGGCATTTATTCAAGCTGATGAAATTTTACCTTGTAGCTGTCACCCTGTGAGTGATATCGAAATCGAGATCTGCACAAAATAAAACCATTGACTATAATGATCACTGTTTTCTTATATTGTTCTTTTTCTAACACAAATGCGTATTTTTAACTAAAGTTAAATAACAGAGTTATAAAAAGGATCGTTACTATGAAACTAAAAACTATTTTACCGATTTGTGCCGCCTCTTTCTCTTTACTGCTATTAGCAGGTTGTTCATCTCCACAAAAAATTGAAACCGTCGATGGGCAAACTATTTTGACCACAGATAAACCTCAAGAAGATGAGTCTACCGGATTAATTATTTATAAAGATGCTGAAACCGGTGCAATCAAACAAATTAATCGTGATCAAATAAGAAGAATGGTTGAGCTTGATGATTAATTAATCTTTTTTTGTCATTCAACAACCAAAGACATGTTAAATAGCGCCAACATTTTGTTGGCGTTTTTTTATATCCCCTTTATTTTGTAAACAAAACATTACACACATCGTAATTAAAATTTGACAGAAATTTACCATTCTTATACCCTACTTTTAACTAAGTAAAATAGTTTGGAAAAACGAGGACTTTGTGAAAAATCGCACTATAGGCAGTGTATTTATTGTTGCAGGAACAACAATTGGTGCAGGAATGTTGGCAATGCCACTTGCTGCTGTGGGTATTGGTTTTAGTACCATGGTGTTATTGCTGGTGGGCTTATGGCTATTAATGAGTTACACCGCGCTTTTATTAGTGGAAGTCTATCAATACAACGATCCCCATACAGGCCTTGGCTCTATTGCGAAACGTTATCTGGGTATTGGAGGACAAGTCGTTACAGGTTTAGCTTTGCTACTTCTTATGTATGCTTTAACAACGGCTTATATCAGTGGTGCGGGTGAACTATTAGCTTCGACTTTATCTTCTTGGATTGGTCATAAGATAACCATCACACAAGGTATCATTATCTTTACAGTTATTGGTGGTGCGGTAGTCGGTATTGGTACCACTTCTGTTGATATGATTAACCGCTTACTCTTTACAGCAAAAGTTATTTTCTTAATTTTTATGCTGGTAGTCATGTTACCCCATGTGGAAAAAGTCAACTTAACCTCTATGCCTATCGCTCAGGGGCTCGTTCTTTCTGCAATCCCGGTTATTTTTACCTCTTTTGGTTTCCACGGTAGTGTACCCAGTATTGTCAGCTACATGGATGGCAATATCAAAAAACTACGCCTAATATTTATCGTAGGTAGCGCAATCCCTCTTATTGCTTATATTTTATGGCAATTAGCAACATTAGGAGCTATTCCCACCACCACCTTTATGGGGATTTTAGCCCAAGAATCTGGCTTAAATGGCCTACTCACCGCCATCCGTGATGTGGTTGCTACACCGCGAGTCAATATTGCTGTCAACCTTTTCGCAGCCCTTGCACTCGCCACCTCTTTTTTAGGCGTAGCATTAGGGTTATTTGATTATCTAGCTGATTTGTTTAAACGCAGTAATCGCGCATCTGGTCGTTTTCAATCTGGTTTATTAACCTTTGTTCCCCCGCTATTCTGTGCGTTATTTTTCCCTAACTTTGTGCAAGCCTTAGCCTATGCAGCAATTGCTTTATCTATTCTCGCACTATTATTACCAGCACTACTGGTATGGAAAGTAAGACAGCAAAAGCAGACTACAGAGCATTATAAAGTTAAAGGCGGTAAGCCAGCCTTAGCCATTGTATTTATCTGCGGGTTAGTGGTGATTGGTATTCAAATAGCGATTACCTTTAATATATTGCCACAAGTGGGTTAATCACCATTAGCTGATAAAAATCAAATAAAAAGCAGGTGTTAATTGTAACACCTGCTAAAAATAAATAACTAAACGGGAAAAACCTAATGTTCCCGTTATTGATATTAGAAACTTAAACCAGCTCCTACATAGAAACCATCAGCAAGTTTATTGTTACTGTGATTATGCGCGTTTTCAATTTCAATCACCCGATAACCCGCATTAACATGAAGTGGTTTAAATACCGTGTATTTAGCACCAACATCAGCTTCATAATAGGATTTACTTCCTGATGTTAATCCTTCCGGCGAAGCGTAAGCTTCACCATAAACACTCAGTGAAGGTAAAACACGCCAATTAAGTCCAACACCACCAGCTAATGCCGCGCCGTCATCACCATTTTTGGGGGAGAGGTAAAGTGCTTTACCACCAACGCTTGCTGAGAATGGGCCAAGAGGTAACGCAAATTTTGCACCTAAACTACCTAATTGACCATCGTGATCACTACGTGCCCAGTTACCGTTAAAAGAAAGTCCAGAATCGGCATCACCTAAACCTGCTTGTACATCGGTATAATGTTTACCCGCTTGCACATTCATCGATATGGCATTGGCATTAGCAGAAATAAGTAATGCGCTCATTGCTCCTAATAATAAAAACTTTTTCATTATGATTACCCCAGTAAATAATTTTCCCAACTTATAATTATACAGCAAATTTATTAAACAATTTTACTGAGAATTGAAAGTCAATGTTTAGATTTTTCAATCTATGTAAATAAGTTACATCTATCAATACTATCGGTCTAATGGGTTTTATTAATAATTTTAATCTTGCTAAAGTGGAATTACAGTAAAAATTAACCATAATAAATATAAGGCTGTTCGCTTCGTTTTATTCACCCATGCTATTTTTTAATGTTCACTATTCCACAAATTGGAGAAGATGTGATGGAAAAGAAAAAGCTCACAACGGCGGCTGGTGCACCAGTTGTAGATAATAATAATGTAATAACAGCAGGACCTCGTGGTCCAATGTTACTACAAGATGTCTGGTTTTTAGAAAAACTCGCCCATTTTGATCGTGAAGTTATTCCTGAAAGACGTATGCACGCAAAAGGCTCTGGTGCCTTTGGTACATTTACGGTCACTCACGATATTACGAAATATACTCGAGCTAAAATTTTCTCTGAAGTGGGTAAAAAAACAGAAATGTTTGCTCGTTTTTCAACAGTGGCGGGTGAACGTGGTGCAGCTGATGCTGAGCGCGATATTCGTGGATTTGCCTTAAAATTTTATACAGAAGAAGGTAACTGGGATATGGTGGGTAATAATACTCCTGTATTCTATCTACGTGATCCCCTTAAATTCCCTGATCTTAACCATATCGTAAAACGTGACCCTCGCACTAATATGCGTAATATGGCTTATAAATGGGATTTCTTTTCTCATTTACCAGAATCTCTACACCAATTAACTATCGATATGAGCGATCGTGGTTTACCTTTAAGCTATCGCTTTGTGCATGGTTTTGGTAGCCATACTTATAGCTTTATCAATAAAGATAATGAACGTTTCTGGGTTAAATTCCATTTCCGTTGCCAACAAGGCATCAAGAACTTAATGGATGATGAAGCGGAAGCTCTAGTAGGTAAAGATAGAGAAAGCTCTCAGCGTGATCTTTTTGAAGCCATTGAACGTGGTGATTATCCGCGTTGGAAGTTACAAATTCAGATCATGCCAGAAAAAGAGGCATCAACTGTGCCTTATAACCCATTTGATTTAACCAAAGTTTGGCCACATGCTGATTATCCGCTCATGGATGTCGGTTACTTTGAGTTAAACCGTAATCCAGATAACTACTTCTCTGATGTTGAACAAGCTGCATTTAGCCCTGCGAATATTGTTCCAGGTATTAGTTTCTCACCAGATAAGATGTTACAAGGTCGTCTATTCTCTTATGGTGATGCGCATCGTTACCGTTTAGGCGTTAATCATCATCAAATCCCTGTTAATGCACCAAAATGCCCATTCCATAATTATCATCGTGATGGTGCTATGCGTGTTGACGGTAATAGTGGTAATGGTATTACTTATGAGCCAAATAGTGGCGGTGTGTTCCAAGAGCAACCTGACTTTAAAGAGCCACCACTTTCTATTGAAGGTGCAGCCGATCACTGGAACCATCGTGAAGATGAAGATTATTTCAGCCAACCTCGTGCACTGTATGAGCTATTAAGCGATGACGAGCATCAACGTATGTTTGCGCGTATTGCGGGCGAATTATCACAAGCAAGTAAAGAAACACAACAACGTCAAATCGACTTATTTACCAAAGTTCATCCTGAATATGGCGCTGGCGTTGAAAAAGCGATTAAAGTGTTAGAAGGGAAAGACGCTAAATAGCCTGATAACAAGAAGCCCTGTGAGCAACTCGGCAAAATAATAAGGCGCCTGTAGTTTGGGCGCCTTTCTTAAAGTCGTTCGATAAAATCGCAATATCAATTTACTTGTTGCCCTTTCACCCACTGTTGCACTTGTTTACGAGAGATTTTGATCCCCCCACTCTTTAGCTGTTCTGGTAATAGTAAACAAGCGATGGGACGTTGAAAGCCTGCTAAACGCGTATGATACCATTGTGGTAATTGATTAATTGTCTCAATATCAGTATCAACAACAGCAACGGGACGTTGACCAAATTCAATATCGTCAATCGGGACAATAAATGTTTGGCGAATATTCGGGTGACTATTTAGCACCTTTTCAATATCTTCTGGCTGTATACCTTCACCCGCACTAAAAAACAGATTATCTAATCGCCCTAAAATGCACCATTCCCCCTCTTTAAAACAACCTCTATCCCGTGTTGCATACCAATCATCCTGAGTGTGTGATAACGGCTTTAATTGACCATCAAACCAATATCCTAATGCAACACTATCAGATTTGATCTGGATTTCATTATCCACTAATCTGACCGCTTTACCCTTTAATGGCGTACCAACTCCCGCTTTACCATCTGCGCGTTTTGCACAAACAGTAGAGGCCATTTCAGTCATGCCATAACCACACCAACACTGAATACCTTTACTTTCCGCACATTGGGTTAATTCAGTTGGGATCATCGCTCCCCCTAATAAAACCGCTTTTAATGTGATGGGCTGCGAACTATCCTGTTGTGTATTTTGTAATAAACGCCAAAGTTGCGTTGGCACTAAAGAAGCATGAGTACAGCCTTGCAAAGCAGCAATAAAGGGGTGCATATTACGCACTACCAAGGTAGCGCCTCGTAATAACCAACGCCAAAGAATTCCTTGCCCAGATACATGAAAGAGAGGTAAAGACAATAACCAACTGTCGCTTTTTTCAAAGGGTATCAATTCAAGAACACCTTCTGCACTACAAAGATGAGCTTGAAAAGTATGTACTGCGGCTTTAGGTAAACCTGATGATCCAGAGGTTAAGATCAGTGTTGCCATACGAGAAGATGCCCATGCAACACCTGCCATGTTATTTTTATCTTGATGTGATTTATTATTGAATTCGACACCAGAAAGATCGAGTAACCTCGCATCTAACTCAAGTGTTGATCCACTTAAATCAGCATAAAAATCGATGTTTAAATGGGGTAATAAATCATCAAGTAGAGACTTAGGGAGCTGAGGATCTAACGGTAATACTTTTGCACCGCATTGAAAAACAGCAAGTAGCGTAAAAACAACATGGATATGATTTTTACCACGTAGCAACACGGTACTTTTAGTATTAACACCCTGTTTCGCTAAATGGTTCGCCAATTGATTAATATGACAACTTAATTGTTGCCATGTTATAGGTGAATCACCGGATATGATGGCCGTTTCATTTGGGTTAAGCTGCGCCCAGTGATGCCACGGCCATTGTGTAAAATTAACTACTGTTGCCATACTGTCTTAAGCTGTTCAAGCGTGATAAGCGGAATATCTACATCTGGCCAACAACGAATAAGTTGTTGTTTGATAAGATCAACGGTATCTAAACCGGGAATAGAATCTGGCGTTAACCACTGAGCTACTCTTGCCAGTTGTGTCAATCCAAAGCTACTTTCAATACTCGAGCTAATAATCGCCTCTAGACCTAAAGCATGCGCTTGTTCAACGATAGATTGGCAACGAGCCAGACTTCCTACTAGCGTAGGCTTGATAACAATCGCCGTAACACCCTCTTGAGCTTTCACTTCAAAACCTTCATCACGCACAGTCTCATCCCAAGCAATATTGATACCTGTTGCTTGTGAAAAGGCGAGTGACTCTTCTGGGGTTTTGCATGGCTCTTCTAAAAATGCAATGCGGTCGCGCCATTGTGGGTTCACGTACTTGGCAAAACCTTCTGCTTTAGCTGGCGTCCAACTGCGATTGGCATCAAGCCTTAGTTTTAAGTCGGGGATTGCCTCTAGTAATAAGTTGACGACAATACCATCTCGTACAGCTTCATACAGACCGACCTTAACTTTAGCAACTTTCTCCCCGCTCATTTCATTAAGACTTAAAATTAAGTCATCAGGATCACCGTTGCATAAAGGTGCGGCACGATAATTGGCTTCTTCTGGTAAAGTGTCTTCAAGCTCTGCTAATGCGCAACTAATACCAAAAGCGACACTTGGCAATTCACTGTCAGTAGGATTTTCACCTAGACACCAAGCTGCTAGCCAAGATTGTGCGGCATCTTGTGCTTGTTCTAACGTTTCATGGCTAAACTCAGGAAGAGGTGAAATTTCACCCCAACCTTGTTTGCCATTTTGCTCTAAACAGACAAGAAAACCATCACGCGTTTTTAATCTTTGGTAGCGCAGAACAACACCTGCCTCCATTGGCAGGCTGAATGAATAGAGTTTGGCGTTTCGCATTATGGGTTACGTTTAAATTTAGTGAAATCAGGATGACGTTTTTCATTAAAAGCATTACGTCCTTCTTGACCTTCATCTGTCATATAAAACAGCATGGTTGCATTACCAGCCAATTCTTGCAGACCCGCTTGACCATCACAGTCAGCATTTAATGCTGCTTTCAAGCAACGTAATGCCATTGGGCTATTTTCTAGCATTTCACGACACCAACGTACCGTTTCTTTTTCAAGAGAAGCATAAGGAACAACGGTATTTACCAGTCCCATATCTAATGCTTCTTGCGCATTATATTGGCGGCATAAGAACCAGATTTCGCGAGCTTTCTTCTGCCCGACAATACGTGCCATATAAGAAGCACCCCATCCACCATCAAATGAGCCTACTTTAGGACCAGTTTGACCAAAAATGGCATTGTCTGCAGCAATGGTTAAATCACACATCATATGTAAGACATGACCACCACCAATGGAGTAGCCAGCCACCATAGCAACAACGGGTTTAGGACAAGTACGAATTTGGCGTTGGAAATCTAATACGTTCAAGTGGTGAGTGCCACTTTCATCACGGTATCCACCGTAGTCACCACGGATCTTTTGGTCACCACCGGCACAAAACGCTTTTTCGCCTGCACCAGTAAGAATAATAGTACCAATTGAGTCATCGTAACGTGCATCGGCTAATGCTTGGATCATCTCTTTCACAGTCAAAGGACGGAAAGCATTACGCACTTGCGGGCGGTTAATCGTAATTTTGGCAATGCCATCGACAGATTTGTGGTAGAGGATATCTTCAAAACCTTCAGAACAATCCTGCCATTCAATCGGTGCATATAGCTTTTCTTCGCTCGGGTAAAGCATAATTAGGTTCCTTTAACCAAAGAGGGATAATACATGGTTTATCACCGCAGCATAAGCATCAGGCTGTGCCTGATGGGCATTATGACCAGCTTGCGGGATAGTCGTTAATGGCAGCGAATATTGCTGCGCTATTGATTGAAATTTTTTATCTTGCTCACCACACAACCAAATAAAGGGTAAAGTGAGTTGTTGTAATTCTGCAACTAACCAAGGCTGATGGCCTAAAGAGAGTGTTTCTAAACTTTCCGCAATACAAAAACCTGCATTACTACTGCGTTTTTCAACTAATAACTGACGCGTTTCATCGCTTAAATCAGCAAAGACAGGCTGTTGATACCATTGCGTTAATACATCATTAATAGGTTCATTGCGAAAACGCGCGGCCCAACGTTTATCATGTGCAATACGGTTTTGTCTTTCTATTGCATCATATAAACCTGGGTTTCCCCCTTCAACAATCAATCCCATTAATCCCGATGTTTCACCAAAACATGCGTGATACATCGCAATTCTGCCACCTAAAGAGTAACCAATCAGCCAGTAATGATTAATATCGTATTCTTTTAAAGTGTCATGGAGTAATGCACTCATCTCGACAAAATTATTTACCCCAATAGAGGCAGAGTTACCATGACGGGGCAAATCAATCACGAGTGAGGGATATTCATGGCAAGCCTTAATGACGGTCTCCCACTCATGACTGTCTCCTAATAGTCCATGCAACCAAACTAACCATGGCCCTTCGTTATGCGTGTTATATTGCCTACAAGCTAAAGTCATAAGCGGTTACCTGTTTTACCAACTGATTTAAGGTTTCAGCACCCTCAGTTTCATTGACAATCAATTCAATTAATGTTGTTTTGGCTTCCCCCTGCCAACATGCAGTCACTGTAGTAAACAGATCATCCCAACAGTTTGGTGCAACATAATCTAAACCAAACATGGCAGCAGCATGTTTAAAATTTAAAGCATGGGGCATACAGTAAAAACGCTCTCGCTCTGCTATAGGCGTCGGTAACATAGAGAATATCTGCCCACCATTGTTATTGACGATAATCACCACATTTGGGGCATAGACTTGTTGATGTAGTGCCAAACTATTTAAATCATATAATGCCGATAAATCACCCAAAATAGTTAACGTCGGTTTTTGAGTGGCTCGATGAACACCTGCTGAGGTGGAAAGTAATCCATCAATGCCACTAGCACCACGATTACTCATAACAGGATAGCCCTGTGGCAATTGTGCAAAAGCATCAATTAAGCGCACAATTAAACTATTGCCAACAAAAAGCTGGCCATTGTGAGGAAGTAGATGATCTAACTGATGAGCAACTTGTGCTTCACCAAAATAGTCTGTTACTTCAGTAACATGTTGATAAGTTTGTGTAGCAATATGACTTAATGACAACGCCCAAGGTAAATTATCAATAGCAGGATGTGCCGTTAACCATTGACTCGGGGATAAGGTAAACTTCTCCCCTTGATGATGCCCCGGATCTAAACGTCCCGGAATAGCATCAATCACCCAATACATTTGCGGTGAGCAATTCGCTTGCCATTGTAATAAGCGTTTGCCTGTTAAACTGGAGCCAAATTGGATCACTATTTCTGCTTGGTTTAATTCAGCCTTCACTTGTGGATTATTTAGCCATAAGTCAGCACAAGGTAGTGGTTGTCCAGTTTGTGATAACACATCACCTAACAGAGGCCATCCCAATTGTGAAGCCCATTTGGCAACGGCAATCCCCTCTTTCGCACTGATACGTCCAGCAATAACGACCCCTTTTTTCTGACGTAGTCGATCCCATTGAGGGTGTGTAGTCACAGAGGGAGAAAGCGTTTCTTGTAACCAAGGTTTATCACTTTGCCACCACTTTCCTAATGCTTGTGTCCATGGTGTGTCATGCTCTATATCATCACCATATAATGGCTCTGCAAAAGGGCAGTTTACATGCAAAGCACCATGCACAAGATTATTCATGGCATTATCTAATGTAGAAACCAGCCAACGAGCAGGAATATCTGCTGTAGGGCGTGGTAAAGAGAGTGTTTCTGAGGGATGGCTGGCAAAAATACCTTGTTGGCGTATAGCCTGATTGGCGCCACAATTAATCAGTTCAGGCGGTCTATCTGCCGTGAGAAAGATCACCCGTTCACCAGTAAGTCCCGCTTCAATTAAAGCGGGGTATAAGTTTGCCACTGCGGTACCTGAGGTGACAATCACTGCAACAGGCTGTTGAGTGGCTTTCGCCAAACCTAATGCTAAGTGACCTAAACCACGCTCATCGAAATGCGTATGACAAATAAGTTTATGATTGGCGGCTGCCGCAAGCGTTAAAGGCGTTGAACGTGATCCGGGTGCGATACAGATATGACGTAAACCATGACGAGTCAAAGTTTCCAGTATAACTTTAGCCCATTGGCGATTAAACGAACTATTAGACATTGATCATCCCAATAACGAAAACCTGCAATGACTATTATAATATCTGTTCCTAAATACTTTTCCTTAGCCTAGTTCAATGAACAGAAGTTTTCGTTAAATAAATCGTGAAAAAGAACTCTGATAAGAGTGTATTATTTAAGCTAAAGTACTTATCTTTTTAGGCTTAATTTTTATCGTTAACAAAAAGATAGCAATAACACTAGCTAGCACAAGAATAACATTAATTTATTAACAAGATGCAGTGACGAGTTGAAAGTAGCACTAAATGGCATCCTAATCAGTACTACTTATCAACACCCAGTTTATATATTATGAGAGCCATTGGATAAACTGCAAAGAATTCAACACTCTTTTTCTAATAAAGTGCGTAAACCTGCTGCTTTATTTTCAATTTCAGCCCACTCTTGCAAAGGATCAGATCCCGCAACCACCCCTGCGCCCGCATAAAGCGTTAATGCATCATCATGCAATTCACCGCAACGTAGGCTAACCGCAAATTCGGCATGAGGCAAAGACAAATAGCCCGCAGAGCCAGCATACCAACGGCGTTCAAAAGGTTCATGTTGACGAATAAAAGTGCGCGCAATAGAGCGCGGTAAGCCACAAACAGCCGCGGTAGGTTGTAAACGCTGTAAACAATCCACATCATCAGCATGGATAAGTTTACCGTGGATATAGCGACGCAGATGTTGCACTTTACGTAAGCGGATCACATCTGCTGACGATACATCAATCCCTTCTATCCCACCTTGTAATCGCTGACAAATATCATCAACTACCACCAGATTTTCATGTTGATTTTTTTTATCGTTCATTAGCCAATCAGCAAATGCTCTGGCCTGTTGTTCATTATCAGAACTTGCCACAGTGCCCGCTAACGCTTCGGTATAAAGCACAAATTCATCGCGTTTATACAATCTTTCTGGTGATGAGCCCATAAAAGCATCAGTAGGTGAAAAAGCCAGCATATAATGATAGCAATGATGATTAACATCTCGACTTGCTTTCATAAATTGAATAGCTTTTAACGGATTATCTAAGCTTAAGCAGGTTGCCCGTGCAGGTACTACTTTTTCAAATACGCCTTGATTGATTTCATCTAAAGCAATATTAAGATAGTCAGTCCATTGCTGTTGCGTTAACGAGTGCTCTACAGATGTTACTTTGACAGATAAAGGTGCAATATTCAGTGCATTTTTAAGTGAGCGAATAAAAGCAAGCGCACTTTGCTTATCTTCTTCTGCCAATAAATTAATATGGATCGACAGTTGTTGCTGACGTCTTATCTCGATACGAGGTAAAAAAAGGTAAGCATCATCCCCCTTTTCTTTATCAATACGCCCTGGAATAATGGTATCCCACGCGTTTAATCCCCAAATACGCACATCATCAGCATGCAATGAATGCCGATGTGTTGCTAAAAATCGATGAGCATCACGGATATGATTAAAGCACTTAACTTGTCCACAAGCGGCTACTTCTTCGCTTTCATCACGATGTTGCCAATAAAATTGCGGGTAATACGTTTGTGCTGCTAGCCATGAAAGTAAGGAAAATGACACCTCTGATGGCAAGATAACTTTCAAATGTAAAAGATCATCTTGTGCTGTCAGATTTATATTTTTAACTTTTTCGTACAGTGTCGAAAACACAGGATTAACCTTTTCCACTCTAAATACCTACTACTAATGAAAAGAAAGATTATACGTCTCTATAAGAATTATCAAAGTGCTGATTAATTATAACCTTTGTCATTTATCAAACTTTTGTTGTTTTCATGTTACAAAGGAGAAGCATTGACCAGATAATCGCAAATGGAAAACAGATCACTTCTAAATTATGCCTTAATCATAACAAATAATTATACATAAGAGAGGTTATATGGATACAACCACCCTTGATCATATAGATAAAGTGATTGAACAATACCAACTTCCCGAAGTCACTCTTAGCTTAATTCTAGGTAAAAATATCGATCATGGACGTAGTGCGGGTATTTTTACACCTTATGATCTTAATAAAATCAAATCTTATATTGATAAAGTATTAAAGTTACCTTATCAAAAAGACACTATTATTGAATTATTAGGCTATGAAGATATTAACATTTCCCAAATATCGGCTGAAACTATTCAAACCCTCTTCTTAAATATGAGAACACATGCCTTTGAATGGCAAAAAATTGAATACTCAGTAAAACAGCAAGCTATTGATTTAGAGATCACCGGTAGAGAAATCACGAGTACAGGTGAGCAACTATTGGCATTTATTAATAAAATGCCAATTATAAAAAAAATAAATAGGAAAATTGAAGATATCACACCAGAAGAACTCAGTTCAATAAAATATTCAACACAAGATAAAAAAGTGTCTAAGCAACTTGTTGCCATTTTAGAAAGCATGAAAAATGATATTAATGATCAATATAATAATACCTTAAAAATAAAAAACATGATTTATGATTTTAGAATAGAAATTGTGGGAGGTGAAAATAGTAAAGGTAATATATGTCATTCAATTTATTATGATATCATTAATAAAAAGAAATATATTAATGATTTTTTTGATAATAGTGATGACTCACTAAATGAACAGAGAATTTTATTAGAAAATGAAATTGAAATATTAAAAAAAGAGTATCAACACTTCGTGAAACTCGCCTTTACGGGGTTAGCATTCGGTATTATTGGTGTGATCATTACTGGAGGGATCTTTGGCGCAAAAGCTGAAAAAATCCGTAAAAAAAGAAATGAAACAATAGAGAAACTACATAATATCAATAAAGGAATAAAACAACAATCAACTATTTCTGAGTGTTTACAACGTTTTCAAGTCGATTTAGACGAAATAGAACAATATATTGAAGATGCTGATATGTCTGTGGAGCATCTTCTTTATATGTGGCAAACAATTTTAACTGAAATTAATGCTTCATTAATTAATTTTAAAAAAATTGATAATGCAATGGAGTTAATTAGATTTAGTATTTATTTAGAAAAAATCATTGCACCTTGGTATATGGTGGTCGGTTACTCAAAGGAAATGATGGCGGTATTTGATGAAGCTTTATCCTCTTTTTATTCATCTAAATAACAAAAGGAAATGTTATGAATAGCGTAACTTCACAATTACAGGAATTTGATTGCAATCAATTTTTCCATACTATTAAATCAATTAGAAAAATAACTTCTGAACTATTTGAACATGATAATATCTTAAATCATAATCTTATTACCATATCAATAAACAATAATAAAATTTACGATGAAATAATTATTTTCTCTATTCTGCTAAAAAGCCGGCTAAACCAGAAATTGTTAACAGGGATATTTAAAAATATTAATGAAATTAATCATGCAATGGCTGATAGAGAGTTAACACAGCAATTATCAGAAAAACTACTCCAAGAGAAAATGTTTATTGAGCAGTTATTTAAAGATGAATTAACTGAATCTATAGAAATTATAGAAAAGCACATCAGTTTTATTAATGATAAAAAACAGATCTTAACAACCACCACTATTATTAGTGAAATAGATAAATTAATTAGAAATAAAGAAGAAATATCTATTGAAATCAATGAGAAAATTGCCAAACAAAAGTTATCGATTAATGAAATTAAAGAACAACTCGATATAATTACTAAAAGTGAAGATATTATTTATAATAAAAATATCCTCGATTTTTTTACCTCTCACCTGCCAAGTAAACAGACAATTTCTAAACTGCAGTTGGCTTCTTCAGAAAAAGATATTCTCTCTGTTTTTATCGATCTGCTAAAGCAATTTTTTACCCATCTGGAGAAAGGGTTTTCTTACCAAAAACTGGTAGAGACACGTCATACTCTTATTGATAACTATTTGATACAGATAAAAAATCTAACCAAACTAGAACAGAAAAAACAAGCTCTCTTATTTACCCTAAGTCGTTATTATGCAGTCACAGAAATCAATCAATATATTGATATGTTAAATCAACAATTATCGCTATTAGAGCAGTATTGGCATACATTAATAGAGCAACTGATACAATTAAAACGCAATCTTTCTGAGGCAAAAACCGTGCTCTCACCTCATCTTGTATTCCTTAATCACTTTTCACACCATTATCAATAATATTTTCACTAGCCAGACATCATAACCCCCTTAAAACAGGGGGTATGATTGGTATAGTAGATATAGAGCCGTTCAATATAATCTGGTGCATTCACTCGGTATAAGCAACAACATCATAAATAAATTCAAAGTCCATAATGGTATCGACTTTATGAATAAGGTCATCTTCAGGAACAAGTTTATCAAGGGGGATTGTTGCGAACAAAAATTGCTGGGGGAAGGTATTCTTTTAACATATCGGTTAGCTCACTATTTGTACTAACCTGAGTAGATCAAACTTCTAACTAAAAGCGAGGACTTTTCCGTAGTTTGAAGAGCCTGATAAAATATCAGGCTCTTTATCATAACAACGGGCAGATAAAAATTAATTTATCGCAGGTGCAATGATTGCAAAACGTGTCAGCTCAATTAATGGTTGTGGCCATACACCTAATACAATCACGATAATGGCGCAAACTAAAGTAATTAATGTTGCCATATTTTGTGATGTGGTCGTAACCGCTGGTGCATTATCGTTATCTGGTTTACGTAAGAAAACGATAGCTGCAGCACGTAGATAGTAGAATAAACCTATCGCACTACCTAACACTACCATGCCTGTTAACCACCACAAACTTGAATCAATACCAGCAAGAATAACATACAGTTTACCAATAAAGCCTAATGTTATTGGTACCCCTGCCAGTGATAGCATCATTAATGACATCACGATGGCAGCAACAGGACGACGCCAGAAAAGCCCACGATAATCTTCAAGAGACTCTAATTCACCTTTATTGTACGGGCTAGAAGCCACAGCAATCGCACCAAATGCACCTAAACTTGCAAAGAGATAACCTGCTAAATAAATCTCAGCGGTTTCTTGTGCCAGTATAGGGCTATATTGCAAGACAATTAATGCAACCAGTAAATAACCAAGGTGAGAGACAGAAGAGTAACCGAGTAAACGTTTTACGTTCTTCTGAGTCAGCGCCATGATATTACCAAACAGGATAGAGGCAATAGCCATAAAGCCTAAGATCATGCGTAATGTTTCGCTATCCGCCGCCGGTGCTTCAAGGAATAAGCGCATCACTACCGCAAATATACCAATCTTGCTCGCTGTCGCTAAAAATGCACCTGTTGGTGCTGGTGCACCTTGGTATACATCCGGTGTCCATAATTGGAATGGGAATAAAGAGAGCTTAAAACCAATTCCCACTAACATCATGCCTAACCCAGCAAGTACTAATGGTTTATGAATATTGCTATCACTTAAACTTTGCCCCATCGCCGTAAAAGAGAGATTTCCTGCTTCAGCATAAAGTAGTGCCATACCAAATAACAAGAAAGAAGAGGCCGCCGCAGAAAGCAGCATATATTTAATGCTCGCTTCCAGTGAAGGACGTTGTTGGAAAGCATAACCAATCAAACCAAATAACGGCAATGTTAGTAACTCAATACCAATAAACATTGACGCCAAGTGGTGCGCAGAAGAGAGTAAAATACCGCCAATGACAGCAATCGCCACCAGCATATAAAACTCTTCTTTATTATCTTGATAACCTTCCAACCAAGGATAAGCAAAAGCAACCGTGCCTAAACCAGCAATAATAGTTAATGCCGTGAAAAAGCTGGAATAACCATCTACATGGTAGAGGGTGGTCACATCAACTACGCCTAATGCATTAACGTAGTAAAGTGATCCGAGAGCGATGATAAAACCAGTTGCTGTCAAGGTGGCAATAGTAAAGTGATCGCGTCGCCACGCAATGGACAGCATCACAACCACCACCGTCAAGATGACGACTAACAGCGGTAGCATTGCGATCAATTGTTCAGGAGTTATTGTCATGGCGAATTACAGCCTTACTGTTGAAAGAGAAGCGGAATACCAAGTCTGGAGATTTTCCATTGCTGATATCGAAGTATCTAATACTGGTTGTGGGAAGAAGCCCAAAATAACCAATAAAACCACCAAGATAAACAGGATCAAAAATTCTCTCAGATTTAACCCTTTATAGGTTCTTTCTGCTGTTTTCGGTGAACCATAGTAAGCCTGTTGCATCATCCACAAAGCGTAGACAGAAGCAAAAACTAACCCAAAGACCGAAATAATAGTGATCAGCTTAAAGTGGCCATAAGTACCAAATAGGATCATAAACTCACCAACAAAGTTACCTGTTCCTGGCATACCTAAAGAGGCAACAGCAAAGAACAGTGAAAATGCTGGTAAGAAACGGATGCTTTTCCACAATCCACCCATTTGATTCATATCACGCGTACCTAAACGCTCATACAGCATGCCACACATGATAAACAGACCGGCAGCAGACAAACCATTGGTGATCATTTGAATAATCGCACCTTGGTAAGCCAAAACAGAGCCAGCATAAATCGCAATCACGATAAAGCCCATGTGAGAAATACTACTGTAAGCGGCCAGACGTTTAATATCCGTTTGACGGAATGCTAACAGTGCAGCGTAGAATACGGTGATTAAGCCTAACCACATCGCAACAGGTGCCAGTAATGCAGACGCTTCTGGGAATAACGGTAAGTTAAAACGTAATAAACCGTAAGCGGCTGTTTTTAGCAAAATACCTGATAAGTCAACAGAGCCCGCCGTTGGTGCTTCTGCATGTGCATCAGCTAGCCAGCCATGAACGGGGACAATTGGCATTTTTACTGCGAATGCAGCAAAGAAGCCAAGCATCAGAATAAATTGCAGTTCACTACCTAATAAGGTGTGCGCTTGTAGTAAGGTGTCATAATTAAACGTCCAAATACCTGTTTTGCTGTAAAAAGCGACAGCTAAACCGATAATGGCCAGCAACATTAACAGGCCACTCGCCTGTGTATAAATAAAGAACTTAGTTGCTGCACTAACATGTTTCTCATCGCTACTTCCTTTATGTCCCCAAAGAGAGATAAGGAAATACATTGGGATCAACATCATTTCCCAAAAGAAGAAGAATAAGAACAAGTCAGTCGCTAAGAATACCCCCATAACACCTGCTAAGATCCACAGCAGGTTGAAATGGAAAGCCCCTTGTGATGGTTGATTTTCGCTCCATGAAGAGAGCACCGCTAAAATACCTAAAATAGCAGTTAATACCACCATCAATAATGACATGCCATCAAGTGCAAACTGAATATTAATCCCCAAAGCAGGGATCCACGGTACAAAGTAAAACTCTGTCCAGCGAGGTGCACCATCAACACTAATCAGTTGATAGTCACCTTGCAACCACAGTTGCACAGAAATAACGAGTGTTAATCCCATCGTCAGCAACGCAACCCAGCGAGGAACTTGCGAGCCGATTCGTTCAGCCTGCCAACTTAGCAGGCCACCGATGAAGGGAATAAGTATTAGCCAGGGTAATAACATGGCGCAATGTGTCCCTTAATTAAACCAGAAGCAGCAGAGCGATAACCAGCACTGCACCTAAACCGAGAGAAGCCGCATACCAACGCGCTAATCCGTTTTCACTGAAACTCAAGCCTTTATTGGCGCCTTTAAAGAGACAGCCAAAGAGATTAAAGAATTGGTTAACAGGATCATTTTGGATAAGCCATGCCGCACCTTTATAAGGTTTGACAAACAGCACCTCATACAGTGCATCAAATCCCCATGCGTGGAACCACCATGTTGAGAAGAAACGCCCTGTTTTGGTATTTGCCACCTGAGAAACAAGTTGACGCTGTTTCAGGTATAACCATGCTGCAATGGCAACGCCTACAATCGCTACCACACCAGAAAGGATTTCTAATACATACTTACCTTCATGAGTAACGGTGCTTTCTGGGAAAACATCGCCTAACGGTTGGGTAATTAACGCCCCAATAAAGGTTGATAACAACGCTAATACCGCTAATGGGAAAGTATGAGTGAAGCCTTTAACTTGGTGTGCTTCGGTTTTGGTTTCACCATGGAATACGATGAAAATTAAACGGAAGGTATAAAGTGACGTAAAGAATGCGCCAATTAAACCTGCTAACATTAAATTGAAATGTCCGTTTGCGTACGCACCCCATAAGATTTCATCTTTACTGAAGAACCCTGCTGTTAACAGTGGTAATGCCGCTAAGGCACCTCCGCCAATTAAAAAGCATGCATAAACAAATGGGATCTTCTTACGTAACCCGCCCATCTTAAAGATATTCTGTTCATGATGGCAGGCAATAATCACTGAACCTGCAGATAAGAACAGTAATGCTTTAAAGAACGCGTGAGTCATTAAGTGGAAAATTGCGCCATCCCATGCTTGAGCACCCAACGCCAAGAACATATAACCAATTTGGCTCATGGTTGAGTAAGCAAGAATACGCTTGATATCGGTTTGTACTAAAGCTGCAAAACCCGCTAATACTAATGTCACTGCACCGACGATACCGACTAATTCTAAGATATCAGGTGCCATTAAGAATAGCGCATTACTACGAGCAACTAAGTACACACCAGCGGTAACCATGGTGGCGGCGTGGATCAACGCAGAAACAGGTGTTGGACCGGCCATCGCATCCGCTAACCAAGTTTGTAATGGTAGTTGTGCTGATTTACCTACCGCACCCCCTAAGACCATTAACATTGCCCAGTTAATGATGCTTGATCCTGCGGTCAGTTGTTCAGGAGCCAGTACCGCCATTTCGCGGAAACTTAGCGTACCTAATTGATCAAACAGGATAAACATACCGATAGCTAAGAAGACATCACCAATACGGGTAACAATAAATGCTTTCATTGCTGCCGCGCCATTAGCTGGGTTGTTATAGTAGAAACCAATTAATAAGTAACTACATAAACCAACCCCTTCCCAACCCATATACATCAGCATCATATTATCAGCCAATACTAAAACAACCATACTCGCGATAAATAAGTTGGTATAAGCAAAGAAGCGAGAATATCCTTCTTCACCACGCATATACCAAGATGCATACATATGAATAAGAAAACCAACGCCAGTGATAACACCTAGCATGGTTAATGATAGGCCATCAAGCACCAACGTAAATGGGATAGTAAAGTTCCCCGCTGACATCCAAGTCCAGAGTGTTAAGACTTCTGTTTCTTGTCCGTGAGCAAAGAAATCTATCCCTACCCAAAGTGTCACTAAAGCTGATAAACCAACAGCGCCCGTGCCAATCCATGCTGATACATTTTCAGACCAACGACCACCTGAGAATGCGAGCAGTAAAAATCCCAGCAGTGGTAGCACAAAGGTTAAATAGAGTATATTCATCCACGCATCTCACTGACTGTATCAATATTGAGGTTTTGGCGATGACGATGAAGTTGTAATAACAATGCCAAGCCAATACTTGCCTCTGCCGCTGCCAAACTGATTGCCAGAATATACATAATCTGACCATCTGTTTGACCCCAATAGCTACCACCAACCACAAAGGCTAGCGCAGCTGAATTAATCATAATTTCGAGTCCGATCAACATAAATAACAGGTTGCGGCGAAGTACTAAGCAAGTAAAACCTAACACAAATAGTACCGCAGCCAAGATCAAACCATGTTGAAGAGGTATCATTTTGGCTCCCCTACTTTTTCGTTTTCGACGAGATCGTCATGGCTCTGATCACGACCGATGTGATAAGCAACAATTAATCCTGACAATAAGAGAACGGATGCTAACTCAACAGCCAGAATATAAGGCCCAAATAAGCTAATACCGACTTCTTTCGCCCCAATAATCTCGCCACTAATCTCACCATGAGTGACACTACTAATTGCATAAACCAATACAATTAACAGTACCAGAGACAAAATCGCCGGCCCTATCCAAAATCTAGGCTGTAACCATTTTCTCTCTTGCTCAACGACCGATTTTCCTAAGTTAAGCATCATCACAACGAATACGAATAGCACCATAATCGCGCCGGCGTAAACGATGATCTCTAAAGCACCTGCAAAATAGGCACCTAACGAGAAGAACACCACTGAAAGGCCAATTAATGAAACAATCAGATACAGCAGTGCGTGTACCGGATTGGTATGCGTTATTACTCTCAAAGTGGCAAGGATTGAAATCAGTCCTGCAATATAAAATGCAAATTCCATGAATATCGCTCCTTACGGTAACAGGCTTTTGACATCGATAGGTTTCGCTTCATCATCTGCTTCACCTTTATCTTTGCCATTAATCGCCATACCTGTTTTACGGTAAAAGTTATATTCAGGATATTTACCAGGCCCTGAAATTAATAAATCGTCTTTTTCATAAACCAGATCTTGACGCTTAAATTCACCCATTTCGAAATCAGGGGTTAATTGTAGAGCCGTTGTTGGACATGCTTCTTCACATAAGCCACAAAAGATACAACGCGAAAAGTTGATACGGAAAAACTCAGGATACCAACGACCATCTTCATGTTCTGCTTTTTGTAATGAGATACAACCAACAGGGCACACCGCTGCGCACAAGTTACAAGCAACACAACGCTCTTCACCATCAGGATCACGGGTCAATACAATACGTCCACGATAACGCGGTGCAACATTGACAGGTTCTTCCGGGTACATCTGCGTTTCGCGTTTGGCAAAGGCGTGTAAGCCAATCATCCAAATGCTGCGTACCTGGGTGCCGAAACCAGTCACTAACTCTTTTAAAGTCATGGTTCAATCACCCCTTATTGAGCGTTGTAGAGGATCACTGCAGCAGTGACCAACAGATTGATTAAAGTTAACGGTAAGCAGATCTTCCAACCAAAAGCCATCACTTGGTCATAACGCGGACGCGGTAATGATGCACGGATCAGAATAAACATCATCATGAAGAATCCTGTTTTCAGTGCAAACCAAACGAATGACGGTAAGAAAGGACCTTGCCAACCACCGAAGAATAACGTCACTATTAAGCCAGAAACGGCAACGATACCGATATATTCACCGACAAAGAACAGACCGAATTTCATACCGGAATATTCAATGTGATAACCATCCGCCAACTCTTGCTCTGCTTCAGGTTGGTCAAAAGGATGACGGTGACAAACGGCAACGCCAGCAATCGCAAAGGTAATAAAGCCAAAGAATTGTGGGATAATGTTCCACATATGGGCTTGCGAATTGACAATATCCGTTAAGTTAAACGAACCCGCTTGTGCCACAACACCTAAAATAGAAAGTCCTAAGAAAACCTCATAACTAACTGTTTGTGCTGAAGCACGCATTGCACCTAATAACGAATATTTATTGTTACTTGACCAGCCAGCAAATAAAACGGCATACACCGCTAAACCCGCTACCATCAAGAAAAATAAAATACCGATGTTTAAATCAGCCACAACCCAGGTTGAGCTAACTGGCACAATAGCAAATGACAATAATAAGGAAGAAAAGGCAATCACTGGTGCTATGGTAAAGATAAAGCGATCAGCAAATTTTGGGATCCAGTCCTCTTTAAAGAACATTTTGATCATATCCGCAATTAACTGTGCTGAACCTGCATAACCTACACGGTTAGGCCCATAACGGTTTTGGAATAACCCCAGTAGACGACGCTCCCCCATACTCATAAAAGCACCACAAGTGACAACCACCAGCAAGATCACCACGGCTTTTAAAACAGTGAGTAAAATCTCTGTAACTTCAGGAGATAACCAGCTCATTATGCAATACCCCGCAGTTGACGAACCGATACACCCACCAGTGATGGCGAAATGCCAGCCATCCCTAACGGAAGGCCAATTTGACCTCGGGTTAAGTGAGCACTGATTTTCACAGGTAAGGTGAATTCACGACCTTCGTAAGTAAACATCGCTTGTTGACCTTGAGATAATGCTAATGCGACGGCATCAGATTCACTCACGGTTAAATAAGCGTTGTCCATACGTTGTTGGATCACTTGTGAACGTTGCGATAACTCTTCGCTACCAAACAGACGATAGTAAGGAGCTACAACCCATTGATTTTCAACTAGGTTAAAGGCTGGTGGAATATCAGTGAAATAACCTAATGTGTTATCACTACATTCGATTAAGCGTACACCCGGATCACCAAAACGTAAGCTTCCCCCTACTTCAGACTGGAACTTATTCCATGCTTGTGGTGAGTTCCAACCCGGTGCCCATGCAAATGGAATTTGCTGGCGAGGAGCCGTTGGGCTGTTGTTTCCTTCCATAGAGAAAGCAAATGGGCTATCGATATCTTTAGGTTGACGCTGTTCATGTACTGAAACATTTGCCAACATGGAAGTACGACCACTATAACGATGCGGTTCACGGGCTAATTTTTGACCACGAATACGGAATGATGCATTAGGTGCCGCATTCACAATACCGGCAAATTGCGGTAGACGCGTTGCACATAGCTCAATCACATGATCTAACTGCGTCCAGTCAAGATTACCTTCATGCCATTGTGAATCAACAGCACTTAGCCAGCGCCAGCTCTCATGCATCACCACTTCTTTGTTATAGAAAGAAGGTTCAAACACTTGGAAGTAACGTTGCGCTCTGCCCTCTTGACTCACCATAGTGCCATCACTTTCAGCAAAGGAGGAAGCAGGTAACACAAGGTGTGCTTTTTCCATGATCTCAGTTTGCTGATGGTCAATCACAATTAGGTGATCCACTTTGGCAATCGCGTCATCAATGACGTCGGTGGCAAAATGGCGATACAAGTCGTTTTCCATCACAATAGCGCTATCTGCTTGACCACTACGCATCACTTTCAATGCGTCATCCAGTGGTTTCGCTTTCATCATCGCCAGCCCCATGCTATTGGCATCATCTGCCACATAAGAGAGACCAACTTCGCTCCCCTTGGCTTTTAAGGCAAAAGCGATATTAGCAGCCGCTTTGATAACTTCTTCGCTACCCGCATGACTACCACTAATGATTAACGGTTTTTTCGCTTGCGATAAGGCTTGAACAATCATGTCAATCTGTTTATTCAACGCTTCATCTAAGCCATCAACCGCAGGGGCTTCACCATTAATATGATGGGCAATGGCAAAACCTAAACGCGCTTGTTCAACCACCGGCGCACGATAACTCCAAGCGGCAACATCATCCAGACGAGTTTCATCAACATGAGTGACAAACAGTGGATATTTCGCCCGTTGACCGATATTCATGATGGCGGCAATTTGCCAATCAGCCACTTTTTGTGCGGCTGCCATCTCACGTGCTTTACCTTTTACGGCTTGACGTACTGACAGTGCCATACGAGCACCTGTCTGTGTTAAGTCTTCACCTAACACCAGTACTGCGTCATAGTCTTCAATCTCACGGAGAGATGGAGTATAAACGCCACCTTTTTGTAAAATATCCAGCATTAAGGTCAAGCGAGCCTGCTCGGCAGCCGAAATACCACTATAGAAATTTTCAGCACCAACCACTTCACGTAAAGCAAAGTTGCTTTCAATACTGGCTCGTGGTGAGCCGATACCGACAACACGTTGCCCTTTCTTCAGCATTTCTGCAGCGGCTTGCGTTGCTTGTGCTGCACTGATTTCAAGCCAGTTACTGCCTAAACGTTTTTTAGGTTGACGAGGTCTACTCGCTAAATTGACATAACCGTAGCCAAAACGACCACGATCACAAAGGAAGTAACGGTTTACTGTACCGTTATAACGGTTTTCAATACGACGCAATTCACCATAGCGCTCACCTGGGCTGATATTGCAACCCATGCTACAACCTTGGCAAATACTAGGGGCAAACTGCATATCCCACTTACGGTTATAACGTGATGAGTGAGTTTTGTCAGTAAAGACACCCGTTGGACAAATCTCAACTAAGTTACCGGAGAATTCGCTCTCTAATGTGCCATCTTCAACCCGTCCAAAGAACACGTTGTTATGTGCACCAAAGACCCCCAGATCAGTGCCATCAGCATAATCTTTGTAGTAACGAACACAGCGGTAACAAGCAATACAGCGGTTCATTTCATGAGAAATAAACGGCCCTAACTCTTGGTTTCTATGTGTACGCTTAGTAAAGCGATAGCGACGCATAGTATGACCTGTCATAACGGTCATATCTTGAAGGTGGCAGTTCCCCCCTTCTTCACAAACAGGACAATCGTGAGGATGGTTAGTCATATACCATTCAACAACGCTTTCGCGGAATTTTTTCGCTTCTTCGTCATCAATGGAGATAAACGTGCCATCAGCCGCAGGTGTCATACAAGACATTACCAAACGACCGCGGGTATCCTCAGCATTTTGATACTGCTTAACCGCACACTGGCGGCAAGCGCCAACGCTTCCCAGCGCTGGGTGCCAGCAAAAATAAGGAATATCTAAGCCTAAATTAAGACAGGCTTCTAACAGGTTATCAGCCCCGTTAACTTCATATTCTTTGCCGTCTACATGAATCGTAGCCATAGTCAGCATGCTTCCCAAAGGCCTGCATTGCAGGCGTTAAACCTAGAATGTATCGTGAAAACTACCAGCGGCTTTTCAGCAAGTTAGGCTGAATACCACGGATAAGATTGGCATTGGTATAGTCTTCTTGAATAATGCCAGCCTCAAATTCTTCACGGAAATATTTGATTGCGCTTTGTAAAGGCTCTACTGCCCCCGGTGCGTGAGCACAGAATGTGTGCCCTGGGCTTAAAGAGCGGCAGAGGTGCTCAAGAGTCTCAATATCACCAGGACGACCTTGACCTTTTTCTATCGCGCGTAAGATTTCGACACTCCATGGCAAGCCATCACGACAAGGTGTACACCAGCCACAAGATTCACGCGCAAAGAACTCTTCCAAGTTACGGGTTAATGAAACCATGTTAATTTCATTATCTACCGCCATCGCCAACGCAGTACCTAAACGGCTACCAGCTTTGGCGATCGTGCCAAAATCCATAGGGAGATCGAGATGATCTTCTGTTAAGAAATCCGTTCCTGCACCACCGGGTTGCCAAGCTTTTAATTTCAGCCCATCACGCATCCCCCCCGCATAATCTTCTAAGATTTCACGAGCTGTAGTACCAAAAGGTAATTCCCATAAGCCTGGATATTTCACGCGACCAGAGAATCCCATTAATTTGGTACCTGCATCTGGACTTTTACCGGCGCTTAAACCGATATACCAATCTTTGCCATGCTCAATAATCGCGGGTACGTTACACAGCGTTTCAACGTTATTCACGCAGGTAGGTTTTCCCCAAGCACCGGAGGTTGCTGGGAATGGCGGTTTCGAGCGAGGGTTAGCACGACGACCTTCCAGTGAGTTGATCAGTGCTGTTTCTTCACCACAGATATAACGACCTGCTCCTGTGTGAACAAATAGCTCAAAATCGATACCAGAGCCGAAGATATTTTTGCCTAAAAAACCCGCTGCTTTGGCTTCTTCAATAGCATGACGCAGGTGCTTAGCCGCTTCAATATATTCACCACGTAGGAAAATATAACCACGATAAGCTTTCAGTGCATGCGCACCGATAATCATCCCTTCGATTAACAGATGTGGCAGTTCTTCCATTAACAGGCGGTCTTTATAGGTTCCCGGCTCCATTTCATCTGCATTACAAAGGATGTAACGGATATTCATACTTTCATCTTTTGGCATCAGGCTCCATTTCAAGCCTGTTGAGAATCCAGCACCACCACGTCCTTTTAAGCCTGCATCTTTAACTTCAGAGGTCACCTCATCAGGTGCCATGCTTTTTAATGCTTTTTCTGCCGCTTTATAACCGTTTTTTGCACGGTATTCATCCAGCCATACTGGCTGACGATCATCACGTAAGCGCCACGTTAGCGGATGCGTTTCTGCGCTACGAATAATCGGTTTTGCTCCTGAAATTGCTGTCATGGATACTGCTCCAGTAACGTTTCAATCTCTTCAGGTTTAACAAAACTGTGAGTATCGTCATCTACCATCATAGTAGGACCTTTGTCACAGTTACCTAAACAACAGGTTGGCAGTAAGGTAAAACGACCATCTGGTGTTGTTTGGCCAGGAAGGATATTGAGGTGCTTCTCAATAGCTGCCTGAATGCCTTGATAACCTGTAATATGGCAAACCACACTGTCACAAAAACGAATAATGTGACGGCCGACGGGTTGGCGGAAAATTTGACTATAAAAGGTTGCTACCCCTTCTACATCGCTAGCCGGTATACCAAGCACATCGGCAATAGCATAGATAGCACCGTCTTCAACCCAACCTCGATTTTTTTGCACTATTTTCAGCGCTTCAATCGATGCAGCACGGGGATCTTCATAGTGATGTTTTTCTTGTTCAATTTCAGCACGCTCTTCTTGCGTTAAAACAAACGTGTTTTTCTTTGAATGAGTTACATCAACGATTTCAATCTTCGCGGCATCCTCTTTATGGTTTAATTCATTTTGCATGATTAACGATCCACATCCGACATTACAAAATCGATACTTCCCAGATAGACAATCAAGTCAGAAACCAGACTACCGCGGATAACCGCTGGGATTTGTTGCAGGTGAGCAAAACTTGGCGTACGAATACGCGTACGATAGCTCATCGTGCTGCCATCACTGGTTAAATAATAGCTGTTGATCCCTTTAGTGGCTTCCACCATCTGGAATGATTCATTCGCAGGCATAACAGGGCCCCATGAAACCTGTAAGAAGTGGTTAATCATGGTTTCAATATGCTGTAATGTGCGCTCTTTTGGTGGCGGAGTCGTCAGTGGATGGTCGGCTTTAAATGGCCCTGCTGGCATATTTTTATAACACTGCTCGAGAATACGTAAGCTTTGACGTAATTCTTCGACTTTCAGCATGACACGATCGTAACAGTCACCATTGCTTGCTACTGGAATTTCAAACTCAAAGTTTTCATACCCTGAGTATGGACGCCATTTACGCACGTCAAACTCAACCCCTGTAGCACGAAGCCCGGCACCCGTTACCCCCCAATCTAACGCTTCTTTAGCGTTATAAGAGGCAACACCAATGGTACGGCCTTTTAAAATGCTGTTTTGCAAGGCGGCTTTAACGTAAGAATCAAGACGTTTTGGCATCCAATCTAAGAATTCACGTAGTAAGCGCTCCCACCCTTTTGGTAAATCGTGGGCAACACCACCGATACGGAACCATGCCGGATGCATACGGAAACCGGTGATTGCTTCCACAATATCGTAAACTTTTTGACGATCAGTAAAGGCAAAGAATACCGGTGTCATCGCACCAACATCTTGGATAAAGGTACTGATATACAGTAAATGGCTATTAATACGAAATAGCTCAGACAGCATGACACGAATGACTTTAACGCGCTCAGGTACTTCAATACCGGCAAGCTTTTCCACCGCCAGTACATAAGGCATTTCGTTAACACAACCACCAAGGTATTCAATTCGGTCGGTATAAGGAATATAACTATGCCATGATTGACGCTCGCCCATTTTCTCTGCACCACGATGGTGATAACCAACATCAGGTACACAGTTGACGATTTCTTCGCCATCAAGTTGCAAAATAATACGGAATGCACCGTGAGAAGATGGGTGATTAGGACCGAGGTTTAAGAACATAAAGTCCTCATTCTCAGTACCGCGTTTCATTCCCCACTCTTCTGGTTTAAAGGTCAGTGATTCCATTTCCAGATCCTCTTTCTGCTTAGTCAGCACATAAGGATCAAATTCTGTCGCACGAGCGGGATAATCTTTACGCAGTGGATGACCTTCCCAATTCGGCAACATCATAATACGGCGTAGATTAGGGTGTCCGTTAAAGACGATCCCAAACATATCCCACACTTCACGCTCATACCAATTCGAGTTCGGAAAGATAGAAGTGAGAGTCGGTAGATTAAGATCTTTTTCACTTAATGCGACTTTCAGCATGATATCTTTATTACGATCGAGTGATATCAGATGATAGAAAACGGAAAAATCAGCTGCCGGCAAGCCTTGACGATGCGTGCGTACACGCTCATCAACGCCATGCAAGTCGTACAGCATGACATATGGTTTTGGTAAAGATTTGAGGTATTGCATAACCTCAATAAGTTGTTCCCGCTTAACCCATACCACTGGCATGCTGGTACGAGTCGGCTGGAATGTAAACGCATCTGGCCCAAATTTCTGACGCAGTTCGTTAACCACCTGATCATCAATATGATCGCTGGTTTCCCACGCTGGCCGTGCGCTATTTTGCGCTATCTGATCGGTCATTTCTATTCACCACAACTTTGATCAGGGTTACTATGATCGCAACACATTGCTCTGGTTACGTCTTAGGCAAAAGCCTTTAAATTTCGTCTGGAGTACGCAGATTTTTTACTGCGATCCGCTCACCGTGTTTTCTTTCTCGTTCTGACTGCATATTGGCACGGTAAACGCCTTGGTCGCCCACCACCCAAGATAATGGGCGACGTTCTTTACCAATGGACTCTTGTAATAACATCAATGCTTGCATATAAGCTTCTGGACGAGGTGGGCATCCTGGGATATACACATCAACAGGAATGAATTTATCAACACCTTGCACTACCGAATAGATGTCATACATACCACCAGAGTTAGCGCAAGCTCCCATGGAAATAACCCACTTAGGCTCTAGCATCTGATCGTATAAACGCTGAATAACGGGCGCCATCTTTGTAAAGCAGGTTCCTGCAACCACCATAAAGTCAGCTTGACGAGGGGAAGCACGTAATACTTCAGAACCAAAACGCGCTACGTCATGGACCGCAGTAAATGACGTCACCATTTCAACGTAACAACAGGAAAGACCAAAATTATATGGCCATAAAGAGTTTTTTCTGCCCCAGTTCACAACGTCATGTAACGCATGTTCCAGTTTTCCCATATACACGCTGCGATGAACGTGAGCATCTAACGGGTCACTGACAATTTCCTGTGATTGCAGGGGATAACGGTCATTCTCACCGTTCGGATCTATGCGGGTGAGCGTATAATCCATTTTTAATGCCTCGCTTATTACTGCTGCGGATGTTTGCCGCTGGTTAATCTGACATGGCTTTTACCCGCGGTTTCACGGCGAGAGCGAACTGGTGTCCAATTTAATGCACCAATACGAACCAAATAGAATAATCCAGCTAATAAAATTGCGATAAAGACAGCTGCTTCAATAAAGCCTAACCAGCCCACTTCACGTACGGAAACGGCCCAAGCATAAAGAAACAGTGCTTCAACATCGAAAATTACGAAAAACATGGCAACTAAATAGAATTTAGCTGACATGCGCAGACGAGCGCTGCCAACGGAATCAAGGCCAGATTCATAAGGAACATGTTTAGCCCTTGCTTGTGCACGACCGCCTAAATAGCGGGCACCCAGCAACATGAGCGAACATAACCCCAATGCGCCTATTAAGAAGACAGCAAATGCCCAATAGTGGGCGATAACTTCGGTGGTCGTAGACATACTCATTGCTTACTCATCAAAGGTGGTGTCAATTAACCAACTCTTATCCGGCGGTTTACACCACATTTATTAATACGAAAAAAAAGGTAAAACAACAGACTTGCTAATTAAATAAATGATAACAATCTATTTAAACCTTTCTTCTTTTAAGGAAAACATTGTGATAACTCACTCAGTTTTCCGTCGCTTCTTAACAAATTTAACACTCATTTTTAACACCCAATTACTGGTCAATGCTAAAACGTGTCAGTCAACCTACAAATTTTCTGCTAACACGCTTAGTCTAACCGATAATTCGATTTTACTACACCAGTATCTCAGGAAAAACCTGACTCTATATAGGCAAATGTGCCTTATTTTTTTGATCAAACTCACAAAATAGTCGAAAAAATACATAATCAGTTTAAATTTTATCCAAATTTTAACAAATTAACTTTCCAATAATGTGGAGAAGGTCAAATATCCGTTTTCATTTGACTATTTATTCCCTGAAAACCTAGACAAACCTTTTATTTGTTAACAATTTCTACAAGCGTGTAACCCATCACACCTGCATACAATTTTTTAACAAAGCGACTGAGCGGGAAAAGAGAGGTGGATCACACTGTGATATACATTAATCTCTATAAATATTAAACCAATGTGACTATTTAAAAATAAAGCATAAAAAAACGGAAACAAATGCGTTTATAGCACCTGTTTCCGTTGATTGTGATATATCACTTTATTGTTTCGTTTGACTATTTTTAACCGTTAATATGGGTTATCCAAATAATCATGATAACAATATCACTCTGCGCCTTACTCTAAATCTAAAGAATGCGCTTCTTCAACTGAAGTGACAGTATAAGGCGTTTTCTTATTTTCGATGGCATTGAATACCGTTAATACAGCTTCGTTTTGCTCATCAAAATTACGATATAACCAGTACTGAGTCTCAGGCAAACGAGGTAACCCTTCACTTTCGCCTAATATACGTAAATCAGCATTTTGCATTTCTAATGGACGAGCTGTGATCCCCACTTCGGCATTTACAGCAGCACGAACCGCAGATAAAGAAGCCGCTTCATACGCAATACGCCATTGAATACCTGCGTCATCTAGCGTATTTGTTGCCAACTGACGGAATGGGTTAGTTTCGTCCATGACCACTAAAGGAATAGGTTCATTCATTTGTAATTGGAAATCAGGGGCACAATGCCACAAAACAGGCGCTGTACGTAACGCTGTGCGTGGATGATGTCCAATGCGTGCAGTGGTTAATGCTAAGTCGATTTCGTGGTTATCAAGCATAGTCTCAATAAATTGAGAACGCTTAATACGCACATCAACCGCTAAACGTGGATATACTGATGCGATACGATTTAACAAAAATGGTAGTAGTGTATCGACGGAATCATCAGATGCACCAATACGTAACTCACCTTCAGCATCACTATATGTTAATGAAGCAGTTGCATCATCATTAGCACGGAGAATTTGACGTGCATAGCCTAATAATTGTAAGCCATGCTCTGTTAACAGTTTATTACGACCATGACGGGCAAAGAGTTCTCTGCCGACTAATTGCTCTAAACGTTGCATCTGCTGACTGACTGCAGATTGAGTTCGACATACAGCGGCCGCAGCGGCTGCAAAAGTATTCAAATCTGCTACAGCAACAAACGTTCTAAGCAGATCGAGGTCGAGATTCATTATCGGACGATTTGCATTAATCATTGTTTATTCTTCACTTATTTTTGATTTTTAAATTACATATACCTGGTGTTTTTTATCAAAAGTCTAAATTGGACTTCCGATTCAGACAGTACCTTACTCTGAAAAAGAGAGCAAAGACATACTGAATACTTTACATTTGTTTGTTGTCGTTTACACCTCCTAGTTCGCAAGCAACTGCATTTTTTTGTAACAAATTAAATTTTATTATCATTCTAAGGATCTACAAGAAAGAACTGTATACCATCATTACAAGTTAGATGTAGATCATACAATGCTCTCTAGGAATACATAAATTTTAACATTTTTAAAATAATTTAAATTACCTTAACTGTGTATGCTATTTTAAGTATCCACCCTTATAAAATATATTTAAGATTTCAATTTAATTTATATAAAAACTATTTGATTGATATGAATAAAAATAGATTTAACCATATTATTTGAAAATTTAATATATTAAGTAAGATAATACAAATCCGATAAAATTATTCAATAATTGATTATGCAACATCTTATCAACGTCCCTCTCACATCTGGTTATTGTTAAAAAACGCACTAAAAACCCTCTCTTCACCAGCATAATGTTTTTGATTTTTATTCAAGATAAGAATATACCACCAGATTAAGTGATACTTTCAGTCATCAAAATAAGTTCTTTAGAATAAACTGACCTTTTACACCAAAAATTATCTAGCATCTTCAAAAGTTTGTAGTGTAAGAGTAGAGTGATAGAACAGTTAATTTGCTGGGACAGCCTTTTCATTTATATCTTCCCGAGATGTGTATGAGAAATATAAATGTCGCTATGTAGATAAAGTCATACCCGATTAGGTAAACGTGCTATGAATCAAATAAAAAAATCAAGTAAACTCGACCATGTTTGTTATGACATTCGAGGACCGGTTTTGCAAGAAGCAAAACGTCTGGAAGAAGAAGGTAATAAAGTATTAAAACTCAATATTGGTAACCCAGCACCTTTCGGTTTTGAAGCGCCAGATGAAATCTTAGTAGATGTTATTCGTAACCTACCTAGCTCTCAAGGCTATAGCGACTCTAAAGGGCTTTTTTCAGCACGTAAAGCCATCATGCAACATTACCAAGCCCGTGATATGCGTGATGTAACTGTTGAAGATATCTATATTGGTAACGGTGTTTCAGAGCTTATCGTACAAGCTATGCAAGCATTATTAAATGATGGCGATGAAATGCTAGTTCCAGCGCCTGATTACCCATTATGGACCGCTGCGGTTTCTCTTTCTGGGGGTAATGCTGTTCATTACATGTGTGATGAGCAACAAGGTTGGTTTCCTGATTTAGATGATATCCGTCGTAAAATCTCCCCCAGAACGCGCGGTATTGTGATTATAAACCCTAACAATCCAACCGGCGCGGTATATAGCAAAGAGATTTTGCTGGAAATTGTTGAAATTGCCCGTCAACACAATTTGATTATTTTTGCTGACGAAATTTATGACAAAATTCTTTATGATGATGCCCAACATCACTCTATCGCCGCAATGGCACCTGATTTATTAACTGTTACCTTTAACGGTTTATCAAAAACCTATCGCGTCGCAGGATTCCGCCAAGGTTGGATGGTACTTAATGGCCCGAAAAAACAAGCAAAAGGCTATATTGAAGGCTTAAATATGCTGGCATCTATGCGCTTATGTGCCAACGTGCCGATGCAACACGCGATCCAAACGGCATTGGGTGGCTATCAAAGTATCAGTGAATTTATTCTACCCGGAGGCCGTTTATACGAGCAACGCAACCGCGCATGGGAGCTTATCAATCAAATTCCAGGGGTTTCTTGCGTTAAACCAATGGGAGCGCTGTATATGTTCCCTAAAATAGACTTAAATCGTTATAGTATTAAAGATGACCAAAAAATGATCCTCGATTTACTATTACAAGAAAAAGTCTTATTAGTGCAAGGTACTGCATTTAACTGGCCTCACCCTGATCATTTCCGTATTGTGACACTCCCTCGTGAGAATGATTTAGAGATGGCGATTCAAAAATTTGGTCGTTTTATTGTCGGCTACCATCAATAGTTATTATTAATAAAGATAAAACGCAATATCACTGAAGTTATATTGCGTTTTTTTATTTTCTTACTGATCACCGTTTACATCTAGTGTCTATCCACTCACAATAATCTCTTCAATCACGCTATTGGGAGATATTATGAGTTACTTTTTTGCCCACCTTTCTCGTTTAAAGCTAATTACACGCTGGCCTCTGATGCGTAATATTCGCCAAGAAAATGTCTCTGAGCATAGTTTACAAGTGGCTTTTGTTGCCCATGCATTAGCGGTGATTAAAAATCGTAAATTTGATGGCAATGTCAACGCCGAGCGTATTGCACTACAAGCAATGTACCATGATGCCAGTGAGGTTATCACCGGTGATATGCCAACTCCTATTAAATACCACAATCCACAAATTGCTCATGAATATAAAAAAATAGAAAAATATGCTCAGCAAAAATTGATTGAAATGTTACCCGAAGAGTTACAAGAAGATTTTCGCCCTCTTATCGATGAGCAATTACATAGTGAGGAAGAAACTTTTATTGTCAAACAAGCTGATAGTTTATGTGCCTATTTAAAATGCCTTGAAGAGTTAGCTGCGGGTAATAGCGAATTTAATTTGGCCAAAAATCGTTTAGAAAAAACGTTAGCAGAAAGACATAGCCCTGAGATGGACTATTTTATGCAAGTGTTTGTACCAGGCTTTAGTTTATCCCTAGATGAGATCAGTGAGTAAGTAGCAAAAACGCCGTTTATAATAAATGAAACTAAACGGCGTTTTTACAAAAGATAACCGATTAAAATGGGAATAATAGCGGTATTAAGAAAACGCTAATCAACATCACAATGATGGTAAAAGGCACCCCTATTTTAATAAAATCAGCAAATTTATAACCACCAGGCTCAAGGATCAGGGTATTAACCGGGGATGATACAGGTGTCATAAACGCCGCCGATGCAGCAACACCAATAACCATTGCAAAAGGTAACGGAGAGACATTCATTTGATGAGCCGCTGCTATTGCAATCGGTGCCATTAACACCGCCGTTGCCGTATTAGAGATAAATAAACCAATAGTGGCACAAAGTACAAATAAACAGACTAACATAACCTGTGGCCCAGCATTCCCTGCTACATCCATAAGTCCATTAACGATAAGCTCGATACCCCCAGTTTTTTGCAATGCAGCCGCAAAAGGCATCATCCCGACAATCAAGATAATACTTGGCCAATGAATAGAGCGATAAGCACTTTCCATATCTATACAGCGAAATTTTCCCATCAATAAGCAAGCAATTAACGCGGCAATAAAGTTAGGTACTTCATTGGTCACCATTAATGCAACCATTAATGCTAATGAAAAAAGTGCATGTGGTGCTTGCGATGAGGCCGGTGCAACAGTATCAATTTCAGCCGCTAAATTTAATACAATAAAATTACGCGGTTTTGTCGAAAGTATACGAATTAATTTCCAATCACCAATAACCAGTAACACATCTCCCAGACGTAATGGCTCATCAACAATTTTCCCCGGTAAAGCACTCCCTTCACGGCGAATAGCCACAACGTTTAGCCCATAACGTGTACGGAATTTGATTTCTCTTAATGATTTTCCTAATAATTCTGAGTCAGGGTTCATAGAGACTTCTGCTAATCCCACATCACGAGATTGCTCAGAAAAATACTCTCCACGTAACACCATCGGCTCTAACATTTGTTCACGACAGAACTCTCGTAAATCTACCTCACTTGCTGACATATCCACTAATAGGACATCTCGCTCTCTTAATTCAGTGCCTCCCGTCGCACTGACCATGACACGCCGAAAACGCCTCCAGCGTTCAATACCGACAACGTTTGCTCCATAGCGAGAGCGTAAATGTAATTCATCTAGAGAGTGACCTATCAGTGGTGAGCCTTTACGTATGGCTAAGCGACGAGCACGCCCTGCTAATTGGTAATCACGGATAAGATCACGAAAAGTACGACGATAAACCTCTTTTTGCTTACCCCCTTCACTTGAACCTAACCAACGACGTACCACCAGCATATATAATACACCCGCAATTAATACAGCGATCCCTATTGGGGTAATAGAGAAAAACTGAAAACTGGGTAGCCCTTCCCTAACTAATTCACTATTAACCACCATATTAGGCGGTGTCGCAACTAGGGTCATTAAACCACTAATTAACCCCGCAAAGCCAAGAGGCATCATTAATCGACTGGGAGAAGTTTTCATCCGTGCCGCCACACTGAGCACCACAGGAATAAAAATAGCCACCACCCCTGTCGAGCTCATAAAAGCCCCTAAACTTGCAACACAGATCATTAATAGCACCAGCATTTTTACTTCGCTACTACCCGCAACTCGTACTAGCCAATCTCCCATTTGATATGCCACACCTGTTCTTACTAATCCTTCCCCAATAACAAAAAGGGCCGCAATCAGTAATACGTTCGGATCGCTAAATCCTACCGTGGCTTCATTTAATGAGAGTGTGCCGCTAAGAACAAAAGCGACGATGACAAGTAAAGCGACCACATCCATGCGGATTTTGTTGGTCGTAAAAAGGACAATAGCTATCAATAGCAGGCTTAAAACCCATAATAATTCGCTATTCAAAATGGCCTCGATCAGCAATAAGTGAAAACAGATTAATACGTCAATTCACTGCATTGATAAGTAGACCATTTTTACCAATATAAATCTCGTTATATGATCAAATAAATGATTAACATTTATGCTTAATAACGACTTGCTGATTTTCTTTGTCAATTTGTAAATCATTTAATGAATCAATTATTAAATCAATTTCATTACGACGAGGAAGGGAAATCGGAGCATGTACGGCAATAACCTGACACCCGGCATCTAAACCAGAATAAATACCTGCAGCAGCATCTTCAAAAACCACACACTCTTCGGGAGCCAAGCCTAATTTTTTTGCCCCTAAAAGATAAGGCTCAGGGTTGGGTTTCCCTTGAGTGATACATTCTGCCGTCACCCAATGTTTAGGCTCAGGAATACCTGTAACTGACTGACGAGTAGAGGCAATTGGTACTGTGCCTGAGGTGACAATTGCCCAAGGGATCGCTAAGTCGTTTAAGCGATTAATGAGTTCGATAGCCCCCGGAAGAGGGGCTAATCCTTCTGTTTGTGTCGCTTCTAACTTTTCTAGCCAACGAAAAGTCTCTTCAATCTGTGCTTGCGTAGCATTAGGCATAAAATGGCGAATCGACTCAATGGCCGGCTTTCCATGGATATAGTTATTAATTTCTTGTGTTGATACCCCTACTCGCTCACCAAATAGTGCCCAACAGTATTCAACAACAGGCAATGAATCCACTAATGTACCATCTAAATCAAAAAGAAAGCCTTTACAGGTGATTGTCATATTTTATGCCTACCTTATCGTGATGCGTTAATAATTACGCATTCAGTATTTGTTGGATCTCAACACTGCTTAGGTGATATTGACGTGGACAAGCTAACCAAACAGCCAGCATTCTTTGGTATTTCTCCCACATAGGCGTTTGAGAGTTAAAACCATGACTACCACTATCAAAATGCGTATATCGCCCTTCAGTATTGACCATAAAGCGTACATAGCTAAGATAACGAGATTCTGTTGCTGCATCAAAGCCCATAAATGCCACTCGACGAGCATCCGGCATTTCTGGTGATTTTAAATTTTCTCGAGAAACTTGCAATGCATGGTACATTTCCATGATGTTAATAATGGTTCGGCAGGTCTCTTCTGACATCTCATCAAAATCGCGGTCTAATTCACGTAATTGTAATCCATAACCACGTTCAATAATTGTCTGATAGCGACGATAACGTTCAGCGTTATCAGGATCCATCATAGTCATCATTTTATATTGATTAGAGAGGATCAAGCGTTGTGCGTGTGTCATTTCCATCATTAATTCTCCAAAGAAATTATTGAAGAGAGCATGGCATTAATCAAAACACTTGAGTAGTGCTAACAACACGTTTTTTGATCTAAACAGGGGTAATTTTAATCCATTAAATAACCCATGAAGAAGGTAGAACAAATGTTCTACACATCATCAAGAAAAGAGCGATCAAGTTGCTTAAAAGCACGTTTAAGCAAATGCGCTAATGAGAGATAGGTTGGCGTCTTTTCTACTGGGGCTAATGCAATACCCGCTTGCTCAAATTTTTCACGAATTTCATAAAACCAATTGAGTAACACAGCGGGTAATGGCGTTGCAGCGCGTTTTCCTAACCACCATAATCCTTGCATTGGCAGGCTACAGGCAAAAAGTGCAGTAGTGATCGCCGGCCCCAAATCGCCACCTAATGCAATTTGCCAGGTTAATGTAAAAATAGCGATAGGAGGCATATAACGTATGCCAAAACGCGTTGCTTTTATCATTCTATTTTCAGGAAAAACTGGGGCTAATTGCTTCTCAACCGGCCAGGTTTTTAGATACTCGTTCCCTAGGCGTAACTTTTTAAAGAAACCTGGGGGAGTCACTGTCGGTTCGTTCATAATGACCTCAATCAATTTTTTCTATAACTTTTAAAAAACATCTATAAAGAATAAAAATCTTTTAGTAGAATTAAGTATATTTTGTCTTTGTTGCCTTTACTCTGTATCCTGTGCTCATTCTAAAGGTTTGTGGCAATAAAGCGCTATATTTTGTTTGCCGGCGTGATTTTCAACCCTTTTCGCCGATTTTCGGGCAAAAATTTTGGGGTGAATAAAAATCGTCCAATTGATGATTGGCAACTATAATTAGCATCAAGTTTTTTACCCTAAGCATGATGCGTATCATTAATGTCATCATAGTAATGCGATAGGCTTTTATGAGTGACGTTTTATTAACCATCGTCTTTATAATATAAAAGACACTACGACAACAAGATAAATAGGTAATTCCATGTCAAGTAAGCTGGTGCTGGTACTGAACTGCGGTAGTTCTTCTCTTAAGTTTGCAATTATTAACCCAGAAAATGGTGAAGAATTCCTTTCAGGCTTGGCTGAGTGCTTCAACCTTCCTGAAGCCCGCCTGAAGTGGAAAATGGATGGTCAGAAACATGAAGCGGCTTTAGGCGCTGGTGCTGCCCACAGCGAAGCATTAAACTTTATTGTTAATACTATTCTGGCTGAAAAACCAGAACTTTCACAACAAATCGCAGCAATTGGTCATCGTATTGTTCACGGTGGCGAGAAATTTACTAAATCTGTCGTCATTACTGACGAAGTCATCAAAGGTATTGAGGCGGCTATTCCATTTGCCCCATTACATAACCCAGCTCACCTTATTGGTATTGAAGAAGCGCGTAAAGCCTTCCCTCATTTAATTAATAAAATGGTGGCAGTATTTGACACTGCATTCCACCAAACAATGCCAGAAGAAGCTTATCTGTATGCTCTGCCATACAGCTTATATAAAGATCACAGCATCCGCCGTTACGGTGCTCACGGAACTAGCCATTTCTTTGTTTCCCGTGAAGCAGCTAAAATGTTAAATAAACCTGTTGATGAACTGAACGTAATCACTTGCCATTTAGGTAATGGTGGTTCTGTTTCTGCTATTGTTAACGGTAAATGTGTTGATACTTCTATGGGTTTAACACCATTAGAAGGTTTAGTCATGGGTACTCGTAGTGGTGATATCGATCCTGCTATCGTGTTCCATTTACATGACACTTTAGGTATGAGCGTTGAAGATATTAATAAACTGCTCACTAAAGAATCTGGTTTATTAGGTTTAACGGAAGTTACTAGTGACTGCCGTTATGTTGAAGATAACTACGAAACAAAAGCTGATGCTAAACGTGCAATGGACGTTTACTGCCATCGCTTAGCGAAATACATCGGTTCTTATTGTGCACTGATGGAAGGTCGTTTAGATGCCATTATCTTCACTGGTGGTATCGGTGAAAATGCAGCAATGGTTCGTGAATTATCACTGAAAAAACTCGCTCTATTAGGTTTTGAAGTTGATCATCAGCGTAACTTAGATGCACGTTTCGGTAAATCAGGCACCATCACTACCGATAACAGCCGTCTTGCTGTTGTTATCCCAACTAACGAAGAGTTAGTTATCGCTCAGGATGCTAGCCGCCTGACCGCTTAAGTTTTTTGATGTACTGCCAGTGTTATGCTGGCAGTACTGTTTCACATAACGAGCAACCGATATTTAAAGAGGTTTCCGTGTCCCGTACAATTATGCTAGTCCCAACTGATACACGCGTAGGTTTAACCAGCGTCAGCTTGGGTGTAATCCGTTCTATGGAACAAAAAGGCGTTCGCCTTAGTGTATTCAAACCTATCGCACAGCCTCGTGTTAAAGGCGCATTAGATCAAACCACTGCGATTATCCGCTCTCACTCCACAATTCAATCCGCAGAACCTTTAAATATGGATTACGTTGAGTCATTACTCAGCTCCAATAAAAAAGACGTTCTGATGGAAGAAATTGTTGCTAGATATCACGAAAATACTGCTGATGCAGAAGTTGTACTGATAGAAGGCTTAGTGCCAATGCGTAAGCACCCTTTTGCACAATCTTTAAACTATGAGATTGCCAAAACATTAGGTGCTGAAATTGTTTTCGTTACTGCATTAGGCAACAACACCGCTGAGCAGTTAAAAGAGCGCATTGAATTTGCTCGTGCTGAATTTGGTGGTGTAAAAAATCAAAATATCACAGGTGTGATTGTTAATAAATTAAATGCCCCTGTGGATGATCAAGGTCGTACTCGCCCTGATTTATCAGAAATTTTTGATGACTCAAGCAAAGCGATTATCTCTAATATCGATTTAAATACCATCGAAAAAAATAGCCCACTTCCTTTATTGGGTTGCATTCCATGGAACTTCGATTTAATCGCTACTCGTGCTACAGATATGGCAAAACACTTAAATGCGACTATCATCAATAAGGGTGATATTGAAACTCGTCGTATTAAGTCTGTGACTTTCTGTGCTCGTAGTATTCCACATATGTTAGAGCATTTCCGCCCAGGTTCATTGCTTGTCACTTCTGCCGATCGCCCAGATGTGTTAGTTTCAGCATGTCTTGCTGCAATGAATGGCGTTGAAATCGGTGCTATCTTACTCACAGGTGGTTACCAAATCGATGCACCAATTAAACAATTGTGTGAGCGTGCATTTGAGACTGGTCTACCTATCTTTATGGTTAATTCAAACACTTGGCAGACTTCATTAAATCTGCAAAGCTTTAGTTTAGAAGTGCCAGCAGATGACCATGAGCGTATCGAAAAAATTCAGAACTATGTTGCTCAACATATCAATAACCAATGGATTGATTCACTGACAGCAAACTCTGAACGTCCTAATCGTTTATCACCACCAGCATTCCGTTATCAATTAACGGAATTAGCTCGTAAGGCGAAAAAACGCATCGTATTACCTGAAGGTGATGAACCTCGTACCGTTAAAGCCGCGTCTATTTGTGCTGAACGTGGTATCGCAACCTGTGTACTGTTAGGTGATCCTGAAGAAATTCGTCGTGTTGCTGCGGCACAAGGTGTTGAATTAGGTACAGGTATTGAACTCGTCAATCCTAAAGAAGTACGTGAAATTTATGTACCTCGCTTAGTTGAACTGCGTAAAAACAAAGGTATGACAGAAGTTGTTGCTCGTGAACAGTTAGAAGATAACGTTGTTCTCGGTACCTTAATGTTAGAAAAAGGCGTCGTTGATGGTCTTGTTTCTGGCGCTGTTCATACAACCGCTAACACTATTCGCCCACCACTACAGTTAATTAAAACTGCACCCGGTAGCTCATTAGTGTCTTCTGTGTTCTTTATGCTATTACCAGAACAAGTCTATGTTTATGGTGACTGCGCAATTAACCCAGATCCAACCGCAGAACAACTGGCTGAAATCGCTATTCAATCTGCAGACTCAGCAAAAGCGTTTGGTATCGACCCACGCGTTGCGATGATCTCTTACTCTACAGGTAACTCAGGTGCTGGCAGTGACGTTGAAAAAGTGCGAGAAGCAACTCGTTTAGCACAAGAAAAACGTCCAGATCTGATTATTGATGGTCCTTTACAATACGATGCGGCTGTAATGGCTGACGTTGCTAAATCTAAAGCACCAAACTCACCTGTTGCGGGTAAAGCAACTGTGTTTATCTTCCCTGATCTAAACACCGGTAACACTACCTATAAAGCAGTACAACGTTCAGCAGACTTGGTTTCCATTGGACCAATGTTACAAGGTATGCGTAAACCTGTTAACGACCTTTCTCGTGGCGCGTTAGTCGATGATATCGTCTACACTGTTGCATTAACTGCAATTCAAGCAAGCCAACAAGAAAATGCCTAATTATTGAATTCACTTCAATAAATTATAAAAACGCCAGTTCATATCACTGGCGTTTTTTTATAATGCTTGATAAATCAAAAAACACATTATAAACCCCACCTATAAAACAAAATAACTCATTGATTTAATAAATCTTTTTAGCTTTATTTTGGCAAAATAAACAGAGACACACGGCTATTTTCTGTTAGTATACAGGCGGGTGCTTGGATCATTTTGGTTCAAGCATTTGCAAGGACCAAAAAGACGAAAGCCCCGAATTCTATTTACATAAAATTCGAGGCAGTCTCAAGTCCCAAACAACTTGATTCTGTCTCCTTTAACAAGGAGTGTCAAGAGAAATGACTAAGCTTGCCCTTATTGGGCTGATTACTGTATGTATTACAGTTTTGTGTTTTACCCTACTGAGACATGAAAGATTATGCTCTTTTAATATCAGTAGTGGTAACACCCTAGTTCAAGCGAATTTATCTTGCGATAAATAGCTTTGTGGGGGAATTTTCCCCCACAATTTCTCGACCAACGTTGTTGCGCCTTGTGTTCACAAGCACCCTACTTTAAGTATTCATATCACTTGCGTTCAATATATATCGCAGACGTTTTTAAATAGATCATAAATCAAAAAACGCACCATAAACCCCACTTATAAAATAAAACAACCCATTGATTTAATAAATCTTTTTAGCTTTATTTTGGCAAAATAAACAGAGACACACGGCTATTTTCTGTTAGTATACAGGCGGGTGCTTGGATCATTTTGGTTCAAGCATTTGCAAGGACCAAAAAGACGAAAGCCCCGAATTCTATTTACATAAAATTCGAGGCAGTCTCAAGTCCCAAACAACTTGATTCTGTCTCCTTTAACAAGGAGTGTCAAGAGAAATGACTAAGCTTGCCCTTATTGGGCTGATTACTGTATGTATTACAGTTTTGTGTTTTACCCTACTGAGACATGAAAGATTATGCTCTTTTAATATCAGTAGTGGTAACACCCTAGTTCAAGCGAATTTATCTTGCGATAAATAGCTTTGTGGGGGAATTTTCCCCCACAATTTCTCGCCCAACGTTGTTGCGACTTGTGTTCACAAGCACCCTACTTTAAATAATCATATCACTTACATTCAATACTAATGCTAGTGTTTTATATTAAAATTTCTCATAAATGCATATTAATGCAATGGTTGTTAGAGACAAATAGGTGAGCTAATAAATTATTGTCTATTCTATTTATAAGATGGTAAGAAAGAATAGGACGATAGCATTATGAAAATATCACATTTCTATCGATGGATAGTATTCATCATACTCACAATATTGGCACTTTACTTTACTGTACTCGGAGGGTATTTAGTTTCATTAGCAGGATCGCCTTTTTATCTCTTTACCGGTGTCATGCTTCTTATTATTGCAGCTTGCTTTCTAAGTCGAAAGAAAAGCACCCTATTACTCTTTAACTTTCTATTTTTAATAACGATTGTCTGGAGTATCTGGGAGTCAGGATTTGATTTTTGGGCACTCGCTCCTCGCTTAGATATTATTTTTATTCTAGGCTTACTCCTTATTCCTTTCACACTCAATAATAATGTTTACACTTGTCGTACCAATAAAATTGGCTTATTCACACTATTAGCCACAACACTTATCATTATATTAGGTAGTTCACTAACCGATCCTCATGCCATTAATGGTCAATTTACACAACAACAGCCCACCAACTCTATATCTCCTATCGGAGTAAATGATAATGACTGGCCCGCTTATGGCAGAACGCAAGCCGGAATACGCTATTCACCATTAACTCAAATCAACAGTGATAATGTTGATAAGTTAGTTGAGAAATGGACTTTTCATACCGGTGATGAAAAAAGAGCTAATGATGCCGTTGAGATAACCAACGAAGTTACGCCTATAAAAATTGAAGATAATCTCTTTCTATGTACACCTCACCAATATTTAATTAGCTTAGATCCCGCAACAGGTAAAGAGAAGTGGCGTTTTGATTCTAAATTGCAATATAACAAAAGCTTCCAGCATATGACTTGCCGAGGGGTTGCCTATTATAATCAAAATAATAGTGCCGAATTTGCCAAAAGCCTCGACGTTCGCCAACCAAGCATATCAGATGAATGTCCTGAAAAAGTCTTTCTTCCAGTCAATGATGGCCGCCTAATCGCAGTTAATGCGCAAACGGGTAATGCATGCCGTGATTTTGGTCAGAATGGAGAAATCAATCTGTTAGCTTCTATGCCTTATGCTTATTTGGGTGGATATAACCCAACATCTCCCCCAATCGTCACCGGTAATACTATTATTATAGGTGGCTCTGTTACTGATAACTTATCAACTCAAGAGCCTTCTGGTGTGATCCGTGGCTATGATGTTAATAGCGGAAAATTAATATGGGTATTTGATACTGGCGCAGAAGATCCCAATGCGATGCCAGGTAAAGAGACTCAATTTGTTCATAACTCTCCTAATGCATGGGCGCCTTTAGCTTATGATGCACAAACGGATGTGGTCTATATTCCGACAGGAGTAGGTACACCCGATATTTGGGGAGGCGATCGTCATCCATTAAAAGAGCGTTACGCTAATTCAGTTTTAGCACTAAAAGGGTCGACAGGTGAGCTATTGTGGCATTTCCAAACCACCCATCATGATTTATGGGATATGGATGTTCCTTCGCAACCATCACTGGTTGATATCAAAACTGATAAAAATGAAACAATACCTGCCATTTATATCGTCACGAAAACAGGGAATGTGTTTGTTCTTGATAGAAGAGACGGTACACCTATTGTTCCTGTGACAGAAAAACCGGTTCCTACTAGTGTCAAATATGGTCCACAAACACAAGGTGAGCATTACTCACCCACTCAGCCTTTTTCAGCACTTAATTTAGCACCCAAAAATAAGTTGCAAGGTTCAGATATGTGGGGCGGCACAATGGCAGACCAGCTGTTATGTCGTATCGCCTTCCATCAGTTAAATTATGAGGGAATTTATACTCCACCATCAGAAAACGGTACGCTTGTTTTTCCTGGTAACCTCGGTATTTTTGAATGGGGCGGTATTTCTGTTAATCAAGATAGACAAGTCGCGGTAATGAACTTTATTACCTTGCCTTTTATCTCAAAACTTTATTTAAAAGATCCTCAAGACAGTCAAGCAATTGACGCAGGCCACGGAGAGCAAGGTTTACAACCCATGACGGGAACACCTTATAGTGTTGATATTCATCCATTCTTATCACCACTAGGATTACCTTGTAAACAACCCCCTTGGGGATTTGTTGCTGGTGTTGATTTAACAAAAAATGAGCTTGTTTGGCAACAACGATTTGGCACCATTAGGGATAGTTTGCCTAATTTAGTGGAATTACCACCATTAAAAATTGGTGTTCCTGGGCTAGGAGGCGCTATCTCAACCGCAGGTAATGTGATGTTTGTTGCTGCTTCTCAGGATAATTATATTCGAGCATTTAATGTGACGAATGGCAAAATGTTATGGGAAGCACGATTACCCGCAGGTGGACAAGCAACGCCAATGACCTACTCTATTGGAGGCAAGCAATATGTGGTCATTATGGCCGGCGGACATGGTTCATTTGGTACTAAAATGGGCGATAGCTTAGTGGCCTATGGGTTACCTGATAATTTATAGCTTTAAGTTATCAACAATATCAGGCGATTGTTATTTTCAATCGCCTTTTTATTATTTGCTAACACTCACAACCTAGCTTAATCAACTAATACCCGTTGATTGGTTGCTCCCCATAAAATTGACATTTCGGTAAACAATGCACCACTGATATATTCAATTTCTTCTGCGGTAATTTCGCTATTACCTTGTTTGCCAAAAAATACAACTTCATCACCTGGTTTGATATTGTTAAGACTGGTAATATCAACCATAACGGTATTCATTGATGTTTTTCCTAAAACAGGTACGCGTTGCCCAGCAATTAATGCATGCCCCGCATTACTAAAAACGCGACGATAACCATCTGCATAACCTACAGGAATATTGGCTAGTACTGAGTCACGTTTTAATGTGTAAGTACGATCATAGCCAACCGTATTACCTTTAGGATAATAATTGATTGAAGCAATGTTGGATTTAAAGGTCATCACACGTTTATAGTCTGTACTTGCAATGGTATCACCATAAAAAATACCTCCCACACGTACCATATCCAGCCATGACTCAGGCACGGTAATTGTCGCAAAGGTATTTGCCATATGTAATGTGACATTGTTACGCTCTAATCCCATCACCTCCAACACTTTCTGAGATTGTTGCTTAAAACGAGCCAGATCTTCCCTTACTTTATTAGCATCTTCTTCGGGATAATGAGACATAATACCAACCACTTTTAGGTTAGCTAATTGAGAAATTTGTTTTGCTTTTTCAAGCCCAGATTTATTATCGACCTCTAAACCATTACGAGACATGCCACCTGAATTTAATGCTAAATGAATAGCAATGACTTTATTTTGTTGCTTGGCAATAGCATCTAATCTTTTTGCCATATCAAGATCACCAATTAACTCTTCTACGTTATAGTTGGTAGCCTGTGCCATTTCTTGTTCTGTTGCATTACGCACTCGCATTAAACGGCCTTTAAATCCTAAATCACGTACTTCTTTTAATTCTTGGTTATTTGTTACACCAATACATTGCACATTATTTTCTATCATAATTGGGGCAACTAACGATAAATCATGCCCATAAGCATCTCCTTTTAACACTGCACAAAGAGAGGATTGCTTACCTAATAATGATTGGACTTTTTTTACATTAAAGTCGAGTGCACTTCGTGAAATTTCAATCCATGAATTATTGACAATAGCAGGCTGAACTTGAGCCACTTGAGTTGCTGGTGGATTATAATTTACAGGCTGTTGGCAAGCAGTAATAACGAAAAGTGGTAATAACGCAAGATATCGAATAGCTAAAGACATCTTCTTTCTTCCTTAGTGATTATGATGTTAAACCTATTTTTATAATTAACTAGGCACAAAAATATACACATAGTGAATATTCACTTAGGATAATAGCATTATTATTCAGATAATAAATATAAAAATTCATCTCTGCATAAATGCCAATAAGAGAGAGGATTTAAATACACTATTTCTACCAAAAAAATGCCCGACGGGTTAAAAAGTCGAGCATTTATTAAAATTCCACTAATAAGTAATATCAACGTCGGTAATATTAACGAACAATAATCCCTAATAGAATACCAATCACACCGAAGTCTGCATCACTAAATGTGGTATTGGCAATACCAATATCACCAAGTACAGGTAATAAAAATACGGGTAAGAAAGTAATCAATAAACCTTGAGCAAAAGCACCTAAAATAGCACCACGACGTCCCCCTGTGGCGTTACCAAATACGCCTGCAGTTGCCCCCACAAAGAAATGAGGTACCACCCCGGGTATAATCACAGTCCAATCTAAAGCATAAAGAATAAACATGCCAATGACACCCGCTGCAAAACTACTCAGAAAACCGACTAAAACGGCATTAGGTGCATAAGGAAATACCACGGGACAATCAAGCGCAGGTTTTGCATTGGGGACTAACTTATCAGAAATGCCTTTAAATGCAGGAACAATCTCTGCAATCACCATACGCACACCTTGTAGGATAATATAAACACCTGCCGCAAAGGTGATGGATTGCATTAAGGAGAACATAAACCAGTTTTTACCACCACTAACTTCACGAACAAAAGTGTCACCGGCAAATAAACACGTAATAATAAAAATTATGCCCATGGTGAAAGCGATCGCAACTGGCGTATCACGCAAAAAGAGTAAACTCTTAGGTACATTCATCTCTTCCGTTGAATGCGCTTTATTGCCAAATTTACTACCAATAAAACCAGATACAACATAGGAAATAGTAGAGAAATGGCCTAATGCGACATCATCAGAGCCGGTGATCTTTTTCATATAAGGATGTGCAATGGCTGGGAAAAATACCATTGATACCCCAACAACTAATGAACCTACTGCAACTAATACCGCCCCTTCTAAACCCGCTGTTGCCAAAATCACCGCGACCATCATCGACATAAATAAAGTGTGGTGACCCGTTAAGAAAATATATTTCCACGGTGTTAAGCGTGCAATTAATATATTGATTAACATGGCAAAGAACATAATCAGTGCCATCTCTTTACCAAAGCTTTTTTGTGCAATAGAGACTATGGCTTCGTTATTAGGTACAACACCTTGAATGCCAAATGCATGTTGGAAAATCGTTGAGAAATCACCAAGCGAGTTAATGACTAAACCTGCCCCCGCACCTAAAATAACAAAACCCATAATGGTTTTAACGGTGCCCTTAATACATTCTGTCGCAGGTTTTTTCTGAGCAATTAAACCAATCAATGCGATTAAACCCACTAATATAGCAGGCTCTGAAAGCACATCGCTCATTAGAAAGCGGAAAAAGTCCATACTAGGCTCCTTATAGCGCGCCTAATTCACGTAATGCAGTCGAAAGTTTCTCTTTCATCGCAACTTTATCAATCATATTATCTAAAGAAACAATTTTGCCATTAACCGCTTGAGCATTAAGTTGTTCCGCAATATCACGAGTTCCCACATAAATATCACTCGGTGTCCCTTTTGCCGAACCTAAATCGACATGATCAACATCAGCATTGACGGCCAGATCTTTTAAAATACTTTTGATGCTCATTTCCATCATTAAGCTACTGCCTAAACCATTTCCACATACAACGGTAATTTTCATCATATTCCCCTTGGTTATTTAAAATTGAATTAATAGTGATTAATAACAGCCAATACTTCTGCCTTACTTTTTGCTTGCAACAAAGTGTCTATATCATCTTGGTTATCAAAAAGTTCAGCTAATTTCACAATGGCATTAATATGGCTATCGTTATCTGTTGCCGCTAAAACAATTAAAAGTTTCACCGGATCATTTTCATCAGCACCAAACTCCACCCCTTTTTCGATGATAGTTAATGCTAAAGAGAGCTGATTAACCCCTTCTTCAGGACGTGCATGAGGCATAGCAATACCTGGCCCTAATACATAATAAGGGCCTATTTGCTCGTGTGATTTATAAATCGCATCAACATAACGAGGCTCAATACAACCTTTGTCAATTAATGGCTGACAGGCGATTTTAATTGCTTCACGCCAATCTTTGACTTGTGGGATCACTTGTACCACATCCGGTGTTAATAATGTTTTAAGCATATTTATAACCTCAGTAAGGTGCTTTTTTGATCTCTGTATTAAGGATAATAATCACTAATGGTAGCGCTATCTAGATAGATTATGTGTAATTGTGATAGCGCTATCATTTTGATGAAATGTTAATTGCGAACAAGTGCAACAATTGACACTGTATTGTTTCTGCAGAGTGAGAAAATTTCAGGTAGGATCTGCGAATTAAAAATAAAGCCGAATAAATCTGATCACGATGATAAAAACACGTAAACGCCGAAATACAGGTCGCGTCACTTTACAAGAAGTTGCTAAACATGCCGGAGTCGGTTCAATGACCGTATCTCGCGCATTGCGTACGCCTGAATTAGTGTCGGATAAATTAAGAGAAAAAGTTAACCAAGCAGTGGCAGAGTTGGGATATATCCCCAATGCCTCAGCAGGGGCCTTAGCTTCCGCTCAAAGCCATATTATTGCTGTACTACTGCCCTCTTTTACTGATAAAGCTAGTGCTGATTTTATGCAATCATTGCAGCAGATCCTCAGCCGTCATCATTATCAAATATTAGTGGGATGTTATGAATATCAGCTCCATAAAGCAACTGATGTAATTAATATGCTATTACAGAGTAACCCTGCCGCATTAGTTGCCTTTGGCTCCCAATTAAGTGATGTACAGTTCTTACATATCAGTAATGCCAATGTGCCTGTTGTCAGTGTCGCGAGTCAATCTAATGAGCAATCAGCAATAAGTATTGATTGCGGTTATGAAAAAGCGGCATTTGATTTAACCCATTATTTAATTCAGCAAGGTAAACGTTGTGTCGGCTATGTTGGTGCGCTACAAGGACAACGTTTACACCACCAGCAAATTACCGGCTGGTCGCGTGCTTTATTAAAAAATTATTTAAATGCTGAGCAAAGTGTTACTACGCCCGACCCCGCTTCTATGGCATATGGTCGACAAGCATTAACAGAGATCTTATTACGTCAGCCCGAGCTAGATGCCGTTATTTGTAGCCATGAGAGTATTGCTTTGGGAATGATGTTTGAGTGCCAACGAAGATTAATTAAAATTCCCCAAGATCTCGCTATCGCCTGCTTAGAAGGCTCTGAAAATAGCGCCCAAATAGCACCTTCCCTGACATCTATACATTTTAATTACCATAAAATAGGTAAAGAGGCAGGTAAGCACCTAATTGCACTATTACAACATTTACGTGATGAGGTTGATAACGCTATGTTTGAAAATACCGTTATCAACTATGCTTATCGTTTAGAACTCGGACAAAGTACCCCTTAGTCAGTGGTTTCTTTTGTGTCCAAGCGAGTACTATTATTTCGCGTTAACCATAGAGAGAGTGCTTTAAGTGAATCAGGAGTAAATTCATCACAACGTTCCGTGATTTCTAAGGGAGTAAGCCAGCATACTTCCTCGATTTCTTCTGGCTGTAATGCAAATGGTCCATGTGATACACAACTAAATAAGCTTCCCCAAACGCGGCAACTCTCATCGTCATAATAGAATTGTCCATGTTCGGCAAAAGGAACCCCGGCAATACCTAGCTCTTCTTCTGCTTCACGACGTGCACTTTCGAGTGCATTTTCACCTTGTTGTACTACACCACCCGCGGTTGCATCTAACCAACCTGGATAGAAATCTTTTGTTTCAGTACGGCGTTGTGCCAAAATTTTTCCCATGCCATCGTGCACGACAATATAAGTTGCTCGGTGACGTAGGTTTTCTGCTCGCATTTGTTGACGTGTTGCTTGTGCAACAACTTCATTTTTTTCATCAACAATATCAACCCACTCGACCACTGCCGTATTTTCTTGTTCCATCCTCAACAAACCTTTTTTAATCGATGCTAAACGATCGTAATTTTTATCCTGAATATACCAAAATCACCATATTTCACCACTATAATAATCATAGGTAATTTGCTTTATTCATCTTGCGATTTTTTGCTTTTTATGATGTTACTAGGCAGACTGTAAAATATACGCTATTGAATATCACCTTATTGCGGAGGTTTTTATGATCGATCTTTATTATGCAAACACCCCGAATGGCCAAAAAATTACGCTTTTCCTCGAAGAAGTCGCCATGCCTTATACTTTGCATCATGTTGATATTGGCAAAGGTGATCAATTTAAACCCGAATTTTTAGCTATTTCACCCAATAATAAAATTCCTGCTATTGTCGATAATGCTCCCGCTGACGGTGGTGAGCCACTCTCTATTTTTGAATCAGGTGCTATTCTTATCTATTTAGCAGAAAAAAGTGGCAAATTACTTAGCCATGATCTGCGAGAAAAAATGACCCAACTGCAGTGGCTATTTTGGCAAGTGGGGGGATTTGGTCCTATGCTTGGACAAAATCATCACTTTACGCGTTACGCCCCTGAAAAAGTACCTTACGCAATTAATCGTTATACAAAAGAGACCGAGCGTTTATATCAGGTGTTAGAGAGCCGACTCGCTCAATCTCCTTATCTTGGTGGAAACGATTATAGCATTGCTGATATAGCCACCTATACTTGGGCTCGTTACCATGACACACACCATATTGATCTAGCAGATTATCCTGCGGTAGAAAAATGGCTAAATACAATAAGCCAACGTCCAGCAGCCAAAAAACTGTTTGGTTAGTGACTAATCTCACCTATCAGGATGATACAACCTTAATTAGGATAGAGTAATCAGGAGGATGGTGATGAATATACTTATCACAGGTGGAACCGGATTAATTGGCAGAGCACTTATCTGCCAACTCGCATTAGATAAACATAATATTACCGTACTTTCCCGTTCACCACAGAAAGTCTACTCTCATTTCTGTAATGAAATGGCGTGTTGGACGCATTTAGATGATAAAGAAAACTTAAACCAATTTGATGCAGTGATTAATCTTGCTGGAGAACCAATTGCAGACAAACGCTGGACACCGGAGCAAAAACAAACGTTAGTTAATAGTCGATGCAAATTAACCCAAAAGCTGGTGGATTTAATAAAAGCCAGCGACTCTCCCCCTAGTGTTTTAATTTCTGGCTCTGCGGTGGGTTTTTATGGTGATCAAGGTGAAAATAATGTCACTGAAGAGACGCCACCTAAGGATGAATTTACTCATCAACTCTGTGCCAAATGGGAAAATATTGCACTCGATGCACAAACGCCATTAACACGGGTGTGTTTGCTACGTACTGGTATTGTACTCTCTACAAAAGGAGGGGCATTACCTAAAATGAGCCCGCCTTTTAAATTAGGTTTAGGGGGAAAATTAGGTAATGGTAAGCAATATATGCCATGGATACATATTGATGATATGGTCAATGCCATCGTATTTTTACTTAATAATAACAATACCCAAGGCGCCTTTAATCTGACAGCCCCTCATCCAGTACAAAATAAGGCATTTACCACGACTTTAGCTCATGTACTGAAACGCCCTGCATTTATGACGGTTCCTGCCACAATATTAAAATTAATGATGGGAGAAAGTGCCACATTAGTTTTAGGTGGGCAACAAGCGTTTCCTAAGAAACTGCTCGATGCAGGATTCAGCTTTCGTTACCCACAACTGGAAGGCGCTTTAGAAGATATTATTCGCCATAAAAAATAGTCACTCGTCACACAGGGGATCAACGGGCAGGTTTATCCCCTTGCCAACGCTGAAAAAGATCATCCGGCAAGTCAATGTCAAATTGATCAAGCACTCGATTTACTGTCTGATTAACAATGTCATCGATCGTTTTAGGCTGAAAATAAAATGCAGGTACTGGTGGCATAATGATGGCACCAAGCTCAGCAGCTTGAGTCATTAAACGTAAGTGCCCTAAATGTAACGGTGTTTCGCGTACACATAGCACTAATTTACGTCCTTCTTTTAACACGACATCAGCGGCACGTGTCACTAACGTATCAGTATAGCTATGTACAATACCGGAGAGGCTTTTAATCGAACAAGGTAAAATAACCATACCATTGACCCGAAACGAGCCTGAAGAGATAGTCGCCCCTATATCTCGATCGTCATAAATAATATCAGCTAAAGCATGAATATCTTTGAGAGAATAATCCGTTTCTAATGAAATGGTACGACGCGCCGCTTGACTGATCACCAAGTGAGTTTCTACGGATGGCACGGATTTAAGTATTTCTAATAAACGAATACCATAAATTGCACCACTGGCACCTGTTAGCCCGACAATCAGCTTTTTCATTATAATCCTCAGAATATATATCTTTGTTAATCATTATGATGATTACCCCTCAAAAAACAAGCGCCGATGTAGTGTTACGCTAGCATCGACGCTTGATAAAGGTGGCTATTTTAACGGAAAATTAGCCTTCGTTATAGATTTCTAAGTTCTCAGCTTCATGTTGATCACGAATTTTATGTTCATCATCACGACGTAAATTTTCAAGGTAATCTAAATAGCCTTGATCAATATCTTTTGTGATATAGACACCATCAAATACAGAGCATTCGAATTGGTTGATATCTGGATTTTCTTCTTGAACAGCGGCAATTAAATCAGAGAGATCTTGAAAAATAAGTCCATCAGCACCAATCAGTTTACGTATTTCATCCACTTCACGCCCATGAGCAATTAATTCATTAGCATTAGGCATATCAATACCATAAACATTAGGGAAACGCACTTCTGGAGCGGCTGAGGCAAAATAAACTTTTTTAGCCCCCGCTTCTCTCGCTAACTCAACAATTTGCTCTGATGTTGTGCCACGTACGATAGAGTCATCGATAAGTAACACATTTTTATCGCGAAATTCTGCACGGTTGGCATTTAGTTTACGACGTACTGATTTGCGACGCTCTTGCTGGCCGGGCATAATAAAAGTACGTCCAACATAACGATTCTTCACAAAACCTTGTCGATAAGGTTTATTTAAGATGTGGGCAATTTCTAATGCAATATCACAAGAAGTTTCAGGAATAGGGATCACCACATCTATTTGTAAATCTTCCCACTCTTTAGCAATTTTAGCGCCGAGCTTTTGCCCCATACGTAGACGGGCGTTATATACGGAAATTTTATCAATAAAAGAGTCTGGACGCGCAAAATAAACATACTCAAATAGACAAGGTACTAATTGCGGATTTTCAGCACATTGACGAGTAAACAGTTGTCCTTGCTCTGTGATATAAACAGCCTCACCGGGTGCTACATCACGCAAGAATTCAAATCCTAGTGTATCTAGAGCGACACTTTCAGACGCAACCATATACTCACTGCGTCCATCTTCTAAAGTACGTTTGCCTAACACTAAAGGACGAATGCCATAAGGATCACGAAAAGCTAATAAGCCGTGGCCGATGATCAAAGCAACGCAAGCATAAGCGCCACGTAATTTTTTATGCATAGCCGCAACAGCGGTAAAAATATTATCTGGCTCTAGCGGAAAATGATCGAAGCGATCTAATTCATACGCTAGCACATTGAGTAAAATTTCGGAGTCTGAGGTGGTATTGATATGTCGACGAGCAGTTTCAAATAATTGACGACGCAACAAATGCGCATTAGTTAAATTACCATTATGTGCAAGTGTGATCCCAAAAGGTGAGTTAACATAAAAAGGTTGCGCTTCTGATGCACTCGAACTGCCCGCGGTTGGATAACGTACATGTCCTATTCCGATAGTTCCTTTTAAACGCAACATATGACGCGTTTCAAAGACATCTTTCACCAGCCCATTTGCTTTGCGTAGACGAAAACCGTTATTCTCATCAATTGTTGCAATGCCTGCTGCATCTTGACCTCGGTGTTGTAACACCGTTAACGCATCATAAATCGATTGGTTTACTGGATTAACTCCAGCGATACCGACAATACCGCACATGAAAAGATCCTCATCAGCCAGACGGAGAGGTTACATTTTCTCCGACACGAAACTTGACGCATTTTGTAGGTAGTCAAAAAACCACCTAATAATATGGTTGAATTGAGGAATAAGCTCAGAACGTTGCCAATCGGCACTGTCTGCCATAGGAGTAAAAGCACCCAAGACAAAAAGTAACGCTGATACAATCAGCACACCTCTTAAAGCCCCGAAACAGATCCCCAACACACGATCTGTACCTGATAACCCTGTGCGTTGAACAAGAGAGCTAATCACATAATTAATCACCGCACCGACAATTAGCGTTGCAATAAACAGTGTGACAATCGCAATCCCGTTACGAACCAGCTCATCTTCAAACCGAGTAAAATAGACGGCTAGATAAGGATAAAACTGACTTGCAACAAAAAAACCACAACCCCAGGTGATAAGTGATAATGCTTCACGAACAAAGCCACGGATCAGGCTAACTAATGCAGAAAAACCGATAATGGCAATAATGGCGTAATCTATCCAGACCATAAATCTCTATCCAATAACGATGCCCCGCATTAATACGGTAGCATTCTAACAGAAAACGAAAACGTTTGCGTAACCCTAATTTTCGATAATTTTAAAATAATTTACGGCGACATGAAAAATCATAATCGCCGCAATAAGTTAACACCTTGTTACTTCACCCATCTGATGTCTCATCAACATAGTTATGGTTTATAGGCTCTTACTTCACCTTGCAAGCCTGTTAGCTCTTTAAGGCGAGGTAACATCGCCTGTAACTCTGCTTTTGAGGCATTAGGCCCAATATAAATACGTGTCACTTTTCCTGAAACAGGGCGAGCAGGCACGGTATATACTGGATAACCGGAGAGATGCATTTTTGCAATAATTTCTTCAACCTTCGCCGCATTTTTCAAGGCACCTAACTGCACAACCCAAGCTTCACCTTTCGGCGCGGTTGTTTCTGATACCGCCGGTGGCGGGGTAGTTGGTGGCTCTACAGGCGGATTAACCACTTTAGGTGGCTCAACAACCGGTGTTGATGGCGCTACTTGAGGCTCTGATACTTCAGGAGTAGAAACTTGAGGCTGTTCAACCCCCGTCACCGCTTCAGAGATCATCGCCTCAGAAGCACCCTCTGATGGCGTTGACGGTGTCGTGGTTTGCTCAATCGGCGCTATTGATTCAATATCTTGCTCATCACCAGGTTTGGGGACTAAAGGAATAGAGGCAAATTGGTCTTCGTTATATTTCTTATCGCCGTCAAATAATGTAGGAAGAAAAATAACCCCTACCGCCACAAGAACAACGGCTCCGACTAAGCGATTTTGAAATTTACTTGCCACTCGCACTCTCCTTTTCCAATAGTTCCATTACATGAGCAACGGTATGGAATGATCCACATACAACCACAATATCATTTTTTTGCGCCTCAGATATTGCTTGTTGCCATGCTTGCTCGACACTATCAAATACTGCCGGATAGTCGAGGTGCTGAGCTAATACCTGGGCTGATGCGCCACGAAACTCATTCAATGGTGCAACATACCACTGATCAGCTTGAGGGGATAAACACGCTAATGTACCCGCAATATCTTTATCACCCAGCATACCAACAACAATGCGCACTTTGGTATCAGAATAACGCGGTAATTGCGCCAGTTTTTCGGCTAAATATCCAGCAGCATGCGGATTATGAGCAACATCAAAAATAACTAATGGATGCTGCGAAATTATCTGAAAACGTCCCGGCAACTGAGCTTTACTCATTCCCTCAACGATACTTTGATGGGTGATCCCTTGACTCACTTTATCATCGGTTTTCAATAAGCAGCGTATTACTGCCATTGCCGTACCTGCGTTGGCTAAGGGAATATTAGGGATGGGAAGTTTTTCAAACTGCTTATCTGCACTACGCCAATGCCAGTGATCACCATCAATAGAAAATGACCAATCAACACCACGACGAAATAATTTAGCCTGTTTCTGTTGCGCGACTTGTGCAATAGACAGTGGCATATCTGGCTCGCCTACAACAGCATAGTGATTTTTACGGAAGATACCGGCTTTTTCATGACCAATATGCTCTCTATCAGCCCCTAGCCAATCGGTATGATCAAGGGCAATACTGGTGATAGCTGCAATATCGGCATCAACAATATTGGTCGCGTCTAAACGCCCCCCTAACCCAACTTCAAGAATAACCACATCAAGCTGAGCTTGTTGAAATAGTTTCAATGCCGCGAGTGTGCCGTATTCAAAAAAAGTCAGCGAAATATCGCCTCTGGTTTGCTCTATCTCAGCAAATACTTGACAAAAATCAGCTGGTGAAAGCTCTTTACCTTGAATGCGAACACGCTCGGTATAACGGACAAGATGAGGTGAACTATAAACCCCCACTTTCAATCCTGAAGCCATCAAAATTGACTCGAGCATATGGCAAGTGGTTCCTTTACCATTAGTACCCGATACAGTGATAACTTTAGGGGCTGGACGTAATACATTCAGTAATTGACCTACCTTGCCCACGCGCTCAAGTCCCATATCAATAGCACTTGAGTGTAAGTGTTCAAGATAAGAAAGCCACACCGACAAAGGCGATGTGGCTTGAGGAGCAGTTATGATATTAGACATCTTCTTTTTTATTCGTTTCGATGTTAATTTCTGGCTCATTGTCAGAAGATTCGATGTCATCAGCGATCATTTCTTCGCCTAGCAGTTCATCTTCGTCTTTCGCTAAATCATACTGAGTCAGCTTAGCCAGTAATTCAGCTAGCTCATCACGCATTTCAGGACGGCGAACTATCATATCTATCGCCCCTTTTTCTAGCAGGAATTCACTACGTTGGAAACCCGCGGGTAATTTCTCACGTACAGTTTGTTCAATAACACGTGGACCAGCAAAACCAATCAAGGCTTTCGGCTCAGCAACATTAATATCACCTAACATTGCTAAACTTGCAGAAACCCCACCCATAGTAGGATCGGTCATCACTGAGATATAAGGTAAACCACGCTCTTGCATTTTAGCTAATGCGGCACTGGTTTTTGCCATTTGCATTAATGACATCAATGCTTCTTGCATACGTGCACCACCACTTGCAGAGAAGCAAATCAGTGGACAATTATCTTCTAATGCTTGTTCAACCGCACGAACAAAACGCGCACCCACAACAGACGCCATAGAGCCGCCCATAAATGCAAATTCAAAAGATGCGGCCACAACAGGCATTTCTTTTAACGTACCTTTCATCACCACTAGGGCATCTTTTTCATGGGTTTGTTTCTGAGCCGCAGCAATTCTGTCTTTATATTTTTTAGAGTCGCGGAATTTCAGAATATCTTTAGGCTCTAACTCACTGCCCAGCTCAGTCGTGCTTCCTGTATCAAGAAAAGTTTCTAAGCGACGGCGTGCTGAAATACGCATGTGATGATCACATTTGGGGCACACTTCTAAATTACGCTCTAATTCTGCGCGGTAAAGTACTTGCCCACAGCTATCACATTTTGTCCAAACCCCTTCTGGGATATTGGCTTTACGTGAACTCGTGATATTGCTTTTATTAAGAATTTTTTCAATCCAGCTCATTAACGGACCTTTTCGTCTGAATCTGACCTTCGCCAGTTTATACTCGTTATATTTTAAGTTGCAGCATGTTGACTGCGTTTAATTGCACAAGACACCTACTTTGTCGGTGTGCTTTTCGTGCTGCATTCACTTATCGCCTAGCTACAACCCTAATTATTTAGAGCAGATTATTGTGAACATGTTAACTCACAATATACTGGCTATGTGGTTAGCAAAGTTTATGATGATACCGCTTACTGAATTTCAGCGCATCTCTTTATTATTGCTATTCTACGGCAAAAGCTAATGATAACTGCTCAAACCTCTTGGTTATCACTCTCTTTTTTGGCCTTTGCACTCGCTCTACGATGGCGTATCACTTCGATAACACCAGGTAAAATAGAAATAACAATAATGGCAACAATTAGCAATTTTAAGTTCTTTTGAACAATATCTAAGTCACCAAAAAAGTATCCAGCATAAGTAAATAGCAGTACCCATGCAATAGCACCCGTTACATTATAAAAAGCAAAATGACGATATGACATTTTGCCCATTCCTGCAACGAATGGCGCGAAAGTTCGGACAATCGGCACAAATCTTGCCAAAATTATCGCTTTACCACCATGTTTTTCATAGAAAGCATGGGTTTTATCTAAGTATTCTCGTTTAAAGATACGTGAATTGGGGTTACTAAAGAGTTTTTCACCAAAAATGCGCCCAATAGAATAGTTAACCGCATCACCTAAAATCGCAGCGAAAAGCAGTAAGAGAACCATTAGGTGAACATTAACATCATTGGTATCTAACGCAGATAAAGCCCCCGCAACAAACAGTAACGAATCGCCCGGTAAGAATGGCGTGACAACAAGCCCCGTTTCACAAAAAATAATTAAAAATAGAATGGCATATACCCATGTACCATATTGAGCGACTAACTCGGCTAAATGGACATCAATGTGTAAAATAAAATCAATTAGAAATTTTATTAAATCAGCAAATTGCGTTAATAATTCCATAAATCCTCAGAAAACGGGGTAATTTTATGTTTAAAGTATTTAAAATGGGTTATCTGCTAAAAATAGCGGCCCCATTGCAGGTTTAGGAAGTTCGAAACGTTCAGGGTAATCAACCGAAACAAGATATAAACCATTTGCTTTTGCAGTTGCTGCTGCTTTAGTCCTATCTTTTAAGGCTAATAATTCAGCCATCCAAGTAATAGCCTGATTACCACAGCCAATTTCCAATAGACTCCCCACAATATTTCTTACCATATGATGGACAAAAGCATTGGCTTTTATATCTACCACCACATAATCACCATAGCGTGAAACATTCACATGCATCACATTACGCCAAGGTGTTCTAGATTGGCATTGTACGGCTCTAAACGAGGTAAAATCATTCTCGCCCAATAAACATTGGGCAGCTTGATGCATTCGTTGTGCATCTAGAGGGTAATGGAAATGCGTTACCCCTGAGGATAAAATTGCAGGACGATAGCGATGATTAAAAATCACATAACGATAACGTCTTGCGGTTGCGCTAAATCGAGCATGAAAATCATTCGCTACCGTTTTTACCCAACGAACGGCAATATCTTGTGGTAAATGGGTATTAACCCCCATCGTCCATGCCGCATCTTTACGATGAGCCGTTGTCTCAAAGTGCACAACCTGCCCGGTTGCATGAACTCCGGCATCAGTTCTGCCGGCACAAAAAACAGAGATAGGCTCATTTGCTACTTGAGATAACGCTTTTTCTAACCTTTCTTGGACACTACGAACCTCATTTTGACGTTGCCAGCCATAATAGTGGCTACCGTCATATTCAATGCCTAGCGCTATCTTTAATGGTGTGCTTTCTGTCGCAATCGCAGGCTCACTGATTGACTGCGCTATCACATCAGCACTCTCTTGGTCGTTCATCAGTAAAACTGCTCCTGCACTAATTTTTCAGCCACTTCTACAGCCATTAATGCTCCGCCAAAACGCACGTTATCTGCAACAGACCAAAATTGTAACGCTTCAGGCACACCATAATCATTACGTAAGCAACCTAAGTTCAAGCTAACATTACCGGAGGCATCGGTGACTTGAGTTGGAAAATCATTTTCATCACTAATATTGAGGGAGTCATGATCTTGCAATGTTTCCCGCGCTTCTTCACTTCCCATTGGGCGTGATGTTTCCAACTGTACAGATTGTGCATGACCATAGAAAACAGGCGCTTGTAATGTGGTCACTGAGATAGGTAGTCCATCGTCTTGCAAGATTTTACGGATCTGATCAACCATTTGGCGCTCTTCTTGAATAGAGCCTTCATTATCAACTAACAATGGTAAAATATTAAATGCCAGTTGTTTATTAAAGCGACCAAGCTCTGGAGGAACACCGTTCAGTAAACGCGCACTTTGCCCCGCTAATTCATCAACAGCTTGTTTACCAAAACGAGATACTGACATCAAATTTGTCACATTCAAGCGAGTTAAGCCTGCGGCTTCGGTTAATGGATAGATAGCGCGTAACAGTTGGCTTACCATGCTATCAGCAATAGCGATAATATTGCGGTTACGATACTCTGCCAGCATAGATGTATTCACCCCTGGTACAACTAAAGGTACATCCCACTCCATCGCAAATAAACCACTGCAATCAATAACAATACAACCTGAATCTGCTGCAAGTTGTGCGTATTGCGCACTAATCTCAACCGGCGCGGCAAAAAAAGCGAGTTGAATATCCGCCCATTCGATATTATGAATACCTTGTACTGCAACACTTTTACCCTTTACACGGATAGTTTTGCCAATACTGTCTTCACTGGCGATCGCCGTTAATTCGCCAATAGGAAAATCACGCTCTTGCAGAAGCTCTAAAATAGCTTCACCCACAGCACCTGTTGCGCCCACAAGCGCAATATTCCAACCCTCTCCCATAAAATATCCTCCAATACAGTAAAATGTTTAAATAATGTCACGTCTTATTTATGTGTTGCATTAAACCCAATAGCATTGAGTAAGCTCGCCGTTGTCGGGTTATCACATACCACCTGTAATGAAGACCATTCACGACGGACAGGATAAAACTTACGTAGCTTATCAAACTCCCCTTTGATACCAGCAACTTTGCGCAATGGTGCATCATCACGACGTACATCATAGACAAGATGAATAAGCTGTTTGAGTAATGTTTGAGTTAATTCACCTTGTACAGAAATTGTGGAGATCAACGGTTTTGGTAACAGTGTTGATAATTCAACGTGTTGAGGTTGACCAATAAAATCACAATAAGCTTCATAAACCTGCGTTGTTCCTCTCGCCTTCCCTTCTAAGGTATAGCCGGCAATATGTGGTGTTGCGATATCAACTTTATTTAATAACTCAAGAGAAAGATCGGGTTCTGGCTCCCAAACATCTAGAACAACGCGTAACTTTTTACCTTGGTTTAAGGCTGATAATAATGCAGCATTATCAATAACCTCGCCACGGCTTGCATTAATTAAAATACGACCTTCAGGTAAAATATCGAGGTTGCTCTCATTAATTAAATGGTAACTGTTATAACGACCCGATTTATTTAGCGGTGTATGGAAAGTCAGGATATCCGCCTGCTTTAATAGCGTTTCTAAAGAATGAAATTGTTCATCATCCCCTCTATCAGCTCTAGGCGGATCACAAAGTAGTACATTCACACCTAATGCGCGTAAGCGTTTTGCCAGTCTCCCTCCAACATTGCCAACGCCAACAATGCCAACGGTTTTATCTGTTAATTGAAATCCTTCTTGCTCAGCAAACACCATCAACGCAGAGAAGACATATTCAACAACAGCGATCGCATTACAACCTGGCGCAGATGAAAACGCTATTTTTTGTTGCTCTAGCCATGCTGTATCAACATGATCAAAACCTGCCGTTGCGGTGCCGACAAATTTTACCGATTTGCCCGCTAATAGTGATGCATTGACTTTAGTAATCGATCTCACCATCAATGCATCAGTATCATCAAGCTCTTCAATAGGTAAAGGGCGACCCGGTACAGCTTTTACTTCACCTAATTGGCAAAAAAGCTGCTGCGCATAAGGCATGTTTTCATCAACCAGAATTTTCACGGTGTTATCTCACTGATTTGTTTTTTATGTGTGTAAACAAAGGATCAAAAATAAAATTAAGCGGTCTATTTTGCCACTTATTCCAAGTAAAGCCTATTATTGACGATAAAAACTGACGCTATTTTAAGTAAATATATGAAAAGAAACCTTAACCATTGGGTAAGCGACGAAATCTTTCTGGTGTTGTTCCAGCAAATTGCTGAAACATGGCAATAAATGAGGAGGATGAGCTATATCCAACATCAAAGGCCACATCATTAACACTTTTTCCTTGTTCTAACAAAGAGATAGCATGTAAAAAACGTAATCGCTTACGCCATTCACTAAAAGACATGCCTAACTCTTGCTGACAACGACGTGATAAGGTTCTTTCTGAGGTATAACGTTTTTTTGCCCATAATTCTAATGAGGTATTATCAGCAGGATTTTGCTCTAATGCTGCCAAAACAGGTGCTAACAGCTTATCTTTTGAGGAAGGTAAATAGGTATGATGAATAGGAGATACTTTTAGTTGGTCTATTAACACTTGAGATAAACGTAGATCTTCTTTTGTTTGCGGTTTACAAACACCACGACGGAAGAAATCGGCAAAAATCGTCGAAAAAATAGGACTTAGTTGAATAAGACAGGGTTTATCCAATAAACCTTCACACCAACTGGGTGCAATATCTAGCACCTTAAAAGATAAGGTTTTTTTATTGTAGCTTGCGTGCCCTACTTTTTCAGGGATCCATACACTAAATTCAGGTGGCGCTAAAAAACGCTGCCCGCCAGCTTCTAGATCCATTACTCCAGAGATCACATAAAGCAATTGACCAAACTCATGTTGATGATAACGAAATTCAGTTTCTGCAAGCAATTGCTCATCACGAAAACGGACCGTATCTGGATCAGAGAGTAACCACTGCATCTCTTTTTGTTGTTCAATTGTCATCTTAATGTTGCTCTTTTATCGTTTTGTCTTTATTGGTCTATCGGTTGTCTGCTTTTCATTATATATATCTAATCAGACAGACTTACAATAGCCATCTGGTTTAAAAATAGATGTGAGAATAATGAAAAGTATAATCTTCCCGCTGTTAGCGGTACTTATTTGGTCAATTAATGCGGTTGTCAATAAAGCGGCAACATCTGTGATAGATCCAGCCGCTATCTCATTTTATCGCTGGTTCTTAGCATTTTTACTGATGACGCCGTTTCTGTTAGTCCCTGTTTGGCATCATCGTAAAACCGTAAAACAATATTGGTGGAAATTATTTATTCTCGGCGCATTAGGTATGGGGTTATATCAAAGTTTAGCTTACTATGCGGCTTATTATGTGACAGCAACCTTTATGGGAATATTGAATTCACTTATTCCATTATTAACCGTTATTATTAGTATTTTTGTACTGCGTGTCGTGCCTACTGTAGGGATTGCACTCGGAACTATTTTATCTATTAGTGGGCTTGTCTGGTTAGTCAGCCACGGTGATCCTTCACAACTCCTTTCTCAAGGTTTAGGACGTGGTGAATTAATGATGTTTATCGCATCAACTGCCTATGCATTTTACGGAGTACTTACCAAACGTTGGTCAATTCCTTTACCTAATTGGCAGTCTCTATATGTACAAATAGGTTTTGGTGTTTTATTACTAATACCTAATTTTCTTACCGCAGAAAGTATTGCATTAACAAAAGATAATGTTGGATTAGTTATTTTTGCAGGGGTTGGCGCCTCTATTTTAGCGCCTTATCTGTGGATCTTAGGTGTAATGAAATTAGGTGCAAATACAACCTCTATCTTTATGAATTTAATTCCTCTATTTACCGCAATGATCGCTGTAGCGGTGCTAGGTGAAGAGATGCACAGTTATCATTTTATTGGCGGAGGCGTTATTTTATTGGGAATATTCTTAGTACAAAAACTAAGAGCACCACTGAATTTCCGTCGTCAATCTGTCACAAAAAAAGCAGATTGTCAGCAGGAGATGTGAGTCAATGTCAGCTAGACTATAAATAAAAAAAATACCGGCTAAGCAATTAGCCGGTCACTTTGCTCCCCTAGTTTTTATAAATAAAAACCAAGGCAAGAAAATCAAAGTATAAAATATAAAGTAATACAAGTATCCGTTGCAAACATTACCAACTTTTATATTAAATATCTCCTGCTTATTTAATATAAAATAATCCAGATCAATTTTTCCCCTCACCTTTTTAATGCTATCGATATTTTCATTAAGTTAACTATTTATAAAATAAAGGATTTAATCTATAAAATTAGTTTTTAATTAAATGATTGATTTAAAACTATAGTGAAAACAACTAATTTTAAACAATTAGATAGTTATTTTATCTATTGGTTCTGTATGATAAAAAAATGACAATCAATAAGATTGTGCTTTAATAATATTTACAGCATTTTTTTAACATAGTTTTCTATAAAACCAAAAGGATCTTTATTTATTTTGCAGAACAAATTTATTTATACAAAAAATAAAAAAGCAGTCACTTATTATAAGTAACTGCCTTTATCATTTATACAAGGAAAACTAAGTATAACTAACTATTTCTTATACTTACTCATCACAAGTGAAGCATTAGTGCCACCGAAACCAAAGCTATTTGACATCACTGTATCTAGTTTTTGCTCTGTTGGTTTGGTAATGATATTCATACCATCCGCTTTATCATCAAGCTCTTCAATATTAATACTTGGTGCGATAAAACCATGCTCTAACATCAATAGACTGTAAATGGCTTCATGAACACCTGCAGCCCCTAATGAGTGACCTGTCATTGCCTTAGTTGCAGAAATAGCCGGTGTTTTAGTTCCAAAAACTTCAGCAATCGCTTCAAGCTCTTTTAAATCACCCACAGGCGTTGATGTGCCATGAGTATTGATATAATCGACATGATCAATACCTTGCATTGCCATTTGCATACAACGTACGGCACCTTCTCCCGATGGAGCAACCATGTCAGCACCATCAGATGTTGCACCATAGCCGACAATTTCAGCGTAGATATGCGCACCACGTGCTAATGCGTGCTCTAATTCTTCAACAACCACAATACCGCCACCACCAGCGATAACGAAACCATCACGGTTTTTATCATAGGTACGAGAAGCTTTGGCTGGTGTATCATTATATTTTGTTGAAAGTGCCCCCATAGCATCAAACTCACAGGTCATCTCCCAACTTAGCTCTTCACCACCACCGGCGAAAACCACATCTTGTTTACCTAATTGAATTAATTCAACCGCATGACCAATACAGTGTGCTGATGTTGAGCAAGCTGAACTAATTGAATAGTTAACACCTTTAATTTTAAACGGTGTAGCTAAACAAGCTGATACACCAGACGCCATTGCACGAGTTACCATATAAGGACCTACACCGCGTAGACCTTTAGCTCTCATGCCGTCCGAACCTTGTACTTGGTTACGAGGAGAACCACCACCGGAGCCGACAACTAAACCAGAACGAATGTTAGAAACTTGATCTTCTGTTAGACCTGAATCTTCAATCGCTTGTTGCATAGATAAATAGGCATAAACCGATGCATCACTCATAAAACGGCGGATTTTACGGTCAATAAGACCTTCAGTATCAAGCTTAACATTACCCCAAATGTGGCTACGTAGCCCCATCTCTTTAAATTCTTCTGAGAAAGTTATCCCGGAACGGCCTTCTTTTAAAGAGTCCAGCACTTCTTGCTGGTTATTACCAATGCTCGAAACAATACCCAGACCCGTGATCACTGCGCGCTTCATTTATACCTCTTTACAATAATAGTTGTAGCTGCGGGATTTCTGAATAGCACTTTAGCGTACACTTGTACGCTGAACAAGTCCGATCAGGATCTTTTTTACAAAAATGCAGATAATATGAAAAATCTCTGCGTACTCAAAAGGTGGAAGATGCTTAAGAACAGCGTTAAGATAGCCCATTATTTTTGGTAAAATACAGGTAGTTCCGTGAATAACACTGCTATAAATACCGCCTCTTTAAGTTGGAATGAACTTGGTACTCCGATTTCAAAACAGTTTGATGACATCTATTTTTCCAACCAAGATGGTCTTGAAGAAACTCGACATGTATTCCTACATGGAAATCATTTTCCATCTCGTTTTGGTACACATGTACGCTCTGAGTGTGTTATAGCAGAAACCGGATTTGGCACAGGATTAAACTTTTTAACACTGTGGCAAGCCTTCGAGCAATTTCGTCATCACTCACCTGATGCGTCATTAAAGCGTTTACATTATGTCAGTTTTGAAAAATTTCCTCTGACTAAAGCTGATTTGCAAACAGCCCATAGCCATTGGCCAGAACTAGCACAATATTCAACAGCGCTTTGTGCACAGTGGCCTTTACCTATTGCCGGTTGTCATCGTCTTATTCTTGCTAATGGCGCGATAACGCTTGATTTATGGTTCGGTGATATCAATACATTACTGCCACAAACTCGCCAAGCTTTACATAATAAAGTTGATGCGTGGTTTCTTGACGGCTTTGCACCAAGTAAAAACCCACAAATGTGGAGTGAAACATTATTTCAAGCAATGGCAGACTCGATGCGTGAAAATGGCACTTTTGCCACCTTTACCGCAGCTGGGATAGTAAAACGAGGATTGCAACATGTTGGTTTTGAAATAAAGAAAATAAAAGGCTTTGGTCAAAAAAGAGAAATGTTAACAGGGGTATTTCCCCATCCTCCTGCCAATGCATTTGTTCCCTACTATGCCAGACCTTGTGCTACACAAACAAAAGATATCGCCATTATCGGTGGGGGGATCGCCAGTGCATTAACTGCACTCGCCTGCTTAAAAAGAGGCGCCAAAGTCACGCTCTATTGTGAAGATACACATCCTGCAGCAAATGCCTCAGGCAATCGGCAAGGTGTGTTATATCCATTACTTAATGGTAAATCTGATGAGTTAGAACACTTTTTCACTAACGCTTTTTTATATGCCCGCCGTTATTATGATGAGTTAAACCATAAAGGCGTAAACTTTTCACATCAATGGTCTGGTGTTGCCCAAGTTATCTATAATGAAAAAGTACGCAAAAAAATAGCGCGAATAATCGAGCATTCCACACCTTTTTCTCAACTCGCTCATTATGTTCATCAAGATGAAATGAATTCACTTTGTGGATTAGCTATCAACCAAGATGGTCTTTTTTATCCTCAAGCAGGTTGGCTTTCTCCCACAGAGTTAACCACCAATGCATTAAAATACGCACAACAACAAGGTCTCAAGCTACTCTTTGAACATCAAGTCACTCAATTAACCTCACAACAACAACATTGGCTGTTAGAGGTGACTCACCAAGCAACAACGTATAAAACACAACATGATTGCGTTATTTTAGCTAATGGGCACCGTATTACTGATTTTATACAAAGTGAAAAACTGCCTATCAGTGCAGTAAGGGGTCAAGTTAGCCATATTTCAACGACACCTGATATCGCACAATTAAAAGCGGTGCTCTGCTATGATGGCTATTTTACGCCGGTTGATCCTCAAGATAATCTGCATTGTGTTGGGGCAAGCTTTCGTCGTGATCGACTAGATTTAAATGTTTCAATTGAAGAGCAACAAAATAATCAATGGCACCTCACGCACTGTTTAGCACAATCACCTTGGGCACAGCAGGTAGATTTTAGTGATAACGATGCGCGTGTCGGGATCCGCTGTACAATAAGAGATCACCTTCCTTTATTAGGTGAAGTACCCGATTTTGAAAAATTAGTTGTCGCCTATACGCATTTAGATCGATTTAAGCGTAGAAAGCAAACACCTATTTTGGCACCGAGTTATCATCAGCTTTATATTATTAGTGCATTAGGTTCACGTGGTTTATGCTCTGCACCTTTATCTGCTGAGATCTTAGCAAGCCAAATCTTTGATGAGCCATTTCCTGTAGAAGATAGTGTGTTAAATGCCTTACATCCAAATCGTTTCTGGGTAAGACCATTACTACGCGGAAAAGCTATTGAATTAAAATCATAGGATCAGTCACTGAAATTACGGTTGATATTTAAGTAACTATTGTTTATTGGTTACTTAAATATCTTTATAGTATTTAAATTATAGTATTTAAATTTCACACTTCATCGCACAACGCATTTCTCTCGCAAATCCCCCATGCTCTACTTCATTATCTAAAATTTGTTGTAAAGAATAGGGTATTTGATGCTCAAGTAAGATATGGAAACCTAAACGCTGATAATAGGGAGCATTCCAAGGGACATCGCGGAAAGTCGTTAACGTTACCGCATTAAATTGCTGTAATTTAGCTTCATTTTTTACAGTCTGGATCAGCAATTTACCAATCCCTTTATTTTGCCAATCTTTACTTACCGATAATTCATGAATAAATACACTTTCAGGTAATTGTTGCGTCATGATAAAACCAACGGGATGATTGTCATGATTAACAGCAACCCAGTGAGCATGTTGATGGATAAATTGAATATGCGCCTCAACACTTTGTACACCACTTTCGCTGATCCAACTTAATTCTTTTATGCTGCTAAATAACTCTCCTGCCGATTGTTCAATCTTCGGTAGTTGGTTGGCATCAGCCAATTGAGTTGGCCGAATAGTGATCTCGTGAGTGGCGATTTTATTTGATGCGTTGGTCATAAATAATCTCTTTTATAACTTGCTATTTGCTTATTAAGAGTATCAATTACCTATAAAAAAACCATCCATAAGGATGGCTTTTTATCCGTTCTACCAAAAATTTAATCTCTAGGTAAGATCCCATAAGATTGATATTGGCTCGCTTGGTGAATAAAAGAATTATAGTATTTATTATCTTCAACAGAGTTTTTTACTGCTCTTTCACTATCGGCTTTTGATAACTTATTTATTGCTTCATGTAATGGTGTTTTAAGCTGTTTATGGATATTAGGATCATTACTTTCTTTAATTTGATCAAGCAATGCAACCCAATTTTCTGCCTCTGCTTGAATATCAGGATCAGTAAATTGTGGTTGAGGTAAACTGTAGTCTAACGCTAGATTAACAGTATCGTTATACTCATCTTGAGGGGAAAGCGGTTTTAGATCTTGACCATAATCAGTCATAATATATTGAATTAATTCAGGTTTATCAAAACATTTGGTTTTGATATTCCCCATTTCGTTTTTATTATGGCTTTTAATTTCACTAGGGAAAGGTTCACCTAACGTATAAGTACATTTAAATACATTACCATCAATCAAGGTAGCATTCGTGCTTTGTAATGGCATTTCTAACTGATAGCCATTAATAACCACTTTATATTCTGTTGGTTTAAAGCGATCTCCCTTACCTTGTACAGCATAGACTTCAGATAAACGGTAATACATAAAATTATCAGGATTTAAAATTCCACCATTGTTGTTTTCATACACCATAAAAGTGGATTTATTACCTGCACTATCTTGTAAACTATGTTCGCCCGGTGAGAGTGTTAAATAACCACTTTTACCCGGCTCAACCTGATATGTTTTATCATCAACAACAAAGCTCATGCTTTTTTCACTGGGATTACTGTAATAAAACTTATCTTTTTTATTATCTAAATCAAGTTGATCACAGGCAGATAAAACCAATACCGTGCTAGCAATAAGGCTTATTTTAAAGAAATTTTTCATCGTATTGTTATCCTTATCATAAATATTTTATGCAAATCATTTGCATCCCGAGAAACATTCCTAAAAAACATTTAAAAGTAATTTGGCAGAAATGGCAAGGAGTAACAAAAGATAGCACTATTATGCTTTAATCAATGAAAGAGACATCGACTTTGAAAAATCAAATAAAAACAATTGATAAATAGTAAGGAGAATTTTTGTATAAAATCCTTTCTTTTTCAAGCTCAACTGTCTTAAACAAGGTTTTCGATGTGGTTAATCGTTAGCAATAAAAGAAAAACAACCGATAGTATCGGTTGTTCTCAATATAGGTTATTTATACTAATTAATCGAGTTAACTAAATCATGCCACGTCGATAAAACCAATATTTGATCAGGAGGAGAAAGCTCTCCTGCTTTGATAGCTTTTTGAATGCTCTCTTCTACACGGGATTTTAATGCTGATAATTGCGTATTGTTTTCTTGTTCAAGCTCCGCAATCGCTAAAGTGATGTGGCCTTGTAAATATCCACCAGCAAATAATTCATCATCCGTAGCATGTTCAACACGGCTATCAATTTTATCTAATAAGTACGTTTCATACTCAGAAAGCATTATTTATCCTCAATATATAATGTTGCTATCAGATTTAAGTCACTCGATGTTTCAATAGCAACCTTATTTACCTCAGGCTTTATTGGTTTACTAAAACCTGCGCAGTGGATAGACGAGGATAGTTTATCTCGTCATCCTTAATTAACGAGGGGATTTTCCTGATAAGGAAATTGCTCCGGCGTTAACTCAGGTGTATTGTAAAACAAATGTAACGCATTAATAAATAGCTGTGCACGTGGCGGGATATTTTTATCGCGCAAATAAGCTAATACTTGCTCTCTCACCTTGTTTCTAAACTGGTAACGGTCTGGCTCAAAATCCCCGTCTAAATTATCGCAACTCACGTTAAATGGATAATTGGCTGCTTGGCAGAATAACCAGTCAAGAGCTTGAGGCTTGATTTCAACTCGTTCAAACTGCTCTTGAGTCACTTGATCTCGCCCATCAGGACAATACCAATAACCATAATCAACCTGCTGACGACGCGCATCCCCAGCAATACACCAATGCGATATTTCATGTAATGCACTCGCGTAAAATCCATGTGCGAAAATGATTTGGTGATAAGGTATCTCTTCACTCTTAGGCAAATAAATTGGCTCGTTATCACCTTTAACTAAACGTGTTTGGTAACTATCGCTAAAACATTGATTAAAAATATCAATTAACTGCTGATAATGATGTGCTGACATTTAAAAATTATCTTTCCTAATTAAAAAGTGCAGAAAACCAAAGTGCAATAGTATCACCATGATTGTCATGAATGAGTTTGATGCTCATCAAAAAGGAGATAATGACCAGCATTGGTCTAATTAATTTTTGTCCTTTGGTTAACACCAACCCTGCACCTAAGCGAGCACCAATAAACTGCCCGCATAACATAACTAAACCTATGGTCCAAATTACCTGTCCACCAAGAATAAAAAATAGCAAAGAGCCAAAATTAGAGGTGAAATTGAGTAATTTAGCATGTGCCGTCGCCTTTGAGAGATTATAACCAAGTAACATGACATAACCTAAAGCGAAAAAAGATCCTGTTCCAGGACCAAAAACACCATCATAAAAGCCAATACCACCGCCAATAATAACCCCGAAAGTATAATAGCCAAGACGTTGCTTACTATCCTTAGCTCCGATAGATGGTGTTAATAAAAAATAGAGACCGATTGCGATAGTAAGAACAGGTAGCGCTTGTTTTAGTAATTCAGGATTAATAAATTGTACTAACATCGCACCAGAAACAGCACCAATAAAAGTCATAAAAATGGCAAAGCGCTGTGCTTTTAAATCAATGACGCGACGACGAATAAAATAGAGTGTGGCTGAAAAAGAACCGCCCACTGATTGAAGCTTATTTGTTGCCAACGCTTGTACGGGTGATATTCCCGCAGAGAGCAAGGCAGGAATAGTGATCAACCCACCACCGCCAGCAATAGAGTCAATAAAGCCTGCTAATACAGCAACAAAAAAGAGTAGAAGGTAGATGCCATCTGAAAATAGCCAATCCATTTATCTATCCGAATTATCAGAAATGAGGGGGCGTGTGTTACTGCTTTATTTGATTATTTTAAATAAAAACAGTAACACTATCTGAGCATAGAATAATAAGGCGCTCACACCTTTAAAATCTCATAGCAAACTTACTACAGATTATTCGCTGTATTATTGATGTAAGCTAAGATCACCATTGCATTAATGGAGGAATAACATCACCACATTGACCCCGTTGACGTAACGCATGATCAAGTAACACAATAGCCATCATAGCTTCTGCAATAGGAACAGCTCGGATACCGACACACGGATCATGTCGCCCTTTGGTGATCATATCGACTTCTTCACCCTGTCGATTAAGCGTCTTACCAGCAATAGTAATACTTGAAGTTGGCTTTAAAGCAATGTGTGCAATAATAGGTTGACCACTACTAATGCCACCTAATACCCCTCCCGCGTGATTACTGCTAAAACCTTCTTTGGTAATTTCATCGCGGTTTTCAGTCCCTTTTAAGGTCACCACATCAAAACCATCTCCGATTTCAACGCCTTTTACTGCGTTGATGCTCATTAACGCATGAGCCAAATCGGCATCAAGTCTATCAAAAACGGGTTCGCCTAATCCTGCAGGTACACCTTCTGCAACCACGGTAACTTTGGCACCTATAGAATTACCCTCTTTTTTTAGCGCTCGCATATATTCATCGAGGGCATCTAGGCGAGAAGGATCTGGGCAAAAGAATGGGTTGGTTTCTACAATTGACCAATCAACTAACTCACAACTAATCGGCCCTAATTGAGATAAGTAACCTTTTACTTCAATACCAAATTTTTGTTTAAGGTATTTTTTGGCAATAGCACCCGCTGCGACACGCATGGCGGTTTCTCGAGCAGAAGAGCGTCCCCCGCCACGATAATCACGTAAACCATATTTCTGTTCATAGGTGTAGTCTGCATGCCCTGGGCGGAATACATCTTTAATTTCGCTATAATCTTGAGAGCGCTGATCCGTATTTTCTATTAATAAACCAATACTGGTTCCCGTTGTTACACCATTAAAAACACCCGATAAAATACGCACTTGATCAGGCTCTCTACGTTGTGTGGTATAACGTGAAGTTCCCGGTTTACGTCTATCTAAATCAACTTGTAGATCCGCTTGCGTTAAAGGTAGTCCGGGAGGAACACCATCCACAATGCAACCTAACGCTGTGCCATGAGACTCACCAAAAGTGGTTACTCTAAATAATTGCCCGATACTGTTTCCCGCCATCCCTCAATTCCTATCTTATGACTGACTGTGTGATGTTATTAATATGTTATTTGCAACCATAACAATCTACCGTTTCATCACATTGACATCAACGTTTATCGCTAGCAAAGCTATCTGAAAATTCGACAAGTTGCTCACGCGTTAACATAAAGACGCCAATGCCTCCCTTTTCAAACTCAAGCCAAGTAAAAGGAACTTCAGGAAATTGTTCGATAAGATGCACCATGCTATTACCGACTTCACAGACAAGAATGCCTTTTTCGCTTAAATAATCAGGCGCTTTTAGTAAAATTTGTCTGGTGATATCTAAGCCATCCACACCAGAAGCCAATGCGAGTTCGGGTTCGATATGGTATTCATCAGGCAAGTCCCCCATATCTTCAGCATCAACGTAAGGTGGATTCGTCACGATAATATCGTATGGTGTAGGAACAATTGCCTCAAAGAGATCAGATTGCATTGGATAAACACGATGAATTAAACCATGATTTTCAATATTAAACTCGGCAACTTCTAATGCATCAGCTGAAATATCGACTGCATCGACTTCTGCTTCTTGAAATTCATGGGCGCAAGCAATAGCGATACATCCACTGCCAGTACATAAATCAAGGATACGGGTTGGCTCTTGCCCAATCAGTCCAGCAAAATGGTTATTAATCAATTCACCAATGGGAGAACGAGGGATCAAAACTCGTTCATCAACATAAAATTCATGTCCACAAAACCACGCTCGATGCGTTAAATAAGGCACAGGAATTTTTTGTTCAATACGAACCTCAATAAGTTGAATGATTTCCATTTTTTCAGAGGTTGTAAGTTTGGTTGATAAAAGAGCATCAGGAATATCTAAAGGAAGAGCCAGTGTAGGTAGAACAAGCTGTAACGCTTCATCCCATGCGTTATCCGTACCATGACCATAATAAATATCTGATGAATTAAACTGACTCATAGCCCAACGTAACATATCTAAGATCGTGCTTAAATCAGCTACGGCTTCTTCTTTTGCTGTGATATCCAAAACTGTTGTCCTCTGACGGATCTGACGAAATAGAAAGTCTGTAGTTTGCCATGAAGATCGTGATAAATCAGCGTTAGATAATAAAAAAAGACAATATTATTAAATTCATCTCGTTTTATCTTTATGACGAAACAAATTCAATATTAGCCAGATAAACCAAATCAATCACACAATAGCCATATAATCAACTAACAACAGACAAAAAACCAGAATAAATAATTATATTTATCACTTTAACTAGTAATTATAAGAAATCGATCCATACTTATTTACATGTGATTTATTATTGAACTGAACAGTCAGTAATATCAATAACATCTTGTTCTGCAATTGGTTGTTCTGTTTACGATGTTGTTCTCTCAATAATACTTTTTCGATTTATTAGGAGATGAAAATGAGCAGTAAAAAACTAACCCCTGCTGAAGTTAATGATGCACATAAACTCCAAACCCGTCCTCTATCTACCCCTACAGATTTAGCACCTAAAGCAACAAAAGAAGTTAGTGCAGCGATGAATGCTATTCTTGCGGATGTGTTTGCTTTATATCTAAAAACAAAGAACTTCCACTGGCATGTGAGCGGTCCTCATTTTCGTGACTATCATCTAATGTTAGATGAACAAGGTGATCAGCTCTTTGCCATGACAGATCCTATTGCCGAGCGTGTACGTAAAATTGGTGGCATGACATTACGCTCTATAGGGCAGATCTCAAAAATGCAACGTATTAAAGATAATGATGCTGAATTTGTTGAGCCTTTAGATATGTTAGCTGAGCTATGTCAAGATAATCAATTACTTGCAGCAGAACTGAGAAAAGCACATGTTGTCTGTGATGAAAATAACGATATCTCTACCGCAAGCTTAATTGAAAATTGGATCGATGAAACAGAGCGTCGTACTTGGTTCTTATTTGAAGCTTGTCGACGTGCAGAAACATCAGGGCACTAATTAATCTATTTGCTAGCTATGTGACTATTTTGGCAGGGATCCCCCCTGCCTTTTTTGTTTCATCTATTTAACAATAGTTTTTTATCTCCCCTTATATTTAAGGTACTATTATTCATAGATATAGATGATAGCAATGATGAAGAACGCTAAAAATGAACAAAAAATTCATATTACCTCCTTCAGAAATAGAATTATTTCAGGAGATGATAAAAGGCACCAAAAAGCTCCCACAAGATAAAATACGCCACCAAACACCGCGAAAAAAAGTGACTCATTATCCAACAGAGCGATTACAGCAAGAGCAAATAGATGCTTCTTACTATTTCTCCGATGAGTTTCAACCTAACTTGGCAACAGAAGGCCCGATGCGTTATTTAAGAGAAGGGGCAAATGCGTACGAGCTAAAAAAATTGCGTCGTGGTGATTATGTACCAGAGTTTTTTTTAGATTTACATGGATTAACACAATTAATCGCCAAACAAGAAATTGGTGCCTTAATCGCGGCCTGTAGAAGAGAGCATGTGTATTGTGCCTGTATTATGCATGGGCATGGTAAACATATTTTAAAACAGCAAACCCCTCTTTGGTTAGCTCAACACCCTGATATTATTGCTTTTCATCAAGCACCAAAAGAGTGGGGAGGTGATGCTGCACTATTGCTGTTAGTCGAAAATGATGATATTGCGCGTCGTTAACATCACCGAATAAATCAGAACAATATAAATAACATATAGACTTTATTCGGTAATTTGTTTTAAGTTTGCTGGGGAGACTTGCCACAGCAATTTCCCCGAGCCTGTTGATAAATCAAAATCAACACAAGCAATCGTTGAGGTAGAAAACATCGGAGCACTCACTGTTGGACAAAGCTCTGCCACGACATACCCCACTAAAGGTAGATGTGATATAACTAGAATATTGTGATATCCCACTTCCCCTAATGCCCTTAAATAATGTGCAATATGATCAGGATTACCCCCAGGAATAAGCCCTTCATCGGTTTCTATCTTAGCGGGTAATACTAAGCCTTGTTGCACAACATTAAGTGTTTGTTGTGCCCGCAAATAAGGACTAACTAAAACATAATCAATACTATGCTCTTGCTGTGTCATCCAATTCGCCATGGTTAATGATTCATATTCACCACGCTCTGTTAAAGATCGTAGTGCATCACTGGGCGCATCAAAAGTAGCCTCACCGTGGCGCATAATAAAAATTTGCATAATCAATATAAACCTATTTTGTTGTTATCATTTCTAAGGGGATCAATACATAAAGCAAGTAAGAATAACAAATATCTAGTTTTGACCAAAAACCCCCAACAAATAATACGCTATTTTATCCAGTAAATTTGCTCTATTTGGTATATTTTAACACCAAAAAATTATATTTAATCTCTTATTAAAACAAACTGTCTTTAGAATATCCCATTGGCGTTTATTATCCCCCAAAAACACTTTTCACTCAGCTATCATTAACATTTATGAGCCGATTTTTCATTAATGATAAAACCTTGTTTAATCAGAGCTTAATTTAGCGAAAAACGCCGTAAACCCTCGCCCAATGTGTGAACTGCACATCAATTATACAGATACAAAAAAAGGCGCATAAGCGCCTTAATCATCCTTTCTACTCATTGCATTATAGAATAGATAGCTAGCTATAGAATCGTTCATTTAACTTGGCCATTGCCGCTAATCGCTCACATGGCTGGAACTTTTCACCGTATTTTTCAGTTAATTGATTAAGCTTATCGACTATTTTTGTTGTTCCCATACTATCTATATACCGGAATGGTCCACCAAAGAAGGGAGGAAAACCAATACCGAAAACAGCACCAATATCACCATCCCTAGGTTGTTGAATAATGTTTTCATCTAAACAACGAACTGCTTCATTAAGCATAAGCAATAAACAACGTTCAGTTATTTCTGAAGCCGATAACTGATTTTTAGGTTTAACCTGTAATAAGCGATAAATCATCGGATCTGCACGCTTTTTATTTTTTCCTAAAGAGAAAGGTAAGGCATGCTGATTATAGAGATAAAAACCACGACCGTTTTTACGCCCTTTTCTGTCATCCGCAATAATCGCATCCACCGCGGGAGGAGATGCAAAACGCTCACCAAACTCATTAACTAAAATAGGCGTTATTTTAGTACCAATATCAATTCCCACTTCATCTAAAAGTTGAATGGGGCCGACTGGAAAGCCAAATTGAACTAATGCTTTGTCAATATTCTCTATCGTTTCCCCTTCAACCAAACAGGTTAAGGCTTCACTAATATAAGGGGCGAGAATTCGATTGACATAAAAACCGGGTTTATCTCCTACCACAATGGCAACTTTGCCTTGTTTTTTAGCAAAAGCAACGGTTGTGGCGATTGTCTTAGCATCCGTTTTTTCATGAGGGATCACTTCAACTAAGGGCATTTTTTCAACGGGACTAAAATAGTGCAGCCCAATTATTTTTTCTGGATATTGTGCTTTTTCAGCAATTTTATGGATAGGAAGAGAAGAAGTATTTGAAGCAAAGATGATCTTGCCTTCACCTAAGGCTTCAATATCAGCCACCATTTTTTGCTTTAAAGCCAAATCTTCAAAAACAGCTTCGACAATAAGGTCAGTTTGATGGAAACCGCTATAATCCAATGTCCCTGATAATAACCCCATTTGTCTTTGGCGTTCACGAGCAGGGAGCCGTTTTTTCTTGACCTTAGTTGATAACGCTTTCCAACTATAGTTAAGTGCCTGCGCAATACCTTTATCACTAATATCTTTAATTCTAACGGGTAAATTACCTTTTGTTGCTGTCACAAAAGCAATACCGCCCCCCATTAACCCCCCACCTAAAATACCTATATGGTGTAAGTTATCTGGCTTTGCAGATGATCCTGTTTCATTTTTCAATGCTGTTGAGGCAAAAAAGAGATGCCGTAATGCAGATGAAACCGGGGTCATGGCTAATTCACCAAACGCATTAGCTTCTTCTTTAAAACCTGTTTGAATATCTTTCTCTAAGCCTCGTTCAATAACGTGAAGAATACGCTCTGCCGCTGGGTAATGACCTTTGGTTTTAGCTAAAGTGCGCTTTTTAGCTTGATCAAAGAGGATATTTCTTCCTAATGTGGTATTTGCCCAAAAACGCTCCATAATAGTCTGTTTTTTAGCAGCTTTTTTAGCTGTTAAAATCCATTGGGCTGCAACATCTAATAAAATAGCTTGTGGTACAACGTCATCAACTAAGCCAAGCTTGAAAGCCCGTTTGGCATTAATTTGTCGTCCAGTTAAGATCATATCTAAAGCGATCGTAACCCCTATTAAACGTGGTAATCTTTGGGTTCCCCCCGAACCTGGTAGTAATCCTAATTGAACTTCCGGAAGGCCTAAACGTGTTTTACTGTTATCGGAGCAAATTCGCCCATGGCAGGCTAATGCTAGTTCTAATCCCCCACCTAAACAGGCGCCATTGATGGCTGCGACGACAGGCAAAGGATAATTTTCTAATTGAGTAAAAAGATCTTGTCCTGCTTTCGCTAATGCGGTGGCCTCTTCTTTGGTTTTGCAATCTGCAATCATTGATATATCAGCACCAGCAATAAAATTATCAGGTTTACCTGAGGTGATAATTAATCCTTTTACACCTGAATGTTGCTGAGCCTGTTTTAATACATTTTGAAACTGTTCAACAAAAGCAGCTTTCAGTGTATTGACCTTTTCATCTACAACATTAATGGTGATAATTCCGACCTTATCGGGACGCACTGAAAACTGGAATACCGGTGATTTCTCTGATGAGGTTTGTATCCTTTGTTGAGTCGCCATTATTCCACCTCCAAAATCATCGCTGCACCCAATCCACCCGCAGCACAAGCTGTTGTTAAACCAAAGCCACCACCTCGGCGTTTCAGTTCATGTAATGTTTGAGTCACCATTCTCGCCCCTGTTGCAGCAAAGGGGTGTCCATAAGCAATAGAGCCACCAAGAACATTGAATTTATCCATATCAACTTCGCCTATTGCTTTTGACAGTCCAAGTTGCTCTTGAGCAAATTTATCACTTGCAAATAAGGTTAAGTTACTCAACGTTTGAGCCGCGAAAGCTTCATGCATATCTATTAGTGTTAAATCACTCAAAGTAAGACCGGCTCTTGATAGTGCTAACGGAGTCGCATAAGAAGGCCCCAGCAACATATCTTTCCAGACATCAATGGCGGTAAAAGCATAACTACGTAGATAACCTAAAGGTTGATAGCCTAAACTTTTGGCAACGGACTCTTTCATCATTAGCACAGCAGCAGCACCATCCGTAAGGGGCGTACTATTAGCCGCTGTCACACTACCGTGGCGCCTATCAAAGGCAGGCTTCAGTTTTGCGTAAGAATCAAGTACAGAATTTTTGCGGATATTATTATCTTGATGAAAACCTGATTTATAGGGTGGGAAAAATGCCGTCATAACTTCGTCATTTAATTTTCCCATTTCCCACGCTTTGGCAGCTAATTGATGAGAGCGATGTGCTAATTCATCTTGCGCAACTCTTGAAATATGATAAGTCTTAGCCATCTGCTCAGCAGTATCCCCCATACGCAATCCTGTGGAATACTCAGCCACTGCGGGTGCAACGGGTAGCAGATCACCAAAACGTAGTTGACTTAAATAACTAAGCCGTTGCCCTAATGTTTTCGCTTTACTTAAACTGAGTAAAACATCGGCTAATTTTTTACTCACGCCAATCGGTAATACAGAAGATGAATCTGCGCCACCAGCAATACCCACTGAAACATGACCTGCCAACATACTTTCAGCCACATTAGCAATAGCCTGAAAACTCGTTGCACAAGCACGGGTTACACTATAAGCATCTGTTTTTACACTTAGCCCTGCGCCAAGTACAATTTCGCGGGCAATATTCGGTGCGGCAGGCATTTGTACTACTTGACCAAACACCAGTTGATCAATAATTTCAGGAGGAATTTCATTACGGATCACTAATTCTTGTACAACCGAGCGCCCCAGCTCAACCGCAGGGATCCCCCGATAAGCGGTTGCTTGTTTAGCAAATGGGAGACGCAATCCACTGACAATCGCAACACGATCTTTTATGGTACTGCTCGCTGATGACTTCATAACGACTCCTGACAAAATGAATTCCTAACACCAAAGAGGTCTGACCTGATTAATAGAGTTAACAAAATTTTCACTTATCAGAAACATCATTTTATAAGAAGTGGGAGTTAGCGCTCATTATTTCATTCAATTAGCTGTAACTCGAAGAAAACAATAAAAGGAAGGAATAAATAATGATAAAAAATAAAAAAGGCTACTGAATTTCAATAGCCTTGAAGAAGTTTAATTTCAAAGGATTAACGTAATCCTAATTGGAAGATCAGATTTTCTGCTTCACAAGAGAAAGTAAAATCAGCGGTTAATTGAACGCCACCTTCAACATCAGCAAATTGATGTTTAATTTGGCAAGGTTCAGATGCAGTGGCATTAGCTTTAGCTGTTAGCTCATTTAACATCGCTTCAGCTTGAGCCTTATCGGCAAAAACGTGCTGATAAGATGCGGTACAATTTTTGTTGTCGATAATAGTACCAACATCAACACAACAACAAGCAGCTGTTTCTTCTGCATTACAACGATTAATTGCGTCTGCCATTTTAGTCTCCCAACAAAAGAAGTGTTAATTATCTATCATAATAGCAAAAAAATAAAATAACCTGCGTTAGCTCAAATTAACCTACAATTTTACAAAAAAAATTGATTTCACTATTCATTTAATAAGCAAAACCATCTTTATTGGCATTTAATGTAAAATTAATGTTAACCAAATCCCAAATTTTAAATCAAAATGGAAATATATATAAAACAAACTTGCAACATCACCACTATTCATCTTTATACTTAAGCAACTGGTCTGATTTGTCATAACGACAACCGCACCTAAAATCCAGCGCTTCTAATCAGAAGTTACTTATTTAAAAAAATTATGAGGGTTTAGGTCATGAACCGTAAAAACCTGTTTACTCGCACAGCTCTCGCTGCCATTGTAGGAACACTTTCCTCTTATGCAAGCGCTGCCGGTTTTCAGTTAAATGAATATTCAACTTCAGCACTAGGTCGTGCTTTTTCAGGAGAAGGCGTTATTGCAGATGATGCGAGTGTAGGTAGTCGAAACCCTGCCGCATTGACCATGTTTGATCGTCCTGAGTTTTCCGTTGGTGCTATCCATATTAATCCCAGTGTTGATATTAAAGGTAAATCCCCTTTAGGTAATCATGCCAGCACTAATGCTGGCGATATCGCCCCAAGTGCTTTAGTTCCCAATATTCACTTTGTTGCGCCTATCAACGATAAATGGGCAATTGGTGCATCAGGTACCACTAACTTTGGTTTAGCTACCGACTTTAAAAAAGATTACCCAGCTGGTTTAATTGGCGGTAAAACTGATTTAAAAACCATGAACTTAAATTTAAGTGCAGGTTATCGAGTTAATAAACAATTTAGTGTCGGTTTAGGCTTAAATGCGCTCTATGCTGATGCTGAAATTACCCGCCATGTAGGTGAAGCAGGTAAGCTATTGGGTGGTACCTTATCTCAACATCCAGATCCTAACTATCAGGGATTAGGCCGTTATTTATCAAGCTTATCGCCAAGTGATCGCTTTGCACAATTAAAAGGGGATGCTTGGGGCTTTGGCTGGAACGCCGGTTTATTATATGAGTTTGATGAAGATAACCGTATCAGCTTCACTTATCGCTCTAAAGTAAAAGTGAAATTTAAAGATGGTGAGTACCAAAGTGATATCCGCTCATTACCCGCACTAGAAGGAATGGGAGTGATTGGTACTAATGGAGACACCATCAAAGGTAAACTTGATCTTAACCTACCGGAGATTTGGGAATTTGCCGCTTACCACCGTGTCGCCCCTAAATGGGCTGTCCATTATAATTTAGCTTATACCAGTTGGAGTGAGTTTAAAGAGTTAAGAGCAACACGTAAAAGTGATGGCCAGCAACTCTTCAACAAAGAAGAAGGCTTCCGTGATGCATGGCGTATTGCATTAGGAACCACTTATTACCATGATGATAATTGGACATTCCGCACCGGTATTGCCTTTGATGATAGTCCTGTTCCTGCTGATAAGCGCTCTATCTCGATCCCTGACCAAGATCGCTTCTGGTTAAGTGCGGGGGCAACCTACGCATTTAATAAAGATATGTCTGTGGATGTTGGTTTAGCCTATATGCACGGTAAGAAAGTGACAATTAAAGAGAAGCTATCTGAAAGCTTACCATTGCCGGCTTATGAATTTGAATCATCAGGTAAAGCATGGTTATACGGTATGAACTTTAACTATCGCTTCTAAGCTGATTTGCTACTTTAAATACAAAAAATGGTCTTAAAAAAGACCATTTTTTATTTAAACAACCAGATAAACAGATTAATCGATAGAATCTAAATCATCTTCAATCGCTTTTGCGTTTGGATTTTCACCTGTTTTCCCGCCATTAGCATCGAAATCATTTTTTTGGAAATAGGCTTCACGCATCATTAAATATGGATCAGATGAGTTTTGTAAAATTGCATCTGAATCTAATAATTGAGCTCGCGTTTCAATACCTTCAAGGGCCCATTTACCCGCAGACATCCAGAAAGTGAGGTAACTCAGTACTGGATAGGTGGCATCAGCCCAATCGCCCCCCTCTTCTCGTACTGTAAAGCTGCCATAGCCCGGTAATACCACATAAGGGCCATATCCCACACCATAATGCCCTAACGTACTACCAAACCTTACAGGAACTTCTTTTTCCATTGACTCTCTAGACATTCCTGCAACATCGATTAAACCACCAATACCAAATACGGTATTGATCCAAAAACGTCCGAAATGCTTAGCCCCTTTTTCAAAATCTCCACGTAAGATGCTATTTAGCATACTTGCTGGCTCTTCAAGGTTACCTAAGAAATTCGATAGTCCATTACGTGCTGGTGGTGGAACATAATCACGCCATACTACGGCTACAGGTCGTAATACGTAAGGATCTAAAACATAATAGTTAAAATTAAACATCTGGCGGTTAAACCCTTCCAAGGGATCAGAACGACTGTCACCATTGTTAGGTGTGCTTGCACATCCTGAAAGTAAAGCTACTAAAAGAGCAACACCGCACAGGCGATACTTCATAATGTTCTCCGCTAACTGTCCTATGATAATCAGAGCATAGGTCACTATTCATCATCTTTACATATAATACTGTCAATAGGCGATAAGTGATACTGTTATTCGTTTTTAATCTTATAAGAACATTCGGGATTTATTTTTACCCAATAGAGCTAACTATGCCCTATTAATAAAAATATTTTTGGTCACTTTTCGTACAGAGTCAGCTATAGTTACGCAATCAAAAGAGGAAGTAAATAGCAATAATCAAGCTAAGAATTCTCTTACCTTAAAGTGTCTATCTCTATAACAAATACACAATGTTATTTATTACTTTAATTCACTTTATATCAAAATATAAAAAACATAAAAATGCGTATACACACTTCTCTATTAAAATAAAACATAAAAATCATTTATCTAGATTTTAATAATTATGATAATCAAAATTAGAATTAATTAAAAAATAATTAATTAAAGATAATCATAAATAGATAAAAATAGAAATAATAGCTATAAAAATTAATTAGCTTATTAAATTATAGTTAAATAATGCTATCATGACTAGACTATCAATATTTAAATTATCATTTTCCATATTAGGATAGAATATAATGAAGAAAAAATTTCTCTATTTGGCCTTACTGACCATCGTATCATCATCAAGTTTTGCGGCGATACCTTCAGCTAAGTTACAAATTAATGGAGATATCAAGCCACCAACATGCGCCATCAATGGGGGTAATCAGGAGATCCTTTTTGATTATGGAAATATATCTCCATCAATTATTCCTGAAAATGCTAAATATGCTTTAGGCTCTCAACGTAGAGATATTAAAATAATCTGCGATGTAGATACTTTTTTAACATTTACAGTTTCAGATTTATTTACAGCAAATAAAGCCGGCACATGGAAAAGCGGTACTTTTGGGTTAGTGAATGCAAAAAATAATCAACAAGAAGTTGGGGGCTTTTTAATTAGGGCCTATAATATTGAAATTGATGGTAAAAAAACTTTCTTCGGAAGAGTAAAGGAACAAGAAAAATGGAAGTCTAACATTATCGTTAAAGATGCTATAATGGGTTGGACAAATGCAACACAATTTGTCATTCATAAAGATTATTTAGACCTAGCGTCAGGAAAAGTTTTTAGTACAACTTTAGAGACAGGAGGAACAGAAAGCAATCCAGATTATGGATATATCTTGTCTAAACAAGAACTTGCTAAAGAAGATATCGATATTTCTGAAGGTTTAGATTATATAGGTCAAGCTACTATTACATTTAATTTTGGCGTTTAACATTTAAACAAAATGAGTAATAAATATAACATTATAAGTAAGCCATTATTAATAATCTCTTTTTGATACCCCACTAAATATAAAATCAAAAAACGTTAAAAAATTTATTGCTCATTATTAAAATATACAGAAATAAAAACATCCCCATTAACGAAATGATTATACTTTTTATAACAATATTTTTAACAATCACTCTACGCTTTACTTAAAAGTAAACATTTTATGATTGCTTTAATTAGACACTATTTAATAAATATACTTCAATCGCATCATTATTTGATCAAATAGACTAAAATAAAAGAAAATATTTAATTTTAAAACTTAAATAATAATTTAAAAGGGATATCATGTAATCCTCTAACTTAATAATTCATTACTCACTCTCGGAAAGGAAGCGTAAAATGAAAAAGAATTTTCTCTATTTTACCTTATTTACGGCTATATCAACATCAGCGCTAGCTGTAACACCTTCAGCTCAATTACAGATCAATGGGGATATAAAACCGCCAACTTGTACAATCAATAGTTCTAACAATACAGAAGTTGTCTTTGACTATGGCCGCATATCACCAAGCTTGATACCACAATCTTCAAACTATCAATATGTGGATATGAAACCAGAAACAAGCATCAGTATTGAATGTGATGCTAAAACTTATTTGACTTTTATACCTACTGACACATATGGTGATGTAGATCTTGATTATAATACTAGTTATGATAGTGCTTGGTTTCGCTTAGTTGATAAAGCCAACCCAGATAAAGCTGTTGGGGCTTCATTTTTTAATTGGAAAGATGCAACTGTTGACGGAAAAACGGCTTTTATAAGCCGAGCAACACCTAAAACAGCTGAAGTAGGGGAATCTGTCTTAGTTAAAAATAATATTCATGGGTGGACATCAGAGCAACAAGAGGATGTATCAGCCGCATCTCTTAAATTGGTCTCAGGTGAAATTTTTACCACAAAATTTATGCCAGGGAAAACATCTCATACATTTATTCTTTCTCGTGATGAGTTGGCTAAAAAAGCGATAGATATTAGTAATGGACTCGATTTTATTGGTGAGGCCGTATTAACATTCTCTTTCGGTGTTTAAAAAGTTTAACAAAAGCACTCTCACTATATTAACAAGCTATTAGCTTGTATACATTAAACGGGTAGGAGCCTTCTTTATTTTATTTCCCTCCCGTTTATTGCTTTAATTTTTTATGACTCATTCAATTAACCTACTAATTTTATATTTATCATTTTTATTACGATCTACTGTGACAATATAAAAATATAGAAATAGCTATTAAGACAGTATTATCATTGAGTACAAAATAAACCTTGCTAACTCAATGACTAAATACCTTGATCCCTCCACCACAAAAACGGTACTATACGGACACTGAGAAACAGTTAAGCACCCTCTCGCAAAATGTTCCCTTAGTTAAATGGATATAACGAGCCCCTCCTAAGGGCTAGTTACAGGTTCGATTCCTGTAGGGAACGCCAGTTATAACAACCTATCATTTTACCCACTGTTTATTCTCGCTATAAAGAATAGGTTATTTATTAACAACACCCAATGAGAGTTTGGTGATTTAATAAAGCCTTATCAAAAATAATAACCTTTATTGTCGATAAATTGGCCTAAATTCCTATTTCACTGTCTGCACCACAGAAGTAAATCAAATCTATATTCGGTAGCTTATATCACCTGTTATGGACAGGAGAATTTAAATGATACTTTGGCTGATCTCTTTTGGCTTAATTTCAGGTATTACTACATGGTTATTTGGTTTTGGCGGTGGTTTTGTTACTGTGCCCCTACTCTATACTCTGATTCTTACACTTTGGGCTGGTGATAGTTTAGCGGGTGAACATGCTATGCAAATTGCTGTGGCTACCTCTGCGCTCATTATGCTGTTTTCCGCCATTATTACGACACTGAAACACCATAAGGCTAAAAAAATAGATTGGAAATTAATTATGATCTTATTTTGGGGGATTGCATTCGGTGGGATCTTCGGAGCCTTACTTGCCTCAATCGTCCAAGGTGAATGGATCCGATGGATTTTTATTGGCTATCTATTTATTACTATCTTAGATTGCTATTTTCGCCCCGGATTTATGGCACCACGCAAAGCAATACAAAAAGTAACCAACAAAAAAGAAGCGTTAACTGGCACTATTATTGGCATTATTGCAGCTTTTTTAGGTGTAGGTGGCAGTGTTATGACCGTACCTTTATTACGCCGTAGAGGTATGTCAATGACTCAATCGGCTGCCATGGCAAACACATTGACATTCCCTTTAGCATTAACGGCAACACTCACTTATATCTTATTGTCTTTCACTACCCCGTTAGAGGATAGCGCTGGATTTGTTGGCTATATTTGGATAAAAGCAGCCGTTATTCTAATCTGTAGTACATGGATAGGATTAAAAATAGCTGAACGTTTTTTATCACGTATACCGGATAAATGGCATGCGAGAGTTTATCCGCTGTTATTGATATTGGTGTTAGTCGTTATGCTGAACTAACCCGCTAACATACCTCTGAACAAGGCAATTCTTATCTATCTGTATTGCCTTTAATATTTCACACAAAAGTGAAATTGTTACATTTACTCGACTTAATAGTAGCGTATTTTGACACCCTAGATACAATCCAATAACCATTAATATAATTAATTAAAAATTATACATAATGAATAATATATTATAATTTATCTTATCTTTTTTATGATGGCATAATTATCTACCTCTTAGATAAATTAAATCTTAATTGACATTTAATTCTATCTTTTATAGATATTTCATTATTAAAATAAGACATTATAGCAAATATAATAAAATAACTTCTTTAGCTTAAGAAAATTAAAAAACTTGTTTAGTCTTTATTTCAATAACAATTTAATTACAATTAAACCTTTCACCGATATATATAAAAATATATATCGATTGGAAATTATATCAATATTTTTTCTTACCTTAATAATATATTATAGATACACTTTAAAAGAATAAATCATTCCTATAACCATATGAATATTAAAGGCATGGTTGTTTTTTTTATAAAACTCTTAATTCATTTCCTTTAACAATAACCAGCCCCTAACTAATGCCTTAGAAGAAAATAATTATCATTTTATTTTGTCTCTATTTGTTAAATTATTTTGTGATATTTATTAACTTCTTTGTTGCTATTATTTATTATTTCCAACTAACTCATCACTTATTAATGAATAAATTGAAGACACCATCAAATATTTATTTAACCAACTGTATATAATATTTAGCTATAAGAAGAAACTGGAGGTTATATGAGTATTAGTCGTCGTTCTTTTATTAAGGGGATGGGTATAGGATGTGTTGGTTGTACGGTGGGAAGTTTACCACCAGGGGCCCTCGCACTTAATCCAGTAACATCTCTTAAGGGTCAGTCTAAATTAACACCAAGTTTGTGTGAGATGTGTTCTTACCGTTGTCCTATAGAAGCTCAGGTTGTTAATAACAAAACTGTCTTTATCCAAGGTAACCGAAATTCACCACATCAAAAAACTCGAGTCTGTGCGAGAGGAGGCAGTGGTGTTAGCCTTATTTATGATCCGAAACGCATTGTAAAGCCCATGAAACGCAAAGGCCCTAGAGGTGCCGGAGAATGGGAAGTTATTAGCTGGGAACAGGCTTATACAGAAATTGCCGAAAAGATGGCAAGCATCAAACAACATTATGGTGCTGAAAGTATCTTTTTCTCATCAAAATCAGGCTCTCTCTCCTCTCATTTATTTCATTTAGCGGCGGCATTTGGGTCACCAAACACCTTTACGCATGCATCAACTTGTCCTGCGGGCAAAGCCATTGCTGCATCGGTAATGATGGGGGGTGATTTAAAAATGGATCTCGCAAATTCTAAATATATTCTTTCTTTTGGTCATAATCTTTATGAAGGAATTGAAGTTGCAGAAACCTATGAATTAATGACGGCACAAGAGCGTGGTGCAAAATTAGTCAGTTTTGATCCTCGATTGTCTGTTGTTTCCAGTAAAGCAAATGAGTGGTTTGCTATCCGACCAGGAGGCGACTTACCTGTTCTAATGGCCATGTGTCATATTATGGTAAAAGAAAATCTTTATGATAAAGATTTTATAGAAAAATTTACTGTCGGTTTCCCTCAATTAGTGGAAGTATTACAAGATACCACGCCTGAATGGGCACAAGCTCACTCTGATGTTCCCGCAAAAGATATTATTCGCATAACACGCGAAATTGCAGCTAAAGCTCCTCACGCATTAGTCATGCCAGGCCATCGCGCAACCTTTAATAAAGATGAAATTAATATGCGCAGAATGATCTTCACCTTCAACGCCCTACTGGGAAATATTGAACGTGAAGGTGGCATGTATCAAAAGAAAGCTGCTGCAAAATATAATAAATTAGCGGGTATCGACGTTGCCCCTGAATTAGCTAAACCAACCGTTAAAGGCATGCCTAAAATTACGGCAAAACGCGTCGATGCTACAGCGCCTCAATTTAAATATATCAATAAAGGCGGCGGTATTGTTCAATCTATCATTGACTCCACACTCCATGGTGTACCTTACCAAACCAAAGCTTGGATTATGTCACGCCATAATCCATTTCAAACAGTAAGTTGCCGACCTGATCTAGAAAAAACAGCCCAAAAACTCGACTTAATTGTCAGTTGTGATGTGTATTTAAGTGAAAGTGCATCTTATGCAGATTATCTGTTACCAGAAAGCACTTATTTAGAAAGAGATGAAGAGATTTCTGATGTCTCTGGTTTAAATCCTGCTTATGCATTAAGACAACAAGTTGTCGAACCTATTGGTGATACCAAACCAAGTTGGTTAATTTGGATGGAATTAGGAAAAAAACTGGGATTAGCGAGTTATTTTCCTTGGGAAAACATGGGAGTTCGTCAACTTTACCAAGTTAAAGGGGATGAAAATCTCTATAAAGAGATCCACCAAAAAGGCTATTTATCTTATGGTATTCCGCTACTTTTACGTGAACCATCCTATGTAAAAGCCTTTGTTGCACAATACCCAGATGCTATCAAACATGTTGATAGTAACAATATGATGGAAAAATCTCTTTCTTTTAAATCACCAAGTGGTCTTATTGAGATCTATTCGCAAGAGTTAGAAAGTCTATTAGAGAATTATGGTATTCCTCGTTTCCATAACTTCCCATTAAAACAAAAAGATGAACTCTATTTTATCCAAGGAAAAGTCGCAGTACATACCAATGGTGCGACTCAATATGTACCTTTATTAGCAGAGCTAATGTGGAAAAATCCTGTCTGGTTACATCCTGATACCGCAAAAAGTCATGGAATTAAGCATGGTGATGAGATCATTTTAGAAAATAGCGTAGGCAAAGAAAAAGCCCATGCCTTAATTACCACAGGTATTCGTCCTGACACTGTGTTTGTCTATATGGGTTCAGGCTCTAAGACCGGCGAAAAAACGCCAGCAACCACAAATGGGATCCACTGCAGTAGTTTATTACCTCATGAAATTAGCCCTGTTTCAGGCACTGATGTACATACTTCAGGCGTCAAAATTAGTCTGGCTTAAGGAAAAAAATAACGATGAATAGCAACTCTAAACAATTTGTCATGCTACACGATGAAAAACGTTGCATTGGCTGCCAAGCTTGTACCGTAGCATGTAAAGTCATCAATGATATTCCTGAAGGATACAGCCGACTACAAGTACAAATTCAAGGCCCTCATAATGATGAGGCAGGAGATCCACATTACCAATTTTTCCGAGTTTCCTGTCAACATTGTGAAGATGCGCCTTGCGTTTCTGTCTGCCCTACAGGTGCTTCATTTATTGATGAAAATGGCATTGTACAGGTTAAAAAAGAGCTCTGTATTGGCTGTGATTACTGTGTTGGTGCTTGTCCTTATCACGTTCGATATATCAATCCATTAACACACATTGCCGATAAATGTAATTTCTGTGCTGATACTCGACTAACAGAAGGTGAGTTACCCGCTTGTGTAACGGTATGTCCAACTGATGCATTGGCATTTGGTCGCATTGACTCACCCGAGATCCAAGCTTGGATCAAACAGAAATCCGTTTATCAATACCAATTAGATAATGTCGGAAAACCAAATTTATTCCGCCGTAAAGAGATCCATCAGGGAGATAAAGCATGACAAGTATCTGGGGAGCCGAACTCTATTATACGCCAGATTACTGGCCTGTATGGTTAATTGCAGCAGGTTTGATCATTGTCGCCATGATAGCCATATTGGTGCTACATGGTTTTTTACGTTATGCACTGGCACCTAAGCAAAGTGGTCACTATGAAGAAGAGCGTGTTTACTTATACTCTAAAGCCATTCGTTTTTGGCATTGGGGTAATGCCTTACTGTTCATTCTTCTATTAATCAGTGGATTGTTAGGCCATTTTTCTATCGGTAATGTTCCATCGATGGTACTACTACATAAAATCTGTGGTTTTATTCTCATCGCTTTTTGGATAGGTTTTGTTGTAATTAACCTAACCACAAATAATGGTGTACATTACAAAGTCAGACCACAAGGATTAATTGGACGCTGTATCAAGCAAGCTCGCTTTTATCTTTATGGTATTATGAAAGGTGAACCACATCCTTTTGCCGCGACTGCAACAGATAAATTTAACCCTCTCCAACAACTTGCTTACTTAGGTGTTATGTTTGGGTTAGTTCCACTACTTCTTATCACAGGCGTACTATGCTTATACCCTGAAGTCCTAGGTTATGGCTATTGGATGTTAAAAGTACACTTTATATTAGGCATCGTTGCACTCATGTTTATTTGTGCACACTTCTACTTATGTACTTTAGGCGATACCTTTACACAAACATTCCACAGCATGATTGATGGGCATCATCGACATCAAAAACATGGTGAAAGCACAACAACAAAAAATTGATTATCCCTTGTTGATAATTATTAATATCCTCATGCCTGCTTATCGAGCAGGCATTTTTACGTATTGGTATTTTTAGCTAAGATCACTGATACGTAAAAATACAGATTATTCTCCTATTCACTACGATTTTTTTATTTATTATTAACAGAACAAAATTGATATAGCTTAATTTTCTAAAAATGAATCTTTTTATGATGATATTCTACTAAATTAGTGTTTTTTTGAACTAGCCAGTTTTAATTTTATTTTTACTGAAATTTTTTATATATTAAAAAATATAATTAACCAATCTTTTATATAAAAAATTTTAGTCATAAATAACAGTAGAAATAGCAACAAAAAAGATATGTTATAGGTAACAGTCAATATTATTATACTAATGGAATAATTTAGATATTCTTATTACTGTTAAAAAATAAAAATGCCCATTAAGGGCATTTTATTTAGATTCAAGGCGTAAATTAATAATAAGATAATTCTTATTATTAAATAATTAGATTAACACTCTCATAAGAATCATCTTATTTATCTAATTATTTGTATACTAGCTAACTTTCTAATTAAAAGCTTGCAATCAGAAAATAGAAAGAGCCTTATTGTCGAAATGAGCTGGGATATGTTGTTCATTATTCTCAGGAACATCAACCATACCCCCCATAACATCTTCAAAGAAGTTACCTATATTAATGCCTAACACATCAAGGACTTTAACTAAGCAATCAATGTCGATACGATTAACTCCACGTTCGTAGCGAAATAATTGCTGTTCACTAATATCGATTTCTTTTGCTAACTGAAATACGGTATAACCTTGAGATTTTCTTAATGATTTTATTTTTTGTCCAACAGCGTAAGCAACTGGATACTTGTTACTCATAATATGTTCTCGCTTTTCACTTTGATTGATATCTAATTTATAATAGTGCGGGCCATCATTAATAATATATGAAAAAATATAATATCATGGGCACCTTTTTTAATTTTATTAAAATAATATTTTGACTTGATAAGAGTATTACAATTCATAACAACACTTATCATATGTAAATAATATACTACGCATTTAAACACTTTCAACCAGTCAAAAAATGACAATAATAACTTACACCTTTACTCTCACTAGTTATTAATACCTAGGAGAAGTCACAAATCCAATATTAATCAATAGGTTATAATATATTAAATATAAATATAGTCTTTTTTTATCTTTAGAATTACTCATGCATTAGATTTATATTCTATCAATGCAATAATTTACGAATAAATATATCAAATTGACAAAAAAATAATCAATAAATTTCAGTCTAATTTATTTAAATTTGTGAATTAACCTCGTTAATAGAACATTTTTTACATTTTTACAAAAAATATTGAGCAATCTCAATAAATTCTAATTAATACAAAATGACACAGATTAAAACTAATAGAAACAATTAGTTACATGATTTTCATAAAGTAATAGAACTCGATCTAATTTTAAACATTTGTTAATTAATTTATATAAGCATAAACACTTAGCGTTAGAGTACTTATTAAATTTAAATAAATTTCCAATTATTATTTACTATAATTTGAATTATAATTTCAGTTATGGATTATTATTTATTTATATTTTTTCTTGTTCTCTTATTAAAGAGAATCCAAATAGAAAAAGACCATAAAAAGAAGAACAAATGATAAAAACTATTTTATATCATATGGTTATAATATATTTCTTAATTTATAGAACATCTGATGTTCTACTAAAAATATGCCAGCATAGCTTTTTACCACCTTCCGCAAACCACATATTTAAACAAAAGAACTTCTTATCAGTTATTGTAACTTAGGGTAAATATTTGCTATATTAAGCTGTTAAATGACCATTTAACAATGATCTCATTTTGTTAAAAATTCAAAATTAGATAATCCTTTAATCCTAAGTGTAAATACTTATTTCTTATAAAACGTATTTTTGCCTCTCTGCAAACATTAATATTTTTATATAATTTATCTTTCTGCTATATACACAATTTTCTCTTTTTTCGTGTAAAAAAGGAATTTCCCCCTTTAAGACAACATCTAAACAAATGAAAATGTCGTTTATTGGCATAGATCATTTTCTTTTGAATTCATAAAGATAGCGATTTGATAAAAATCAATAATTAAAATAAACTTTTAAAATCAACAAATTAATATAAAAATTTTGTTCAAAAAATAGCACCAAAAAAACGATATTTCAGAAAAAACACATAATAATTTTTAATTAAAAAGATAATTTGGTTACTAACCACTTAAAAATATTAAGGGTGTTTACTGTAAAGGATAATTTTGAATTATTTTTATTTTAACCCATATAAAAACCATAATACGTATAATTAACTAACAATAAAAAAATACTTTTTTTTAAAATTAATTTAAAAATCTTATCTATATCAAGGCGATAAAAAACGAATATCCTTGACGTTGCTATTTTTAAACTATCTTATAAGCAATTAAATAACCTATGTACACTCAATAAAAGTATCATCTTAGCTATTTCTCTCAGTAATTTTGCTAATCCTTTAAAATAATCATTTCATCATCAATCTTTTTAACACTACTAGTAGGGTAAATAAGTCGGTAATCAACCCCTGATAGCACAAAAATAATTCAGACCGATAAATAGGAGAACAGAACAGGGATCACAGCTCGATATAAAACCACCAAGTAGACAGACAGACAGATAGATAGATAAGATAGATAGGTCGATGTAGTCTAGTAACAGACCTGAATACAAAATGAGTGCTATGGATAAGGATAAGGATAAGGATAAGGATAAGGATAAGGATAAGGATAAGGAATAATAAAGGAATTTTTATCGAATGATATAAAAAGAAGTGGTGGGCGGTATTGGGCTCGAACCAACGACCTCCTCCTTGTAAGGGAGATGCTCTACCAACTGAGCTAACCGCCCGCTTAATTATTAAATGGTGGGTCGTGGGCGACTCGAACGCCCGACCAATTGATTAAAAGTCAACTGCTCTACCGACTGAGCTAACGACCCATTTAATAATTTTACGTAAAACTTGAGGTAGTATTGTGAATGGTGGGTCGTGGGCGACTCGAACGCCCGACCAATTGATTAAAAGTCAACTGCTCTACCGACTGAGCTAACGACCCGTCACAATGTTCACTACTCTTTGTTGTATATTTAGGAATGGTGGGTCGTGGGCGACTCGAACGCCCGACCAATTGATTAAAAGTCAACTGCTCTACCGACTGAGCTAACGACCCATACCTAACTGTGTGATATTGCGTAAAATAACCGGATGAAGTGGTGGGCGGTATTGGGCTCGAACCAACGACCTCCTCCTTGTAAGGGAGATGCTCTACCAACTGAGCTAACCGCCCACTTCATAATGACTAAATTCTCATTACCACGCTTTAATGTAATTGGTGGGCGGTATTGGGCTCGAACCAACGACCTCCTCCTTGTAAGGGAGATGCTCTACCAACTGAGCTAACCGCCCAATTACATTAAATAATACAACTATCACAACGAATAATAATGGTGGGCGGTATTGGGCTCGAACCAACGACCTCCTCCTTGTAAGGGAGATGCTCTACCAACTGAGCTAACCGCCCGTCGTGATGGGGTGCATTATAGGGATACTGCGCTATGAGTCAACGATTTTTATCGGTTTTTTATCGTAAAAATGATCGTTCGTTTTATTTTTAGTCAAGATGCTTTTTTTAGCACCATAACTGACACAGCAATTAACCAAAATAATCCGTTGTTGTTACTTCGTCAAACAAAAAATAACCTATTTGAAATTTTTCTGCAGGTTAAAAGCTTAATGCCATTGAGGAATTAGCATCCAGTGATAAAATAAAGCAACAATTTCGTTTTTTTGATAATCACGGTTACTTATCTTCTATTTTTGGCTCCTTATATAAGAAAGAATATAAGTAAAACGTACTAAGGCAATCTCAATGAGTAAAATAAAAACCCGTTTTGCACCAAGTCCTACAGGCTATCTACATGTTGGTGGTGCTCGTACTGCACTGTATTCCTGGTTATTTAGCCGTCACAACAAGGGTGAGTTTGTACTGCGTATTGAAGACACCGATTTAGAACGTTCAACTCAACCTGCCATTGATGCAATTATGGACGGTATGAATTGGTTAAATCTAAACTGGGATGAAGGTCCTTACTATCAAACCAAACGCTTTGATCGTTATAATCAAGTTATCGATCAAATGTTAGCAGCTGGTACTGCTTATCGTTGTTATTGTTCTAAAGAACGTTTAGAGAAACTACGTGAAGATCAAATGGCGAAAGGTGAGAAACCTCGCTACGATGGTTGTTGCCGTCACGGTGATCACAACCATACCCCAGATGAACCTCATGTAGTTCGTTTTTTAAATCCTCAAGAAGGATCTGTGATTTTTGATGACAAAATTCGTGGCCCGATTGAGTTTAGTAACCAAGAGCTTGATGACTTAATTATCCGTCGTACTGATGGTTCACCTACCTATAATTTCTGTGTAGTGATTGATGACTGGGATATGGAAATTACACACGTTATTCGTGGTGAAGATCATATCAACAATACCCCACGTCAGATCAATATATTAAAAGCACTTGGTGCTCCAGTACCTGAATATGCACACGTATCCATGATCTTAGGTGATGATGGTAAAAAATTATCTAAACGCTATAACGCAGTAAGTGTAATGCAATATCGTGATGACGGTTATTTACCAGAAGCGTTATTAAACTACTTAGTACGTTTAGGTTGGTCTCATGGCGACCAAGAGATCTTTAGCATCGATGAAATGATTAAAGATTTCACTTTAGAAGCTATTAGTAAATCAGCAAGTGCGTTTAATACTGACAAATTACTTTGGTTAAACCATCACTATATTAATACCTTACCTGCTGAACAAGTAGCCGTACACCTAGATTGGCATATCAAACAACAAAATATTGATACTAGTAATGGCCCATCACTGGTTGAATTGATTAAATTACTCGGCGAGCGTTGCAAAACATTAAAAGAGATGGCGGAAAGTTGTCACTACTTTTATGTCGACTTTGATAGTTTCGAAGAAACCGCGGCGAAAAAACACTTACGTCCTGTCGCTCGTCAACCATTAGAAGTAGTTCGTGATAAATTATCAGCAATTACTGATTGGACAGCGGAAAATGTACATAAAGCAATCCAAGAAACCGCTGAAGAATTAGAAGTTGGTATGGGTAAAGTCGGTATGCCTCTACGTGTTGCTGTCACAGGTGCGGGCCAATCTCCTGCACTAGATGTTACTGTTCATGCTATTGGTAAAGCTCGTAGCATCGCTCGTATTAATAAAGCATTAGATTTTATTACTGACAGAGAAAATCAAGCTTAATTGAGCTGATTATCTTATTTCACAACGAAGAGTCGTCACTTATTTTTAAGCGGCGACTCTTTTTTTGTATTCTTTTTCATCAATCAATAAATAATGTGAGATTAAGTGATTGACAGCATTGTGCTTGTTGCCTATTATCAAGCCCGTTCCAGTATGTTGGGGCTATAGCTCAGCTGGGAGAGCGCTTGCATGGCATGCAAGAGGTCAGCGGTTCGATCCCGCTTAGCTCCACCAATATACTTTTGAACAATCCATTATGTGGGGTTATAGCTCAGTTGGGAGAGCGCTTGCATGGCATGCAAGAGGTCAGCGGTTCGATCCCGCTTAGCTCCACCAGAATCTTAAGATCCTGAAGAGAAATCTTCAGGATTTTTTATTTTCACCAATGTATTCACTTAATTAGTGATTCACACTACCCGCAAAGATAAAACTACTGCGCAGTATATCCCCCATCTACCGCATAAAAAGCGCCTGTTGAAAAACTACTCTCATCTGAAAGTAAAAAGGCCACCATATTAGCCACTTCTTTTCGCGTTGCCATTCGCTTCATGGGATGTGTTGATGCCATCCATTGACGGACTTCATTCGGTAACTGTTGCATTCGCGGTGTGTCTACATACCCAGGCCCTATTGCATTCACACGTATACCTTGCTGTGCAAATTCCAAGGCGGCTGAACGGGTGATCCCTAACACAGCATGTTTGGCTGCAGTATAAGCAGAAATTCCGGCAATACCGACAATACCATTTGTCGAAGATAAATTAACGATACTCCCTCCACCACTTCTTAGTAAGGCCGGAATACCATATTTCAATCCGTAAAATACGCCGTTAATATCGGTATCCATAACCGCTTTCCAATCATCAATATTATAATCAACAATCGATGTATTATGCGGACCTGTAATACCTGCATTATTCACTAATCCATGTAATGCGCCTGTTTGTGCTAATATTGTTTCAAACATGCTTTTAACTTGCTCAGGTGATGTCATATCTGCTTGTAATGCTATGACTTTTTCACCTGTAGGATCGATTGTGTAAGCGGTTTTTTTAACCTGTTCTAATTGTCGCCCACTTATAAAGACTGTTGCACCCGCTTGATATAATCGTTGGGCAACGCCTTCCCCTACTCCTGTTGCAGCCCCAGTCACTAACACCGTTTTGCCTTCAAAATAGCTCATATTCACCTCAGTTCACTTAGTTTAAGTAATTAACTTTAGTTAATCATGTTAAATAGGATATTTGATTAACTAAAGTTAATCAATATAAATTTTCTTCAGCTAAAATGAGCTGTTATTATTAACTTCAATTAATTTGATAGAAAAATGTAGGTACTAATGGAGCAACTTGAGCTAGAAAATGCCCTATCGCTTTTACAGTGTACTCTGGTTGCACAACGCACCCGTTATACACCAGAGCAAGTAACTTGGGGACAATATGATATTTTAGAATTATTGCGTTTACGCGGTGATTTAACGCCATCTCAACTTTGTGAAATTTTAGCTATCTCACGCCAAAATTTATCTAAGTTTATGCGAGGATTAAAATCATTAGGTTTTATTGCTCAGGATCGTTCTAAGAAAGATAAACGTGAATTAATTACGCATTTAACAGATGAAGGTAAAGCTTTTTTAGCAAGAGCCGCTTTAGGCCGAAAACAGAACGCACAGAAGCTACAAGCGCAATTAACACCTGCAGAACAAGCTATGTTTATTGAATTGAGTCATAAAGTTATTAACGCACTAATAGCGGATAAGTTACCTACAGAGCCTGATTAACGCGACTGCTTTAATGGTTTTAGTAACCCTTCTAAGCCATCAATTTTAATTGCTAGGGTCATTTCCATTAGTTGCCCTAGCTTTCCTTCAGGGAAGGTGCCTTTCTTGGCAAACCACAATAAATACTCTTCAGGTAAATCCACCAGCATTCGCCCTTTATATTTACCAAATGGCATTTGTGTGTTGGCTATATCAATAAGATGCTGTTTTTCTAGCATGATCTCTATCGCTTTATCGAGAAGGAATGATAAGGATTATAAGGTAATTTAACGATAAAAAAAGCAGTACCGACGGGTACTGCTTGATTTATGTTACATGATAACTAAGTTATCCATCTTACATTGTTATTTATTTCACATGCTATCTGTCTTATCTCAATGATTAAACAAACAGGCCTGTGATAGCAGCAGATAAGAAGCTAACTAGCGTAGAACCAAATAGTAATTTAAGACCAAAACGAGAAACCACATTACCTTGCATTTCGTTCAGACCTTTAATAGCCCCTGCAACAATACCGATAGAAGAGAAGTTAGCAAATGAGACTAAGAAGACAGATAAGATCCCAACAGAGCGTGGTGTTAATTCAGCAGCCAGATCTTGCAAGCTTCCCATCGCGACGAATTCATTAGAGACTAATTTAGTTGCCATCACACTACCTACACGTAATGCATCTTGCTCAGGTACACCAATCACCCATGCTAATGGATAGAACACATAACCTAAGCAATCTTGGAAACTAATACCGAAAATCATACTAAAGATAGCGTTTACCGCAGCAATTAATGCGATAAAACCAATCAACATTGCCGCAACGATTAAAGCAACTTTGAAACCAGCTAAGATATATTCACCTAACATTTCGAAGAAGCTTTGACCTTCATGCAGATTCCCCATCTGGATATCTTCTTCATTTTCAACAGAATATGGGTTAATCACTGATAGGATAACGAAAGTACTGAACATATTCAGAACCAGTGCAGCAACAACGTATTTAGGATCAAGCATAGTCATATAAGCACCAACAATTGACATTGATACCGTAGACATCGCTGTCGCCGCCATAGTGTACATACGGCGCTGAGACATTTTGCCCAATACATCTTTATAAGCGATAAAGTTCTCAGATTGGCCAAGTACTAAGGAGCTAACCGCATTAAACGATTCTAGTTTCCCCATACCGTTCACTTTGGACAGCACTGTACCGATAATGCGGATCACGAAAGGCAATACTTTGATATGTTGCAAAATACCAATTAATGCAGAAATAAAGATGATAGGACATAATACATTCAAGAAGAAGAATGCTAGACCACCTTTCATCATACCACCGAAGACAAACTCAGTACCTTGTGCGGCATAACCTAATAAGTGATCAAATAGCCCAGCGAAACCACGGACAAAGCCTTCACCAATATCAGAATTGAGGAAGAACCATGCCAATGCGATTTCAATAATTAATAACTGCACAATATAACGCAGACGGATCCCTTTGCGGTTATTACTTGCAATAAATGCTAATGCACCAATAACTGCGAGAGCCAAAACAAAGTGAATGATAGAAGACATGCATGCTCCAAAAATAAAAATAAATCTTGGAGAGCATTTTATGTAACGCGTAACATTACGATGTGATTATTGTCACAATACAGTGAAACCATATACACACTATTTATTAAATAAGATAGGTTGATCACACTTTAGGAGTAACTTAAGTAACACAAAATGTGAATTTAGCTTAAGTTAAAGATGCTACTGAGAACTGCTCTCAATAGCATCTAAGATTATTGTAAACGATTATTTAGATTGATCAAGCAAGCGGATCATTTCGTCTTCATCAATAACAGTAATACCTAATTCATTTGCTTTGGCTAATTTAGAACCCGCCGCTTCACCAGCAATGACCATATCTGTCTTTTTCGAAACGCTACCACTCACTTTTGCACCAAGTGCAACTAATCTATCTTTTGCTTCATCTCGCGTTAATTGAGAAAGAGAGCCTGTCAGCACGACTGTTTTACCAGCAAAAGGATTATCACCTGCTTCATGAGTAGCCACAACCGGTGCCGGCCAAGTAATGCCAATGTCATTAACAAGTTGATCAATCACATTTTTATTATGTTCTTCTTGGAAAAAATTAACCACATGCTTTGCAACAATATCACCCACATCAGGAACTGCCTTTAAGGCTTCAATATTTGCTTCACGTAATGCCTCTAATGAAACAAAATGAGCGGTTAATCCATTGGCCGTTGCTTCTCCTACTTCACGAATACCAAGGGCATAGATAAAACGGGCAAAAGTGGTTGATTTTGCTTTTTCTAATGCATTAAGCAGTTTTTTGGCTGATTTCTCCCCCATACGTTCTAAACCAGATAAGATCTTTTCATCTAAACGGAATAAATCAGCCGGTGTTTTGACATACTCTTTTTCAACCAATTGGTCGATAATTTTATCTCCCATGCCGTCAACATCCATCGCACGACGAGAAACGAAATGTTTAAGCGCCTCTTTACGTTGCGCTGCGCAAATTAATCCCCCCGTGCAGCGGGCAACAGCCTCACCTTCTATACGCTCAATATCAGATTGACAAATAGGGCATTGGGTTGGAAAAACAATTTCTTGTGCATTCTCAGGGCGTTTTTCTTCAATCACACTCACAACCTGAGGAATAACATCGCCTGCACGGCGAATAACCACCGTATCACCAATACGTAATCCTAAACGTTCAATTTCATCAGCATTATGAAGTGTGGCATTACTGACTATTACCCCTGCCACTTGTACGGGATCTAAACGAGCGACAGGTGTAATCGCCCCTGTACGCCCCACTTGAAATTCAACATCTTTAATCACCGTCATCTGCTCTTGGGCTTGGAATTTGTAAGCAATCGCCCAACGGGGAGCACGAGACACAAATCCCAACTCTTCTTGTAGAGCTATATCATCTACTTTGATAACCACACCATCAATATCAAAGCCTAGATTAGGGCGAATTTCTGCTACATGATGGTAAAAATCAAGTACAGCTTTAGTTCCTGTACATAATTTAATAGCATCACTAACAGGTAATCCCCATTTTTTAAATTGCTGTAAACGTGCATAATGGCTTGTCGGTAATTCACCGCCTTCAAGCACGCCAACACCATAACAGAAGAAAGTCAAAGGGCGCTTGGCTGTAATACGAGGATCTAACTGACGTAATGAACCCGCTGCTGCATTACGAGGATTAGCAAATACTTTTCCTCCCGTGCGTCGAGCTTCTTCATTTAAATGCTCAAACCCTTTTTCAGTCATAAAGACTTCTCCACGAATTTCAATTCGTGCGGGGATATTATCGCCATATAAACGCAAAGGAATGGCTTTAATGGTTCTGACATTCTCAGTAATATTTTCTCCAGTGGTACCATCACCACGGGTTGCAGCTTGTACTAAGCGGCCATTTTCATATAGTAGACTTACCGCAAGTCCATCTAATTTTAATTCACAACAAAAAGTGATCTCTTCATTATTTTTCAGACGGTCACGTAAACGTTTATCAAATGCTAAATAGGTTGTTTCATCAAAAGCATTATCTAAAGAGAGCATTGGAATTTCATGCCTAACTTGCTCAAAAGCCGTTAAAGGTAATGCCCCTACCCGTTGAGTAGGAGAATCTGGGGTAATGAGTTCAGGATGTTCGGCTTCTAATGCTTTTAGCTTATTCATTAAGCGATCGTATTCAGCATCAGGAATTTCAGGTGCGTCCATGACATGATAGAGATATTCATGGTGACGTAGTGTAACGCGAAGTTCATCAATTTGTTGTTGAATATTTTGATTCATGAGGTATCACCAAAGAAAGAAAAGCCCCCGCAAGCGGGGGCTGAGGTTGTTGGCAATGTGAGAAAAACCAAATTTCCCCACTTTGTATTATCAGCCGAAAATCAAGTCATTAATTTTCCTGATTTCTTTAAATCTATCCAACCTAGCACCGCAAGCGAGCTTTTGATAAAAAGACTATTGATGTAAATCTAGTGTTCTACGAATTCTAGATTTATAAAGTTCAATTTTTTGTGGTGTTAACAGTTTGCGCTCTTCATCAAGCACAACACCGCCCACATCAGAGGCAATACGCTGAGCTGCTTGCAACATCAATTTAAAGTTTTGATTAGCATCACCATAAGATGGCACCATCATAAACATGGATACGCCAGGCGTGGTTAATTCAGCCATCGTATCAATATTGAAAGTACCCGGTTTTACCATATTGGCAAGACTAAACAATACAGGGCCATTACCCGTCGGGTTAAGATGTCGATGGAAAATATTCATCGCACCAAACTGGAAACCCGCTTGAATAATGCTCTGCATTAACACCTCACCGTCAAGCATTTGACCATGATGAGCGCTGACATTTAATACTAATACCAGCTCTTCTTCTGCTTTTGGCTCTTCTGTTCCGGATAAAGCTTGCTCAGCTTGTTTCACATCAGATGAGGTTTCAGCATCCAATGGCCTATCTGTATCAGTGGTATGTATTTCATCACTAGCAACAGAGTTCGACGATACTGGCACTGGCTCTACATCGGCAAGTTTTGTCTCACTAATATCACCTTCTTTTACATCAGCATGGTTTACCTCTACTTCGGGTATCGGTTCTTTTTGCTGAGGCGCAGAGTCATTATTTTGTTCAATAACATCAAAAACACCAAGACTAGGCTCTCGTTGTAATGAAGTATCGTTAGAATGTCCCTGTGCTGGTGTTCCAGACATAAGTGGATCTTTATCTGCAACTGAGGATTGTGGCGCAAGTGTTGGCTCCGATTTAACCGGTGGCACACTTTGAGCCTCCTGCGTTGAAGTTAAAGACGACATCTGATGATTTGCCTCAGTATACTGGGGTTCATCATCGTTCTCATCTGACTGATAATTCTGTTTCTGACGTTTTACTGGGCGATTACGGAAAAGCTTAGAACGCTCTTTTCGACCAATCCATAAGCCGTGTAATAACAAAGCTATGATTAAAATCGCACCAACAACGATTAATATCAGACGCAAATTTTGCTGCATCATTTCTATCTCTGTTGTCTTGAGGTTTAATAGCCACAATGGCGAATATTACTTTTACTAAGAGTATTTGCCAATGCTTATAAGTGCAAGCCAATACTTAATTTTCTTGTCACAAAGATACACTCTTCAACACCTTATGCGCATTTTTTAGACAATTTATCACTAGTAAGGCTGATTATCTCTCTATATGATACTAGCTTGCCCTTATAGGAGAGAATAGGAAGTATGACAAATTTGACAGAATCGACCAAAAATTTAAATGGATTTCACTATTTTGCACTTGGGTGGCGATTAATTACTCGCCCGGGTCTAAAACGTTTTGTTATTTTACCCTTACTTGCCAATATTATTATTCTCGGTAGTGCCTTTTGGTGGTTATATGGCCAGATTGGTGAAATGGTCAATTGGATGATGGAAAAAGTCCCTGATTGGCTACAGTGGTTAAGCTATGTTATCTGGCCACTGTCAGTTATTTTTATTTTGCTGGTCTTTACCTATTTCTTTAGCACCATAGCCAATATTATCGCTTCGCCTTTTAATGGATTATTAGCTGAAAAATTAGAAGGTCAAATAACGGGTATTAATCCTCCGGATACCGGCTTATTAGGTATTACAAAAGATATTCCACGTATTTTAAAACGAGAAATCATCAAGGTCGTTTATTATTTGCCAAGAGCCATTGTATTGTTATTGCTCTATTTTGTTCCCGTTGTTGGACAAACTGTCGCCCCAATTCTTTGGTTTATATTTGGCGCTTGGATGATGGCAATCCAATATAACGACTTTCCATTCGATAACCATAAAGTCTCTTTCGCCAATATGAAATCAACGCTGAAAAAAGACAAATGGAACAATTTACAATTTGGTATGGTAATTAATATCTTCACTATGATCCCAATCTTAAACCTAGTCATTATGCCGGTTGCAATTTGTGGTGCCACTGCCATGTGGTGTGATCGATATCGTCATCAACATGTACAAGCAGGCCAGTGGTAATACCACTGGTTTCATTGTGATTAGAATCTTTTGGAATAAAAAGTAAAAAAAGTTATAAGGATATTCATAAAGCTTATTTCCATCTTTTGCTTGATGGCGTATGGTAATTTCATCTGACCTTATAAAAAATCATGTACCGAGGATAAAAATGAGCAAAATTTTCGAAGATAACTCGCAAACTATTGGCCATACCCCCCTAGTTCGTTTAAAACATTTCGGTAATGGCAATATCTTAGCTAAAGTAGAATCTCGTAATCCAAGCTTTAGTGTAAAATGCCGTATCGGTGCAAATATGATTTGGGATGCAGAAAAAAAAGGTATCCTGAAACCCGGCGTAGAGCTAGTTGAGCCAACCAGTGGTAATACTGGGATTGCCTTGGCTTATGTAGCTGCTGCTCGTGGCTATAAGCTGACACTGACTATGCCTGATACCATGAGTATTGAGCGCCGTAAATTATTAAAAGCATTAGGTGCTAACCTTGTGTTAACTGAAGGCGCTAAAGGTATGAAGGGAGCGATTGATAAAGCGAACGAAATTCGTGATAGCGATCCTAGCCGTTACCTTCTACTACAACAATTTAGTAATCCAGCAAACCCAGAAATTCATGAGAAAACCACAGGCCCTGAAATTTGGAATGACACTGATGGCAAAGTTGATGTAGTTATCGCAGGTGTCGGAACGGGTGGTACTATCACAGGTATTGGTCGCTATTTGAAAAATACCCAAGGTAAAGCTGTCACTATGGTTGCGGTAGAACCTAAAGATTCTCCTGTTATTAGCCAAGCATTAGCAGGTGAAGAAATTAAGCCTGGTCCACATAAAATCCAAGGTATTGGTGCAGGTTTTATCCCTGAAAACTTAGAGTTATCACTATTAGATCGCGTGATCCAAATTACTAACGAAGAAGCATTTGAAACAGCTCGTGACGTTATGACCAAAGAAGGTATTTTAGCGGGTATTTCATCCGGTGCGGCAATTGCGGCTGCAGTGAAATTAGCTAAAGAGCCAGAATTTGCTAATAAAGAAATCGTAGTGATTTTACCTTCTTCAGGTGAACGTTATCTCAGCACCCCACTTTTTGCTGATATCTCTGACAGCTAAATCGCGTCACCTAAAATGTAAAATATTTATTAAAAAAGCACCTTCAGGGTGCTTTTTTTGTGGTAGAGATCAAACTTTGTTATCCAGATAGGTGATTTATTCTGTCGAGTTTAGTATTTAATCAAGTAATTATTTCGAAGGTCGAAATTAATCAGAAAATAGGCAAGTGATAAAAACAGCACTGCTTTCAATTTCTGGGGACTATTTTTATCGGATAACGTAACATGGCTTATATTATCTGATATTGCTACGCAAAGCAGGACAATTTCATCTACACTTACTAAGTCCTGACTTAATGTGAATAATTGAGTTATAAAAGGAAAAAATCCTATGTACCAGCAAGAAGTTACTATTACAGCACCAAACGGCTTACATACTCGTCCTGCAGCACAGTTAGTAAAAGAGGCTAAAACTTTCTCTTCTGATATTAGTCTTATTTCTGGTGGTAAATCAGCCAGCGCGAAGAGCTTATTCAAATTACAAACTTTAGGATTAACCCAAGGTACTGTAGTCACTATTTCTGCTGAAGGCGAAGATGAAAAACAAGCAGTAGAACATTTAGTTAAGTTAATGGCTGAGTTAGAGTAATCCAGTTACCTTTCGCTATTCATTAACGTCCTATTTTCCCCTGAAAATCGCTCAGGGGAATTTATAACTCGATGATTTTAAAACAGCAGTGTCTCTTGATCCTATTTTTTTAAAATTATCACCAGCAAGTCGTAGGATAAATTATGATTTCAGGAATTTTAGCTTCACCGGGTATCGCATTTGGTCAAGCTCTTCTACTTAAAGAAGAACCTATTATTATTAGCCAACGTAAAATCCAAAGTGACGAAGTTGACACCCAAATCGAACGTTTTAAAGATGGTCGTAATAAATCAGCGCAACAACTAGAAATCATTAAAGCCCGTGCTGAAAAAAATCTTGGTGCCGATAAAGCTGAGATTTTTGAAGGCCATATTATGTTATTAGAAGATGAGGAACTCGAACAAGAGATCATATCCCTCATCAAAAGTGACAAGAAAACCGCAGAAGCAGCGGTTCAATCTGTTATTGAAGATCAGGCAACCGCATTAGAAGCCTTAGATGATGAGTACTTAAAAGAGCGTGCGGCTGATGTTCGTGATATTGGTAAGCGCTTAATGCGTAATATCTTAGAGATGCCAATTATCGATTTAAGTGCTATTTCTGAAAAAGTGATTTTAGTTGCTACAGATTTAACGCCATCAGAAACAGCGCAGCTTAGCTTAGACAATGTGTTAGGCTTTATCACTGACTTAGGGGGTAGAACATCACACACCTCTATCATGGCGCGCTCTTTAGAGATCCCAGCGATTGTTGGCACATCTAATGCAACAGAGACCATTAAAAAAGAAGATTATCTGGTTCTTGATGCGATTAACAATAAAATCATTATTAATCCTTCTGATGAAGAGCTCGAAGCATTAAAGGCTATCAAAGAAGAGTACCTACATGAAAAAGAAGAGCTGGCAAAACTAAAAGATTTACCAGCAATTACCCTTGATGGGCATCAAGTTGAAGTTTGCGCTAATATAGGTACTGTACGTGATGTCGCAGGTGCTGAGCGTAATGGTGCGGAAGGTGTTGGACTCTATCGTACTGAATTCCTATTTATGGATAGAGATTCCTTACCAACAGAAGAAGAGCAATTCCAAGCTTATAAAGCTGTGGCTGAAGCGGTAGGCAGTCCTGCGGTCATTATCCGTACTATGGATATTGGTGGCGATAAAGACTTACCTTACATGAATTTACCGAAAGAAGAGAATCCATTCTTAGGTTGGCGTGCAATTCGTATTTGTCTTGACCGCAAAGAGATCCTTCATCCACAATTACGTGCTATCTTAAGAGCATCTGCTTTTGGTAAACTACGTATTATGTTTCCAATGATTATCTCTGTTGAAGAGATCCGAGCATTGAAAGCGGAACTTGAAATACTGAAAAGCCAGCTTCGTGAAGAAAATAAGCCTTTTGATGAATCTATCGAAGTCGGTGTTATGGTTGAAACACCAGCAGCGGCTGTTATGGCTCGCCATATGGCAAAAGAAGTTGACTTTTTCAGTATTGGGACTAACGATCTAACACAATATACTCTGGCTGTAGACCGTGGAAATGAGCTGATATCTCATCTATATAATCCAATGTCACCTGCTGTACTTAATCTGATTAAACAGGTGATTGATGCATCACACGCTGAAGGTAAATGGACTGGAATGTGTGGTGAGCTTGCCGGGGATGAACGGGCAACAATGTTGCTTCTGGGCATGGGATTAGATGAGTTTAGTATGAGTGCTATATCAATTCCTCGCATCAAAAAAATTATTCGTAACGCCAATTTTGATGATGCAAAAGCACTGGCAGAGCAAGCACTTGCTCAGCCGACTGCAAAGGAATTAATGGACTTAGTAGAAACTTTTACTAAAGAAAAAACACTGTGCTAATAACGTTAGCCAGAGCCCGGTCCCAACTAAAATAATTAGGAGAAGATTCATGGGTCTGTTTGATAAATTAAAATCACTGGTTTCAGAGGAAAAGAAAGGCAGTGGCACGATTGATATTGTTGCACCACTTTCTGGTGAAATCGTCAATATCGAAGATGTTCCTGATGTTGTTTTCGCTGAAAAAATTGTAGGTGACGGTATTGCTATCAAACCTGCTGGTCATAAAATTGTTGCACCAGTTGATGGTACTATCGGTAAAATTTTCGAGACTAACCATGCTTTCTCTATTGAGTCTGACAACGGTATCGAATTATTTGTCCACTTCGGTATCGACACAGTTGAACTAAAAGGTGAAGGATTTAAACGTATCGCTGAAGAAGGTCAACAAGTTAAAGTCGGTGATACTGTTTTAGAATTTGATTTAGCGGTATTAGAAGAAAAAGCAAAATCGGTATTAACACCGGTTGTGATTTCTAATATGGATGAAATCCAAGGTTTAACTAAAATGACAGGCCCAGTAACTGTTGGTGAAACCGTTGTAATGCAGATCAAAAAATAATTTTTAATCTGTTCTCACTTTTAAACCGCCACATTTCCTCTGTGGCGGTTTTTATATGCAAGCGAATGAGCTTTAACGAGCGCAGAAAACTCAACCAAACACCCCAGTTGATAAATAGCGATCGCCTCTATCACAAATAATCGCCACAATCACAGCCCCTGGGTTCTCTTTAGCAACGCGTATTGCACCTGCTACGGCTCCCCCAGAACTAACGCCACAGAATATACCTTCTTTACTCGCTAATAGGCGCATAGTTTGTTCTGCTTCTGTTTGGGACATATCTATAACACTATCAACCAACTCTTTTCGAAAAATACCGGGTAAATAGGCTGGAGACCAACGACGAATACCCGGAATTTGACTTTTTTCTTCCGGTTGTAACCCGACAATTTTTACTGTGTCCGATTGCGTTTTTAGGTAACTCCCCACCCCAGTTATCGTACCTGTTGTCCCCATGCTAGAAACAAAATGGGTAATACGCCCTTGAGTCTGTTGCCAAATTTCAGGGCCAGTTGAAGTAAAATGCGCTCGAGGGTTATCGGGGTTATTAAACTGATCTAATACCTTCCCTTCACCTTTACGCTCCATTTCTTGCGCTAAATCTCTCGCCCCTTCCATACCAATTTCGCGGCTAACCAAAATAAGCTCGGCGCCATACGCTTGCATGGATGCTTGACGCTCTTTACTCATATTTTCCGGCATTAATAATTTTAGTCGATAACCTTTTACTGCCGCTATCATCGCTAAAGCAATCCCTGTATTACCACTGGTTGCCTCAATTAATGTATCGCCAGGTTTAATTTCACCGCGTAATTCAGCTTGCTCAATCATCGATAACGCGGCTCTATCTTTCACAGAACCCGCCGGATTATTGCCTTCAAGCTTAACCCATATTTCTGCATCTAATCCTTGTGAAAGTCGTTGTAATTTGACCAATGGTGTATTACCAATAAATTGTTCTAAGCCTGCCACAATAAATCCCTGATCATTTATTTGTTTGTATTAATGAAGAAATCATATTTAACTTATTAACGCAATAAAATTAACATTTTTTGATAGATTTTATTCTTTTTCGTGTTATAGCCTGTATAGTCAGTTTTACTCAATAGCCAAAATACCCATGCAAAAAAATCTGCATGGGCAATCATTAACTGTAATAAAAGAATAATGCTATTTTTTAAGCTGTGTATGCCAGTGAAACTGTTGTTAAGGGACGATCTTGTGCATATAACCGCGCTTTTGCACCGCCCATATAGTAAATATCACCTTTATGGGGTATTGATGTCATATCATTCCATACCGCGCTAATTGGCGTATTTCCCCACTCAATAGGCTGTAAAACCAATTGCCAATAGTGTCCTTTAGGAGTCACTTCTATTACTTTGACGGGAAGTTTACATAAGCTATCACTATGCGGGTTAAGTGAAATTTCCCAAGGGCGCAAAAAAACATCAACTTTGCCTTGATAGAGCGGCGTAACCGATAAAGGTAAGTGATAGCCAGCAATTTGTAATTGCGCACCATTAATTTCACCTTGGAGATGATTAACATCTCCGAGAAATTCTAAAACAAAGCGACTTTCAGGCGTGTGCCAAACTTGTTGCGGTGTACCCACTTGTTCGATTTTGCCATTTCCCATAATAACGATGCGATCAGCGACTTCCATTGCTTCTTGTTGATCATGGGTGACAAAAACACTGGTAAATTTAAGCTCACTATGTAACTCCCGTAACCAACTGCGTAATTCAGTTCTCACTTTGGCATCTAACGCACCGAAAGGCTCATCGAGTAATAAAATTTGTGGCTCTACAGCCAATGCTCTCGCTAAAGCTACGCGCTGTTTTTGCCCCCCTGAAAGTTGTGCGGGATAACGCTGTGCTAAATGAGGCAGTTGGATCATCTCTAATAATTGCGTGACTTTTTTATCAATCACGGCTTTGTTAGGACGTTCGCGACGTGGTAATACGCTTAAGCCAAAGGCAATATTTTCAAATACCGTCATATGGCGAAACAGCGCATAGTGTTGGAAAACAAACCCAACTTTGCGCTCGCGGGCATGTAAGCGACTGACATCTTGCCCTGCAAAACAGATTTTACCTTCCGTTTGATGCTCAAGTCCTGCAATGATACGTAATAGAGTAGTTTTACCTGAGCCTGATGGCCCCAATAGCGCCATCATCTCACCGGAATTGACCGTTAAATTCACGTCATGCAACACTTCAGTGCGATCAAAATATTTTGTGACATGATTAATTTCAATACTCATATTTTGCCCCTGTTTTGCGTTATTGCTGACGTTCTAAATGCCATTGCAACGCACTTTTAACCATTAATGTAATAATTGCCATCATGGCAAGTAATGCTGCTGCCGTAAAAGCCCCCACAGTGTTGTAGTCTTGGTACAAAAGTTCGACCTGTAAAGGCAGTGAATAGGTTTCTCCACGAATAGCCCCCGAGACAACAGAGACGGCACCAAATTCCCCTATAGCACGTGCATTTGTTAAAACCACACCGTAGAGCAATGCCCAACGAATATTAGGTAATGTCACTCGCCAAAACATTTTCCAACTACTGGCACCTAATAACACAGCAGCTTCATCCTCTTGGCTTCCTTGGCTCATCATCACTGGGACAAGCTCTCTCACGACAAAAGGACAAGTGACAAATACCGTCACTAATACCATACCGGGCCAAGAGAACATTAACTGAATATCGAATTGTTCCAACCACTGCCCTGCCCAACCATTGCTACCATAAAAAAGCAGATAGAGCAGTCCCGCAACGACAGGAGATACCGCAAATGGGATATCAATCAGCGTCATTAACCACTGACGCCCCGGAAAACGAAAACGCGTAACAAGCCATGCCATACTAATACCAAACAACATATTTATCGGTACAGTAATTAAAGCGATAAGTAGCGTAAGCCAAACAGCATGTAACATATCGCTATCTAGCAAGTTGTCGGTAAATATTTCTATGCCTTTTGAAAACGCAGTCATAAAGATCCACGCAATAGGCACCACTAAAAATAAAATGGATAACACAACGCCTGTAAGGATCAATCCCCATTTTACCCAATCAATTTGGCGACGATAAAGAGAGCGTTGTTGCGCTATATCCGACATTAATGCCCCCTTAATCGCTTGCCAAAGCGGCTTTGTAATCCATTAATTGAAAACAGTAAGACTAATGAAACCAATAAAATAACAGAAGCGACCGCGCTGGCTGCAGGATAATCAAACTCCTGTAATCGAATAAATATCATCAAAGAAACCACTTCGGTCTGCCATGCAATATTGCCAGCAATAAAAATAACAGCACCAAATTCCCCTAAACTACGCGTAAAAGAGAGCGCCGTACCGGCTAATAACGCCGGAGACAATTCAGGTAACACAACTTTACGGAACGTTTGCCAACGGTTTGCCCCTAATGTTTCAGCCGCCTCTTCATATTCAGGGCCTAACTCTTCTAAAACAGGTTGCACCGTTCTGACCACAAACGGCAAACTAGTAAAAGACATCGCCACAGCAATACCAATCCATGTATTGATCACCTTGATATCAAACTTATCTAACACCAAGCCATACCATCCTTGAGTAGAAAATAACGTTGCTAAGGTTAATCCCGCTACCGCTGTAGGTAAGGCAAAAGGTAAATCCATTAATCCATCAAGAAATTTTCTGCCGGGGAAACGATAGCGCGTAATGATCCACGCTAATAACATGCCAAAAATAGCATTAAAAATACTTGCAACACCGGCTGACAACAAAGTGACTTTATACGCTGCCACAATTTGAGGGTGGGTTATCACCGCCCAATATTGTGCCCAACTCATTTCAGATAATTGCACAACCAGCGCACTCATAGGTAGTAATAAGATCAAACAAGTATAAAAAAGCGTACTACCTAAACTAAGCCCAAATCCGGGTAATACTCGCTTGCTGGTTGTGGCAAACATTATTGGCGTCCTTCTAATAATAATTTATCTAGCGTGCCATCTGTAGCAAAATGCGTTTTCATCACTTGGTTCCAATCACCAAACACATCTTCAATGGTAAATAATGAAGTGGCTGGAAATTGATCTGCTTTTTTCGCCATCACCGCTTTATCATTTACGCGATAGTTAAATTGTGTGATGATCTCCTGCGCTCTCGGGCTATATAAATAATTTAGGTAAGCTTTGGCGAGAGTTTCTGTTTTATTGCGTTGCACATTTTTATCAATCCATGCCACAGGAAACTCCGCTAAAATATCTACAGAAGGGACAATAACTTGATAATCATCTTCACCATATTGCTGGCGAATATTATTTACTTCAGACTCAAAACTAATTAAAACATCACCAAGTCCACGTTCAATAAATGAGGTCGTTGCCCCCCGTCCCCCGGTATCAAATACCGCAACATTTTTGAGTAACTTTGTCATAGCATCTCGGGTTTGCGCTTCATTTCCATAAGCTTTTTCAAACGCTCCCCATGCGGCTAAATAGGTATAACGACCGTTACCTGATGTTTTTGGGTTAGGGAAAACCACTTTGACATCTTCACGGGTCAAATCTTGCCAAGAAGTGATATTTTTAGGATTTCCTTTACGAACCAAATAGGCCATTGTGGAATAATAAGGTGAGCTATTATTAGGTAGACGTTGTTGCCAATCAGCAGGAATAAGCTTGCCTTTATCATGCAAAATTTGTACATCCGTCACCTGGTTATAAGTGACAACATCCGCAGGTAAACCTTGTAATATGGCTAATGCTTGCTTAGAAGAGCCAGCATGGGACTGTTTGATAGTGACTTTGTCATCAGGATGTTGAGCATCCCATTGAGTTTTAAAATCACTATTAAGCTGTGTAAATAACTCGCGAGCAATATCGTAAGAGCTATTAAGTAATTGAGCTGCATTTGCATAACTACTCGCAACCAAAGACAATGCAACGGTTGCCTGTAATGCAAAAGTTCGGATTGTTTTGTTCTTCATTATAGTACCCATCAGCGTAAGTCTTATTCTAATGGTTACTCTATCGGCTTTATTTATAACAGTGTAGTTAGCTTTTGTTATTTGATATAACTAATAGCTATTATAAATGGATAAAGAGTGAGATTGCCCAAATAAATAAGCATCATAATGATTTAACTGAAAATAATTCAACATTGAGATATCGAGAAACGACCTCGTCAAAATAAAAACGCCAGCATAGTAAATGATACTGGCGTGGCAAAATAGTAGTGTAACGCTAAGACTTACAGAGCGGCTAATACTTCATAAGAAGGAGCGAAATAGTAGCTACCTGTCACAGGTTTACTCATACGCAGTAAATCATCGTATTTACCATCAACTTCACCAAACATACTGAGTAATTGCTGTTCAATATTATATAAACGACCACAGTAAGCTAAGAAATAGAGGCCATGTTTACCACTAGCAGTTCCATAAGGTAAGCTATGACGCAAAATCGCTAACTCTTCACCATTTTCTTCAATAGCAACACGGGATACATGAGAGGTAATATTGCGTTCTGATTCATCCAACTCAATGCTCTCTTTTTTAGTACGACCAATCATTTTTTCTTGATCTGATTCACTAAAACGCGCCCATTTTTTTAGGTTATGCTCATAGCGTTGAACTAAAACATAGCTACCACCAGCATCAATACCTTCATTAATTAAAGCAACACCATAGCGCTCGTCACCAACTGGATTTTCTGAGCCGTCAATAAAACCACTAAGATCACGCTCTTCTATCCAGCGGAAACCGTGGATCTCTTCTTCTATTTGGAGCACGTTACCAAAAGCAGCTATTGCAGCTTGCGCTAATGAGAAATTCACATCATGACGCATGGATTGGATATGGATAAGCATATCGCGCTGAGTCGCAGGAGCTAACCCTTTGCCTAATGGACGAAATGGCTTTAACTCTGGCGCACTATTATTATCTGATAATTTTTTCCAAAGATCTGAACCAAAAGCTACTACGGCACCTAATGAAGCATCAGGATACTGTTTTTGTAATTCGCTAAGGGATTGCATAAATTGTTGGCAGCCTTGACGTAGTTGATCAATTTCCCCCACCACCATTGCTTCAATAAATAGACCGAATTTACTATGTGCGACTAAAATACCGCTTTGTGCATGAGACATATTGCTTCCCTAATAAATAATAAAAAACATATAAATTAATGTGGTTTATTATATCCAACATTTATTTTTAGGCTTTGCTATTTAACAAATTTTTGTTAGCAGAAAAGGTAAATATAAAATTATTTTATTAATAACACTTAAAAATAACCTATTTTTGCCAAACAATTTGTGTTACCTGCCAATTTGCTAATGTTTCATCGGGTGGCATTAGACCATCAGGGCCATCCCATTGCCCAGCAAAAACATAGCTCACTGATTTTGCTTGTTCTGATTGGCATTGAATGGTTTTTTGTTTATCGACTTTCGGCCCGTTACTGCACATACCAAATGCTTTTTTATAAATATCTTTAAATGGTGTACCTATTGTCGTTCCCCACGCTGTTTTCGCATTAGGATCAGATACCGTGATTTTATCTACTGTGCCCTTTTCTTTGCCATAAAAAGCCACTTGCACTTTTTCATCTTCAAGTGCTTGCACAATAACTATAATATTGCCTTGTTGCATTTCCATTCCTTGTCGGTAATGGAAACGGCTACCCAACTCTTTTTCGATCGCTTGCTCCGTCACTGCCGTTGAAGCAGTGATATTACCTAATCCATTTGCAGAAACCGTTAACGTCTCATTTGAGAACCAATTCATTGGATTAAGTGCAGAAAAAGACATTCCCCCCATGGATGAACAGCCACTTAATAGCAAGACACTTGTGCTTAAGCACAAGGGTAACCAAAATTTAGGCATTATAAATACTCCATTTCACTTTTTCGTTATAAATTCAATTGATGCTAAGGCAACAAGTTTTTACTCGCATAAAACTAAAATAACTGAATACTTCAGACTAGTTACGACCATAACTCAGCCAAGTTTGTTCCCTTAAATCGACAATATCAGATTTTATCCAGTAAATAAGCAAGGTTAAGTTCTTTTTTATCGAGGCAACATCATGATAGGAAAGAAAGTACAAAAAAAGAAAATCCTCTCTATTAACCGATTAAAATTATCTTAACAGTCAATAAAAGAGGATTTAGCGAAGAATTAAAGATCGAAGTCCTGATCGATAATTAGGCGTTTAGTGTAAGCCGTATTCTCTTGATTTTGATCTTCATAGAGAAGCTTTTCAAACATACAAATAGTGGCATCGTTCTCTTCGGGGATCATTAAAGTAATTTGTGGACACCCTTTTGCAATGAGTTTTTTCTCTAGCCGAGAGATTAGTGCATTGGCAATTCCTCTACCGCGAAACTCAGGATGAACGCCCAAATAGTAAAGCGAGCCACGATGACCATCATAGCCTCCCATTACACTACCGACTATTTCGCCAGCAACCTCTGCGATTAAAAAGAGATCGGGGGAGTGGTTAATCTTTCGTTCAATATCAATTTCAGGATCATTTTCTGGTGAGATCAAGTCGCAACGTTCCCAAAGTGTAATGATTGCCTCAAAATCATCTTGACGGAATACACGTATTTCCATTGTTTTGCCTGTTATCTTTCACAAGTTACTAAATTTATTATCCCTTGTTTACTTTATCAATCAACTTCAAAATGAGAGCATAGGTCATATCGCGTTCCATTTTTAATAAATATGATAAAAACTGTAGGTTATTATGAGTTTACCTGATATTCATCGTGTGCAATCATTTTTTTTGTCGTTGCAAGATAGTATTTGCCATGCTATTGAAAATATAGACCAAAAAGCAACCTTTCAGCAAGATAATTGGCAAAGAGAAGCTGGCGGTGGTGGTCGTACTCGAGTGCTCACCCAAGGTGCTATTTTTGAACAAGCGGGTGTTAATTTTTCCCATGTTTATGGAGATGCCTTGCCTGCATCAGCCACGGCTCATCGCCCTGAATTAAGCGGTCGTCGTTTTCAAGCAATGGGCGTTTCATTAGTTATTCACCCTCTTAATCCCTATATTCCTACTTCACATGCAAATGTTCGTTTTTTTATTGCTGAAAAAGAGGGAGAAGCTCCTGTATGGTGGTTTGGTGGAGGCTTTGACTTAACGCCTTATTATGGATTTGAAGAAGATGTTATCCATTGGCATAAAGTGGCTAAATCTGTGTGTGATCCCTTTAGCCAAGATTATTATGCTCGATATAAAAAATGGTGTGATGACTATTTTTATTTAAAACATCGTAACGAACCGCGTGGTGTTGGTGGTCTATTTTTTGATGACTTAAATACTCCTGATTTCGATCACTGTTTTGAATTTGTACAACGTGTCGGGCAGGGCTACCTGGATGCCTACTTGCCGATTGTCGAAAAACGCAAATCTATACCCTGGGGAGAACGTGAACGCCAATTCCAACTTTATCGCCGTGGCCGTTATGTCGAGTTTAATTTGGTTTGGGATAGAGGCACGCTATTTGGTTTACAAAGTGGCGGACGTACTGAATCCATTTTAATGTCAATGCCACCATTAGTTCGCTTTGCATATGATTATCGCCCTGAACCTAATACTCCCGAAGCTAAGCTGTATACTGATTTTTTAATTCACAAAGAGTGGGTATAGCAGTTACTGATGTATTAAAACTAAAGCCATTTATTTATTATAATTGGCTTTAGTTAATACCGTGCTTGTCCTAAATAAAGTTGACACTTTTCTAATTCCAAATTGGATAAGTAATGAAACAAGTAAGTAAACGAACTCAAGGTTATTATTCCCTTGCCTTTAAATTAGTTATCATTGACCAATGTAGAAAAAGATGAACTTACTTATATATCAATATTGTACACAGAGACGTTCAACCGTTTTGGTTTGGCTTCGTAAACTGGTAGATTAGATTGACCGAAAAGCACACCAAATATTCTTATAAAGGTGCTACTATGAACCAAATCTCTAAGCAATAAACACCTGAACCATGTATTAAAAATGCAGGGAAAAGAGCTTGAAAAGATATAATTTAAGACTGATTTTTGAAACTGTTGTTAAAGTCATGGATAGAGATTTTGAAGTTCGTCGATCATAAAAGCGCAAAGCCGAGTTATTAGGAAAAAACGGTTGAAAAATTCACCGTAACCAAAGCTTGCCGTTTTATGAAAATTACTCGATAAGACTATTACAAACATAAAGATATGTCTGATAAAAGAAAAAATTAGGTACGATTGTTGTTTGTGTGGTGAAATTTGAACGGACAGTTCACCCTAGTCTGAAGTGAGAAAATTACACTTTATTTTGAAGCAAAAACAATTAATTATTGAGTTTTGACTGCTTACTTTCTTTATTGAAAAAGCATCAATTATTAGTGCCTAATCAACGGTTTTATCGTCGAGCAATGCTCAGCCACCATCGTTTTCATCACCCCCCTAATTTAATTAAATTAGGGTTTATTCTGACACAACCTGAACAACTATGACGGATATTACCTATTTTAAGGTTACTTACAAATGCTTATTCACGAAATAAGTAGGTTATTATCTTGATAACAACGAGAAAACAAAGATGATTAAAAAGACGACGTTAAAAAATACCATTATTCCATAAATCTGTCTGATAGAAATCTACAATATTGTTCACCGGAATACCAGGATATTATTCATAAATATATAATATTCTATGATATAATGGCTACTATTGCTATCAAAATACCTTAGCAAAAAGCATTGATGTAATATTAAAAATAGAGTATCTGTTGATGTCTATTCCCCATTAATTGGGATACTTCAAATTAGAGTTTTCTAACTGTTTTCGTTTACTGCAATATAAACTGTTATGCATAAAGTCTAGGGCCATTGAATGTTTGGTGTTTCTATCAACATATAATGGTCTTTCTCATATGTAGGTAGCACTTTTCTAACGCGGCGTTTCAAGTTTAATCCTAAGCGACAATAAACGCAATAAATTCGTTTATGATTAAAAGGATACCCTTAAAATCTTAACCAAAATAGCATTTTCAAAATCCTAATTGTGGCGATTTAGCTAAGGCTGATTACACTGCATCAATCACAGCACGATCTCTTTCACGTCAATTTAGCTGTCGACGATAAAATGTTGCCCGAAATAATAATGTTAATTTACAAGGTTTAATGACTGATAAACCAGCTTCTTTTAAATCCTCAGTACAGAATTTCTTCTCCGCCACTACCAACCCTTTTTGCGAAAAATTTCTTCATAGCATGATTTTCATGACTAACTGCTACAAACACTTTTTTAAGCTTGACATTTTCCTCTTCAAGCTCTTTTAATCAGTTAACATCATTAACTTCCAGGAATACCGTACTTTGATCTCTTGTTATAGTAAGTAGTGTTGCTAATCCCATTTTGCCGATAAATATTTTCTACTTTCATACCTGAATCATCGCGTCTTAAGATATTAACGATTTTAGTTTCGGTAAAACTAGTTTTTTCATCATAACCCCTGTAATTTTTAAGGCAGGAAGTCTAATGATACCTATCTCATTTAGTGAAAATAGACAATCCCTTACAACAGTTTAAAAAAAATAAATAAAGAATTAGAAGTTTAAGTTATTTGTGAGTTTTTATATTTCACTTTTAGGCATTTACTTGCGAAACTAAATTGATATTGCTAAACTAGTAAAATAAGGATGTTATCGGATGTTAAATAATGCGCTACATTGGTTCTAAAAAATTATTGTTACAACATATCAAAAATATGTTAGATAAACATACTAATGGTACAGAAAAAACCTTTTTGGATTTATTCGCCGGCACAAATAGTGTTGGATTATTTTTCAAACCTCACTACACCATTTATAGCAATGACCTATTGTATTTTAGTTACGTTAACGCGAAAGCTTTAATTGAAGCAAATATCCGCCCTAATTTTGAACAACTAAAAAAATTAGGAATTCATAATCCACTATCCTACTTAATGGATACTCCAGTAAATCATTTACCTAGCGAATACTACGAATTAAGCTACTCACCTACAGGCGATGCCATGTATCTTACGGTAGAAAATGCCAAAAGAGTCGATTTCATTCACAATACGTTAGACTGTTGGAAAAAAAATAATAACATTAACCAACACGAATATTTATATCTATTAAATTCACTTATTGAAGCTCTACCTTTCATTAGTAATATTACGGGCACTTATGGCGCTTATTTAAAACATTGGGATAAAAGAGCTTTAAATGAATTAAATTTGATCTTTCCATCAGTTATCGATAATGGCTGCCGTAACAAAGCATTTAATGAAAATGCTAATACACTCATTAGAAAAATAAGCGTTGATATTGCTTATATTGATACCCCTTACAATAATCGACAATATGCTTCCAATTACCATTTATTAGAAAATATCGCTAGACATACAAAACCTCCTTTAAAAGGTAAAACTAAGATTTTTAATTGGAGTGAACTAAAAAGTGATTTTTCGACAAGTAAAGCTGCTCGGAATGTGATGGAAGATTTAATTGCGCATATTGATGCTACACATGTTCTGCTTAGCTATAATACAGAAGGAATAATTTCTGAGAATGAGTTAATTGAGTTATTAAAAAAATATTCATTAAATGGTTATGTTGATATACAGCGTATACCCTATCGCAAATATCAATCCAAACAAAGATCCGTAAAAACCGAGTTATGCGAACTGTTGTTTTATATTCAAAAGAAACCATTTAAATCAAAAACCATAATCAATAATAAAGAGACTAGATTGAAACCAACTGATGCCCCACAAAAAAAATGGGTTAAAAGTCCATTAAATTATATTGGAGGTAAGTATCGATTATTAAAGCAAATTCTACCTTTTTTTCCGAGTAATATTAGAACATTCGTTGATTTATTTAGTGGTGGAGCTAATGTTGGTATTAATGTTACTGCTGAGAAACACATCTTTAATGATATGAATTATCGAATCAATGAAATGTTTAGATTTTTTCAAAAGACACCTATAGAATCTATAATTCAATTAATTGAGAGTAGAATTGCTCAATATGGACTAAGCAAAACTAATGAAGAAGGCTTCCTAAAATTTAGAGAAGATTACAATCGCAACCCTAACCCATTAGATTTATATGTTTTATCGTCATTTAGCTACAACTACCAATTCCGATTCAATAATAATATGAAATTTAATAATCCTTTTGGACGAGATAGAAGTAGTTTCAATGAAAGGATGAAAGATAATTTAAAATGTTTCACTCAACGTTTAAAAGCGCTTAATGCAATATTTACGGATTACTTTATTCAAGATTTTGATATAAGTAAATTAAATAAACAGGATTTCGTTTATTTGGACCCTCCATATCTCATAACTACTGGCAGTTATAATGATGGAAATAGAGGGTTTCAGAATTGGGGGAAAAAGCAAGAACTAGAGATGTATCAACTTATCCTTCAGTTAAATGAAAAAAATATACGCTTTGCTTTAAGTAATGTATTAGAACATAAAGGTCAAAGTCATGACATGTTAAAAAATTTTATTTCAGAGAATAATTTCCAAGTCCACTATCTTAACTTTCATTATAGCAATGCTTCGTATAATACCTCTAAACAAGGTAGTGTAGAGGTATTAATTACTAATTATTCAATATAGATGGTACAAAATAAATTTCCTGATTTTTAAAAGAGTCAACAACTTTTCTTATTGTTAACTTATTTTTAAGTATTGCATCAGCTCCCAGCAGTAGCTGTTCCACATTTAGTGCTGCGCCTACTGTTTGGGTTTCTTGTGCCGTATAATTAAGTTGTTCAGGAAACTTATTAACGAAAGAGCTTGATATCCATAAAAAATAAAATTTATTTTCAGGAATTGTTTGTGGAAAAATTTCCCACCATTTCGTTGGATTTCTATTAGAATCTCTACGTTTATTGTCTTCGATATAGCGAATCATCTCATCTGCTTGAGCGATATTTTTCGAGTATCCATCTGCATAGGCTTTCGTATCTACAATCACACCAAAATCAGACATATGTAATAAGCCATCAGGTTTACGAGAGCCCCCCAATACCGTAGAATTTATTTTGTATATATCCCTAAATAGCCCCATTGTAATAATTTCAAAATCTCTACTGCGATTACCATCTCGTGCAATTTCGAGTAATTCTATATATTCTATTGGCAGTTTTGTCTTTTGCAAAAATATAGCTTTTTGCTGTTCTATCAACTCATCACGCAACTCAGTGGTAAGATTTAGTTGAGGAATAGAAAAATCTGAGACTTTATCTAATAGTTTAAATTTATTATTTTGATGATTTATACGCAAACCAAATAATTTTAATCCCTCAATATCTGACTGAAATATTTCTTTGGAATCATGAAACCCTTTATTTCTCATTTCAGAAACTAACTTATTCAATGAAATGGGTGAGTGTAGCAATTTTACAATAAATGCACGCCGAGTTCGTACATAATCTCTATTATGTCCATCTGTAGCGAAAAATTCCCACATTACAAATTTTTCAATACGTTTATTACTAGAATATCCTTTAGAACGGTGTAAAGCTGCAATTCCTCTAGCAGTAATTTTGTACCCCTGAAACCCTTCATTTCTCCCATTTGAGAAGGTTCTTTTTACTTGTTTAGTTTCAATAAAACCAACATTTTTCAACCAATTACAAATGCCTCGAGCATACTTATCACTGGTTCCCTCAATATTAGACTTAATTTTCCGTTTCTCTTCTGGAGTAGCTGATGACAACCAATTATACATTATATCTTCATTATATGAAGTAAACCCTTTTTCACCTCGAAAACCTAGTTTAGAGCCTAGGTAATACTTAGTACAGTAAGTTTCACTTTTTTCTAATAGAGATAAAATTTGAGTTGCTGGAGGATATGCCAACAGAGCTGCTCTTAGTATTTCAAGTTCCTGTTCTTCATCTTTTGCTTGTGAAAATGCTAAACCTTTTTCTGTGATACTAAAAGTATCGGTTTTTCTATTCACTTTAACAAAATTAAAGCTAACTGCCCATCTAAGAAAACCATCTGCAGTCCAGTTATCTGTCCATGTTTTACCAGTTGCTCCCATTTGTTGAGGTTCAATACTTATTTGAATTAGCGCATCGGCAACCGCAGTTTTTCTTGATTTAGCTGCCTTACCTTCTTTATTTTTAGAAGTTCCGACCAATTCCAGGTAATTAAACTTATCTATATTATTCAGTAGCTTACCTTTAAGTTCGGATTTAACATTTTCATTATAAATAGTCTCAATTAAGTTATCCTTTAAATTTTGATAATGTAATGAATTAACATCAAATATTTGCACTACTTTCTTTAATGATTGAAACGATGATGGATTTTGAATCCAACCATAAGTTCTAATTTTCATAATATCCTCTTATAAAAAATTTACTTGATATTCTACATTAAGTAATCAAAGAAGATCGAGATGTTGCACTCTTGCCATTAATTAAGACACGTTAAATTAGAATTTTCTAACCGTTTTTCGATATGTCTCCTGTGGGAAATTATTAAAACTTTCATGAGTCCGATTTTGATTATAATTTTACAGCCAAACCACACTAATTCTTGAATTTAAATTAACGATTCAAATAAATAAGCATTTAAAAACTTTCGGCGAAATAACTCATTAAAACTCTCAATAACCCCATTTTGTTGCGGTTTACCCTATTGAATATAGCAATAGCGAAAATTAGCTATCTTTATAATAATTCAATAAGTTGACTGAAAAAATTCAGGACTCTTATTGACTCGAATCTGTTTTTGGCAATCCTCTTCCATTTTTAATCATTCAAGCTTCCTTATAATACGCTCTGAGAGTGATTACATATCAACCTCAATTGCTGAACATTCACGCGTTCCTTCATCTATAATCTTGCGTATTCTAAACACACTTACCACAATATAAACTATCGTGCATGAAATCTAACGTTCATAGAATATTCAGTGTTTTCTCAATTATTAATGGTCTTTTTTCTCGAACAGGAAGAGCTTTTTAATCCGGCGCTTTAGATTTAATCCTTATCGGCAATAAACACGTTTATGACTAAACAAATAGCCTCGATACCGCAACCGAAGTGAGGCAATAATATCAGTTGGTAAGTAGGCTGACATAAATATGTCTCTTTTAATGACTCAATGCAGGATGCTTTCAGTTATTCCTTTTTTATAAAGAATTCTTTCATGACACGATTTTCAAGATTATTTTCTGCAAACATCGACTTAATGACCTCCGGCTGAAAATATAATTATAGCTGTTTTATTTTAGGTAAAGTGGACAAGATTGAATATCCTTCGATTATTTCCACACCTTTATACTTACAAAGATCTTAACTATGCTTGAACGGGCGTTATTAAACATCACTTTTCATCTATACTTCGGCTAAAGACGACATAGTATTTATACAACCACTTTATATGCTCTGGGCTTTGCGCTTTCATGCTCATCATAAAAAACTGAGTCCAGTGAAACGAACTCAGTTTTTATTCTATATTTAACTGGCTATTTAATTTATTTTGATTTCTTTAAATGAGCCATTAAGCGCTTACGCTTACGTATTTGCGAAGCTGTTAATTTATTTTTCTTATCCGCATAAGGGTTTTCCCCTTCTTTAAATTGAATACGGATAGGAGTTCCCATCACTTGTAGTGTGCGACGGAAATAATTCATTAAATAGCGTTTATAGCTATCAGGTAAATCAGACACTTGGTTACCATGAATAACCACGACAGGTGGGTTATATCCCCCAGCATGGGCATATTTCATTTTTACACGGCGTCCACGAATAAGAGGGGGTTGGTGATCATCCTCTGCCATCTTCATTATGCGCGTCAACATTGATGTACCAACACGACGTGTCGCGCAAGTATAGGCTTCTTGAATCGACTCAAACAGATTACCAACACCACTACCATGTAATGCCGAGATAAAATGAACGCGGGCAAAATCAACAAAACCTAATTTGAGATCAAGCATATCTTTAACTTGTTCGCGATCTTCTTGGGTCATACCATCCCATTTATTGACAGCAATAACTAAAGAGCGTCCAGAATTAAGAATATAACCTAATAAAGAGAGGTCTTGATCTGAAATCCCCTCACGAGCATCAATAACAAGTAGTGCAACATTACAATCTTCAATCGCTTGTAATGTTTTGATCACTGAGAATTTTTCTACCGTTTCTTTTACTTTTCCGCGTTTACGAACGCCAGCGGTATCAATAAGGATATACTCCTTACCATCACGCTCCATCGGTATGTAAATACTATCACGGGTAGTGCCTGGCATATCGTAAACTACAACACGCTCTTCACCTAACATACGGTTAGTCAGAGTTGATTTACCTACATTAGGGCGGCCTACAATAGCTAATTTAACAGGAAGTGTTGTCGGATCGAAATCATCCTCTTCTTCCTCTTTTTCTTGCTCTTTCTGCTCTGCTTCTAAAGCAGCCCAATAAGCGGCATTCTCTTCTTCTTCTGTTAATTCTTTCTCTTCTTCGACGACTTTACCCACAATAGGTAACAACGCTTGCTCAATCAGTTGAGAAACACCACGACCATGTGAAGCAGCAATAGGGAATATTTCCCCTAATCCTAAAGAGTAGAAATCAGCCAAGGCGGTATCAATATCGATACCATCTGTTTTATTCGCCACTAAATAGGTTTTTTTCTCAACACCACGCAAGTGTTTAGCAATACCTTGGTCGGCTGGCATTAATCCTGCTCGCGCATCGACTAAAAATAGCACAATATCGGCTTCTTGAATGGCTTGCAGTGATTGTGATGCCATATGGGTTTCTACACCCTCTTCTGCACCATCAATACCACCAGTATCAATGATAATAAATTCTTCACCGTCTAATTCTGCACGACCATATTTACGGTCACGGGTAAGTCCAGGAAAATCCGCAACTAATGCGTCTCTTGTGCGTGTCAGTCGGTTAAATAATGTGGATTTTCCCACATTAGGGCGCCCTACTAAGGCAATAACGGGTATCATTTTTTGATGCCTCATAAAAATACAATCATAAATCTGATGGTATTTTACATGTAAATACTAAAAAGACGAAACGGCTCCTTTAAAGGAGCCGTAAAATAATTATATTTGTCAGTGCTTAATTACCGACGATATAGATAAAGTTTACCGTCACGTGCTTGGATCATCAGTTTATCTTGAACAGCCTGTGGACGGCTTAATAAACCTGAGCTATTGACTTTATTTTGAGCAATAAATTTGCCTGTACTGGTATCAATCCAATGGAGATAGCCTTCTGCATCTCCCACCACTAAATAACCATCAACGATAGCCGGGGCGGTTAAATTACGGTGCAGTAGATCTTCTTGTGTCCATAATGTCACACCATCAGATTTGCGCACAGCTAAAACTCGGTCATTTTGGTCGACAAGGTATAGATTGTCACCCAAAAGTACCATGTCATTAACTGAACCTAAATCACGTTTCCAGATGATCTGCCCTGAACGCATATCTAGACTGACTAAATTACCGTTGTAAGCCATGGCATAAACAGTATTTTCATCAATAATTGGCGTAATATCGACATCATTTAAGCGGCTGATCTCAGTAGAGCCTTTCACTTGTGAAATATTTTGCTGCCAAACTAATTGCCCTTGAGATAACACCACCGCACTAACACGGCCATTATCAGCGCCCACAATCGCTGCACCATAAGCAACAGCTGGTGCTGATTCACCACGTACGGATAATGATGGTGTATCTAAGTTGACCGTCCATGATACTTCACCTGTCAGCAAATCAAGCCCTTGCAACATACCGTTACTGGTATGAATAAGCACTAAACCATCACTAACAACAGGTTTGGAAATCGCTTCTCCGGCAACATCTGTCTCCCAATCAATAGAGCCATCATCTGTATTTAAAGCATACACTTTTGCTTTTTCTGTGCCGACAAAAACACGAGTACCAGAGACGGTTAAACCACCGGAAAGTAATGCTGATTCATTAGAGGAGAAGAAACCTTTTTTAGTTGAGAGATCTTGAGACCAAATCTCTTTACCCGTTTCTAATTCTAATGCTTTAACTACCCCATGGCGATCAGCGACATACACAACTGAACCATCCCATGCTGGTGACAAGTGGGAATAGTATTTTCCAATACCATTGCCAACCGATTTGTCCCACACCACATAAGGGGTAAATTGGCTCTGCACCTCAGGCAATGGAGACATTGTCACATTATCCTGCTCACTAGAACACCCAGCTAATAATGCTGATGCTAGTAGACCGATCAGGAGAGTTTTACGCAGTTGCATGTCTGAAGATCCCTTTAATTGGATAAATTATTGAGTTTAAGTTCAACCAATGAACGAATAGCGCCTGCATTTTCATCATTCAATGCATTACGATAAGCGGCGGCTGCACCTGCGTTATCGCCTTTTTTCGCTAATACATCACCACGGATATAATTTTTCATTCCATCCCATGCTTTACTTTTCACTTGCTCTAATGAAATTAACGCAGCATCAGTTTTATCTAATGCCAGTTGCACACGTGCTAAGCGAAGGTTAAGCATATCTGCAAATGCTTCATTCTTTACCATAGATATTGCTTTAGTAAGGTGTGTTTCACCTTTGGCTAAATCGTTGGCATCAATCGCTAATTGAGCTAACTCTAAAGAGGCTAAAGCACCATAAATATCGTTAGTTTCAGAAACAAATTTTTCGGCTAATGCGATATTTTCAGGCGTTGGTTTAGTTAATGCTTCATTTATTGTTGCAAATTCACCCGCACTCTCTTGTAGACGGTTGGCTTGATGTGATTGCCAATATTTCCAACCCCAAATTCCACCCACGCCAATGACAATAGCGAGAATGATCGTTAAACCATAATTTTTTAAAAACTGTTTAATTGCATCAACTTGTTCGTTTTCGGTGCTATAAACTTCCACAAGTCTCTCCTTAACCTAATAACAGCGTCAATTGTTGGGCCAGTTCGCTACGCGATACAATGGTCTGTTCACCTGAACGTAAATCTTTCACGGCTACTGTGCCAGCGTTAATTTCATCTTCACCTAAAATTAACGCGATTTTAGCACCATGTTTATCAGCACGTCCTAATTGCTTTTTAAAATTGCCTTTACCGTGATTGGTCATTAAGCGCAATGTAGGTAATTGATCACGGATTTCTTCTGCCAGCATTAATGCTGCACTTTGGCTATTATCACCAAAAGACGCAAGGTAAACATCAGCGACATGAGTATCAGCAACAAACTCAGGATTAACCGCTTGAACTAATAAGATCATGCGCTCCATCCCCATGGCAAAACCGACCGCAGGCGTTGGGTGTCCACCTAATTGTTTCACTAATCCATCATAGCGACCACCCGCACATACCGTTCCTTGTGAACCTAATGCACTGGTTACCCATTCAAAAACAGTACGGTTATAATAATCTAAGCCTCGGACTAAACGCTGATTAACACGATAAGTAATACCTACAGCATCAAGTAATGCACATAAACCATCAAAGTGTTCTCTTGATTCGTCATCAAGATAATCGAAAAGTTCAGGCGCATCATTCAATAAAGTCTGAATTTCAGGATTTTTAGAGTCTAAAACACGTAATGGGTTAGAATACATACGACGTTTGCAATCTTCATCTAATTGATCAACGTGTTGCTCTAAAAATGCGACTAATGCTTCACGGTATTTTGCCCGCGCTTCGAGTGAACCAATAGAGTTCAGTTCTAAAGTCACGTGCTCTGCAATACCTAAAGCCTTCCACCAGCGTGCCGTTAACATAATCAGTTCAGCATCAATATCGGGGCCTTGTAGGCCAAATACTTCTGCACCTAATTGGTGAAATTGGCGATAACGACCTTTTTGAGGGCGTTCATAACGGAACATTGGCCCTAAATACCATAAGCGTTGCTCTTGGTTATAAAGTAAACCATGTTCAATTCCTGCGCGGACACAACCTGCGGTATTTTCAGGACGTAAGGTTAAGCTTTGTGCGTCTTCACCTCGATCGGTAAAAGTATACATTTCTTTTTCAACAACATCGGTCACTTCACCAATTGCTCGCTGAAATAGAGGGGTATGCTCTACGATAGGTGTTCTAATTTCACTAAAACCATAACCGGCTAAAATTTGTTTTAGCGTATTTTCGATTTTCTGCCATACCCGCGTATCAGCAGGTAGGTAGTCATTCATACCACGAATGGCTTGGATTTTTTGTGCCACTTTTTTTCTCTAATAGTTATTAATTGATCAATAAACTGATTATAGAAGCGAAAACAATCAGTATTCAATGTGAAATCAATAGTAATACAGGCTCATTAGTTAATGAGCCTGTTAATTGCGTGTTATTTATCCAATTGATTTATATTAATTCGGAGGTTGCCGTCAAGCATTGCCGCTTTTGTACGGATTTTCGCCTCTAATAAATCAATCATATTACTATTATCAAGACGCTCTTTTTGTCTTACACCGTCTTCATAAAAACCACTGCGTGTTTTAGCTCCGGTTACACCTAGTGTAGAAACTTCGGCTTCACCAGGACCATTAACCACACAGCCAATAATAGAAACATCCATTGGTGTAATGATATCTTCAAGACGTTGTTCTAATTCATTAACTGTACCAATAACATCAAACTCTTGACGAGAGCATGTTGGGCAAGCAATAAAATTGATACCACGAGAGCGAATACGTAATGATTTTAAGATATCAAAGCCAACTTTTACTTCTTCAACCGGATCTGCGGCTAAAGAGATACGTAAAGTATCACCGATACCTTCTGATAGAAGGATCCCAAGGCCTATAGCTGATTTCACTGATCCGGCTCTTGCACCACCAGCTTCGGTGATCCCTAAATGTAAAGGCTGATCAATTTTTTTCGCTAATAAACGATAAGAATCAACAGCAAGGAAAACGTCAGAAGCTTTTACACTAACTTTAAACTGATCGAAGTTCAATTTATCTAAGATATCAACGTGGCGCATAGCCGATTCAACTAGCGCTTCAGGGGTTGGCTCACCATACTTTTCTTGAATATCTTTCTCTAGTGACCCCCCATTCACACCAATACGAATGGGAATATTGCGATCCCGGGCACAATCGACAACTTGACGAATACGCTCTTCATTACCAATATTACCAGGATTAATACGTAAACAATCGACACCATATTCAGCAACTTTAAGTGCAATACGATAATCAAAATGAATATCAGCGACCAAAGGTACTTTCACTTGTTGCTTAATTAGTTTGAATGCTTCAGCCGCATCCATAGTTGGTACAGAAACACGTACAATATCCACCCCAACACGTTCCAGAGACTTAATCTGGTTTACAGTCGCTTCAACGTCTGTTGTTCGTGTGTTCGTCATCGACTGTACCGCGATAGGAGCCCCATCGCCAATAGGTACATTACCAACATAAATTCGCGTCGATTTACGACGAATAATAGGTGATTCTTTATGCATTGATTAATTCTCCCATGCTTCCATGCTTGCTCAAATGTATAGTCAGATTAAGCGCTCGGTACTGTTATTTTTGCTATTTTTCCAGTAAAACGGCTTAAGTCAACAGCTTCACCATTAAACTGTAAACGAGTAACAGAAGGTGCGCCTATTTTTAGTTTATAAGGTTGCTCACCATTAAATTCCAAACGGTCACCGGCTTTCTTAATACCATTAAATAAAACTTTATTTTGAGCATTACGAATTTCTAACCAGCATTCACCATCAAACATCAAGACCAGTTGATTTTCCACAATTGGTGCGGGTGTTGAATTGCCTTCAGCAGAATCAGCACGAGAAGTCGTTGATGTGGTTAATGGTGACACCGGTAATGGAACTGTTTTAACTTCTGCCTCAGGTGTGGCATCTGTTACTGATGGCTCGGCAACCTCATTAGCCTGATTATCTACTAATGGAGAAGCAGGCACTTGTACATTTTCACCCTCAGATGATGGGCTATTATTATCTAAGGTTGATAAAGGAGATTCTATCGTATTGGTGTTTTCTTGCGGACTATTTTGTCCTATGTCTTGCGAAGCCATAGAGACTAATTCTTGTTGATCGGCTTGATGCCCCTGCCACCACCATAAACCGACTAAAGCTATCATTGCTATTACAATAACCCAAGTCAATTTCATCAACCAGCCTTCACGCTTTTTATGACGCTTACCCAATGAGTAATTTTGTGTTGTTGTTACTTTGACTTGTTTTATTGGGGCTTGTTGATCAATTAGACCTAGAATTGCGCTTTCAGGAACACCGACAAGTTTTGCATAAGAGCGCATATAACCACGTAAAAATGTCGGTGCAATACCAGAAGAGATAGTATCAGCTTCAATTTCACATACTGTTGTTAACTTCAAACAAAGTCGATCAGCAACAGTCTGCTGAGTTAGCCCCGCTTTTTCACGTGCCTGACGTAAAAGTTGACCCGCTGTTAATTTCACTTCTTCGGTTTTGTTTTCAGTATTCATTAGCAATCTAGGCACTGTGGCTATTGGATGTTTAACATTGATGAACACGAGAAAATACAGTTTTTAACGTCCTCATCGCGAATTTGGTGATTTTTGGTATTCAGCATGCTGACAAACCAAATAATCTGACGGTATATCCTCAATTAACACATTATTGTTGTTTAATAAATTTTGTTCACAAAGGAAATTACCATAAAACCTTAATACATTAACATTTACTGGCTTCGACTTCATCGCTAATTTGTAATAATCTAGCGCCTGAATAGGATTTCCCAATAACTGGGATGTTAATGCCATTCCTAAATTTGCTTCAGGATGCTCAGGCATCACTGACAGCACTTTTTGAAAATGATATTGGGCTATCTGATATTGTTGCTCAGCCAGATAAGCTTCCCCTAATTGAAGACGAAGAGGCACTGCAACATGTTTTTTATTTGCTGTTGATTGGCAGCCTATTGTCAATAACACCAAGCAGATAGCAACAACCTTTGATGACATCCTTATCATCGTTATCTTCCTTAAATTAATCCATTCTTGCAACTCTCTACTTTGTTTTAAAAACACAGCACAAAGCGAGAGTTACCCACCTCTATCAGACTGCTTTTACTGAAATTGGTTCACCTTGCAGACGTTTTTTCAGAGTACGCTTAGTTCGGTCAATCACATCACCAGCAAGTTGACCACAGGCAGCGTCAATATCATCACCACGAGTTTTACGTACAATAGTGGTGAAACCATATTCCATTAACACTTTAGAGAAACGATCAATGCGACTATTAGAACTACGTCCATAAGGTGCGCCTGGGAACGGGTTCCATGGAATTAAGTTGATTTTACAAGGTGTATCTTTTAAGCACTCTGCTAATTGATGTGCTTGTTCAGTGCTGTCATTAATATGATCAAGCATGACATACTCAACAGTAACTCGACCTTGGTTTGCATTAGATTTAGCAATATAACGACGCACGCCATCAAGAAACATTTCAATATTATATTTCTTGTTAATAGGAACAATTTCATCACGAATATCATCTGTTGGTGCATGCAATGAAATCGCTAAAGCAACATCAACCGCATCAGCTAATTTATCTAATGCAGGTACGACACCGGATGTAGACACGGTGACTCGACGTTTAGATAAACCAAAGCCAAAGTCATCCATCATAATTTCAAGAGCCGGAATAACATTGTTAAGGTTAAGTAATGGTTCACCCATTCCCATCATAACAACATTAGTGATTGGACGACGGCCTGTCTCTTTTAAAGCACCAATAATTTTAGCAGCACGCCACACTTGGCCGATAATTTCAGAAACTTTAAGGTTACGGTTAAAACCTTGTTGTGCCGTTGAACAGAATTTACACTCTAACGCGCAACCCACTTGTGATGAAACACATAACGTCGCACGATCATCTTCAGGAATATAGACTGTTTCAACTTGTTGAGAGCCTACTTTAATCGCCCACTTAATAGTGCCATCCGCAGAGCGTTGTTCTTCAGACACTTCAGGTGCCTTGATTTCGGCAATCTCTTTTAACTTCGCACGCAGCACTTTGTTGATATCTGTCATCTGATCAAAATCATCATAGCAATAATGGTATATCCATTTCATGATTTGATCAGCGCGGAAAGGCTTTTCGCCCATAGAGACAAAAAGCTCACGCATCTGTTTACGATTTAAATCTAACAGATTGATTTTTGTTTTTTGATTCACAGTATTTTCTTTAGAAACAGCGACAGAAGCGCTTGGCGCTGGAGTGGTAGATTGGGTCATGACATTGCCTCGTTGTTACACTATGCGGCCTACGTTAATAAAATCTATTAACGGGATACTTATTAATTAATAAAAAGACGCCCCATTAAAGATTAACAGGGCGTCGCATTGTACATTTTTTCGTATACAGATGCTAATAAATTAGCGTGGGCAAATTTCGTTTTCAGTAAAGAAATAAGCAATTTCACGCGCAGCTGAAGCTTCTGAATCTGAACCATGCACTGCATTTTCTGTAAAGCTATCCGCGTAATCAGCACGTAAAGTACCCGCTAAAGCGTTATCAGGATTAGTTGCACCCATTAAGTCACGATGACGTTGGATAGCATTTTCGCCTTCTAATACTTGTACCATGATAGGGCCAGAAGTCATAAACTCAACTAAACCATCAAAGAAAGGACGGCCTTTATGCTCTTCATAAAAACCTTCTGCTTGTTCACGAGTTAAATGCAACATTTTTGCTGCTACGATGCTGAAACCCGCACTTTCAAAGCGGTTATAGATTGCACCAATAACATTTTTTTTCACTGCGTTTGGTTTGATAATAGAAAAAGTGCGCTGAATAGCCATGTATTACCTCAAAATATTGTATTAATAACAACTTATGTTGCCTGTTTTTATCGCAGATCATGGAAAAACAGCTCAAAACCGTATCCCCTGCAAAAATAAGGGATTGATTATAGGGGGATAACAATAAATTGCACAGATGAAATCCCGCTTTTTTTTAAAAAACTGTGGCAAAAAAGTTATAATTTATCGATTTAATCACATTTTTGGCCTTCATTTGATTAAACTCTGCACTTATTTAACGAAAACTGAAATTCACCATATCCGTTTGACCGCTAAGATCAAGCACCGAAAGTTGGTATTTGCCACGTTTTTCTAATAAATAAGAGAACGTTGCCCCATTTTCAGTTTTACCGATTTGTTCACCATTTAAAAACCACCATTGCATACCACTTCCCCCTTGTGTAGAAACCGTTATTTCAAGCTGAGTTTCACCAGGCAATGGACGCAATAAATCCCCTTTTCTTATCCCAGAGATATACAATGGGATCATATCTTCTTTAATCGGTGGACATGTTAATGAAATTGGTGGTAATCGTTTTGCTCTACGCTCTTTTTCAGGCAACCAAGCATCTAATGCTATCGGCCATAAAGCAATATCCTTTAATTGAGCACCAGGACAATTAGGCCCTGTACGTTTTCCTTCTTTATCTATCCATACTTTTTCATTGATGCCTAAAATGCCCTCTTGGCTTTCATTCAATAGTGTTGGGGGAATAGTATTATCAAGGATCCAGCTTCGTCGGCTGACTCGACAGTTACTATCTTCTTTAGGCAAAGCTTTTCCCGTTGGCCAACAAATAGCTGCGGCTGAGACACTATTTGGCCTAGGATCAACAGGAGGCCGCTGTTTATTTTGATAAAAATAACTTGTCAATAAATTATTAACTTGATTCATTATCGGTACAGCAGTTGCAAATCCAAACTGCCCCGCAACAGGTGTGCCATCAGGTCTCCCCACCCAAACACCAATGGTATAACGCGCATTAACACCTATCGACCATGCATCACGATAACCATAACTTGTGCCTGTTTTCCAAGCCAAAGGAACAACCGCTGAAATAGCACTATCAGGACGAGGCCGTGCCTCTCCCGCTAAAATTCGCCGAATGATCCACGCAGCACCGGGTGACATTAACATACGTTCATTGATGGTTTGCTCTGGCGTAAAACGTAACGGCGCGGTCTTTCCATGCCTTGCAAGCGCACTAAAAGTCGCCACTAATTGATCCATTCGTGTTGCTGTTCCTCCTAAAATAAGCGCTAAATTAGGTTCAGAGCCATAAGGAAAACGCATTTCAAGGTGATTATGTCGCAACTTAGCTGCAAATTTTTTTGCGCCGTAAGCTTCTATTAATTGAACGGCAGGTAAATTTAATGAACGACTAAGGGCTTCACTCGCACTCACGGCACCGTTAAATCCAGTATCAAAATTACCAGGACGGTAATCTTCAAAACGGCGCGGAACATCTTGTAATAGTGATTCTGCATGGATCAATCCTTCATCCAAAGCAAGACCATAAATAAAAGGCTTTAAAGTTGATCCCGGTGAACGCCATGCACTTATCATATCAACATGCCCAAAGCGTTGATTATCATTAAAGTCTGCCGATCCAACATAGCCTTTAACACTCATATCCGTGTGATCGACCACAAGTATTGCCAGAGAAGTTTTATCGGCTAGCTGATATTTCCACTGTTTGGCTAGCTCTTCTAGTTGTCGTTGAAGATTAATATCAATCGTGGTTGTGATCACCGGCGCTTTTTGCTCGTTATACATACGCCGAGCCAATAATGGCGCGAGTTGTGGCGTTTGTCTTGGTGCAAGTAGCACTTGCTCTTGCTTTATTTCAGCCACTTTCTCTTTGGGCCAAATTTGATATTCCGCTAATCTATCTAATACTTTATCCCGTGCAGCTTGAGCACGCTCTGGATACCGGTCTGGCCTTAAACGACTGGGTGCTTGAGGTAATACCGCCATTAATGTTGCTTCACCTGCTGATAAATCAGCGGGAGATTTACCTAAATAGGCCCAACTTGCAGCGCCAATCCCTTCTAAAGTGCCACCAAAAGGTGCACGGTTAAGATAAATTTCTAAAATCTCATCTTTTGAGTAATACCATTCGAGCTGTAATGTCCGCCATAATTGTTTTAATTTTCCCCCTAAAGTCCGTGAGTGGGGGTCAATCAAACGTGCAACTTGCATTGAAAGCGTACTGCCTCCAGAAACAATTTTTCCCGAGCTTAAGTCTTGCCATGCGGCACGTAAAATAGCTATAGGGTTAACACCGGGGTGCTGATAAAACCAGCAATCTTCATAAGCTATCAACGCCTGCAAATATTCAGGGGAAACATCAGAAAGGGTAACGTGATAACGCCATATTCCTTCTTTATCAGCAAAACGCCAAAGTGGTGTTCCATCTTCAGCCGTTACTATGGTGGCGATTTGAGGCTCGGGATCTGGCAGTGGCCAGATCTTATCTGCTATCCATAGCAATAATGGTGTTACTAATAGAAAAATAACGCTCGCGGCGATTAACCGCTTATATCCTAGTTTCATTCAATCACTCAAAGGAAAAAGCCCTTTCCGAAGAAAGGGCTGTCTAGCTTAAGGCACAACATCAATTTTATTTTTTGTTGCCCCTACGGCACGCCAATAAGGCACATACATTGACTCAACTTGCGGTGGCGGTACTTGATAACTCCCCGGAGTTACCGCTCTTGCTAAGTAAAGTAATGTCGTAGGACGATATTTATCAACCGCTATTGCAGCAACAAAACGATCATCACGATATTCAAGATGTTTTATATTGGCTTGTCCCATATCATCAATAAACTCCTGCAAATCAGCAGCGCTATCGCTTAAGCTTGCGCTACTTGATGCTAAGTTTTGATTTTCAATTTCAAGCCCCGCAGGTAATAGATCAACCACTAAGGCATCAGGTACATCTCTATTAGCTGAAACCTCTAATTTTACCACCAGCATTTCACCACTTTGTAAGCGATTAGGATCGACTCGATTGCCTTTTAGATCGTAATAACTACGATTGATCTTCAATACATTGCTATAAGGCGCTGGGGCAACTTTTGGATATCCGACAACATTCATTCGAGAGTAAATAGTTGTACCACCTTGGTTGTTTAGCTCTAAACCTTCTTGCAATTGTGTTGCTGTCAATGCTTCATTAACTGCGCGATCACTACTCATTGCTGGCACTTGACGATTAATGGTTACTTCCCAAGGCTTCTCTGCCATATCAATAAAGAAACGCCCAGCAAGGTATAGTGAGTTACTCTCTTGTGTAGAGAACCATTCACGCCCTGTTAAGTTATCAGATAATGTAATAACACTGGCATCACGAGTTTGAGTTTCCAAATTGTTTTCACTGAGTAGCGCAATAATCAACGCTTGGTCACGAATAGTACTGCCGTAATCACCTAAACCGTAATTATATTTACGTGGCATGGTGACACCTTCAGCAATTAGGCTTTCAGCACGAGAGTTATCTCCCATCAATTTCAAAGCAACACCTAACTGCACAAGCGCTAAACCACTACCCGCTTGATTACGTTCTAGATATAAACGGCGCAATTCTCCCAAAGGGGCTTTTTGCTGATTAGCCAGAACTAAAGCTGCATATGCTCTTGCTGAGAATCGAGCCGCATCTTGGTTAACCACATACTCTTCATTAACAATGTTTTTATCTTGTAAATAACGTAGTAGACGATCATTTGCCCGTTTTAATGCCTCAGTAGGAACTTCATAACCTTGTTGAGACGCTCTAAATAAGAAATCTGTTGCATACGCCGTTAACCAAAACTCTTCACGCCCACCTTGAGCCCACAAGGCAAATCCTCCTTCGGATTTTTGCATTGTTAAGATATGAGCAATCCCTTTTTCTATGGCTTCTTTTCTTTGCATATCTGTTTGTGTTTTGATCCCCAATTGCTTCAACTCTTTCTCTGTTGAATACAAGGATGGATATAATCCACTAACAGTTTGCTCAAGACATCCATAAGGATATGCAAATAACTCTCTAACATAACGCGCTACCTGTAACGGAGGGCGACTGGTAAGTAATAATTCCCCCTCAAGCGTTGAGCGATTAAATTGATTTAATGCTTCGTTTGGTAGGCGCCAAGACTCACCATCTGCTAATGTATTGGCGTAATGTATTGTCTCAGCAGGATACGCAGGGCGTACACCTATTTTCCAAGTATTTTGATAAGGTTTTATCTCTTCATTAGGTACTTTAATACCATAAATAGACAGGGAAAATTCTCCTTGACCAAATCCATGTTTTGCCGTAATAGGGATTTGAACTTGAGTTCGTTCACCTTTCGATAATGAAACGGTTTTACTATCGACACCCGCTAAATCAACTAATCCTGATGCCGTATAATTTAACGTAATAGATTGTGGTGCATCCGTTAAGTTAGTTAAATCTAATGACAGTAACGCATCATCTCCCCCAGCCATAAAGCGTGGTAATGAGAGTTGAGTAACTAATGGCGCGGCAACAACAACTTTACCTTCTTGGCTACCAAATTTATCCGCAGTCCATGCTTGAGCCATAAGGCGGACTTCACCATTAAACTCAGGTATAGGTAAAGAAACCTCACCTTCACCTTGTGCATTTAATTTTACAGGTGTTGCTTGTTGAGCAATGATTTGCACATCTGTTAATGGCTTTTTACCACCACGAGATAATGCGCTTTCTTCGCTTCCATCACCACCAAAACGTAGGTTGGCTAAACGCCCTTCACCTTCAATTAACTGACCATAAACATCGTATTGATCAACGCTATAACGCTTACGACCAAAGAAAGCTTCGTACGGATCAGGCGTTTTATAGTCGGTAATATTTAAGACACCTGTATCAACTGCAGACACTAATACATTGATGTTTTCCGGCAATGGCTGGCCTGCAACGGGCTTAGCTTTAATCCGAATTTTTAGATCTTGATTTGGACGAATTTTTTCAGGTGCATCCAGTGCAATATCTATACGGCGATTGTTATCTTGTAGTGGTAAATGCAAAATACCTACGGCACGTTTTACCGTCGCTTGTTTGGAGGTATCCCCCGGTCTTACCACCACCGAAGTCAAATATAAATCGTGTCTTGCCCACTCTTTATTAATAGGTACTTCAACATCAAGCCCTTTTTCAGGTACATCAATCTCTTGCCACCATAGCGGCCCATCACTCGATTCTAATAGCACATAACCTTTACCAGGATGAGGGGCTGCAATATTGAGTTTGACTTTTTCACCCGGTAAGTAACTCTCTTTATCTAATTTTAATTTAACTTGATCAGGTCTTACTGCCCCGGTTCCGCCAGTATTATCCATCCAAGAATAGCCCGCCCAAAAACGTAAGCTACTGACAAGTTCTGTTTTAGGATCGACCACTTCTATACGATAAGAACCCCATTCAACAGGGAAAGCCACTTTTGCGGTACCATCTTTAGCTATTTTGATAGTCTGCTCATCCATTTGCAGATCTTTTTGATTGTAGCCAGACTCCCAACCATTTGAATTAGACCAACGCCAATAATAATCATAACGTTCGTAAATAAATCTTACTTTTAGGTCATCAGCAGGTAATTTTTTACCCTCTTGATCGGTATAAACGATTTCAAACTCCGCCATTGAGTTTTCATCAACACTATAGCCTGATTTATATTTATCATTACGGTAGTCATACACCTCTTTTTTAGCAAAAACAGGGCGAATTCCCGCAAGATGTGTCGCTGGCCATACCGCTTGTTGATAACGGCGAGTAACAGGACGCCCTCCGGCTTCAAGTAAGCTTGCTTGTAAGATAATATTAATCGGTGATTTCACTTCAGCATAACGGTCTTTATCAACCGTTAATGCCCCTTCACCATCCGTATCAAGAGTAAGTTCAAATTCATCTAATAAACGACTTAAATTTTCATCTTTTACGGCACCAAATTCATAACCCGGCAGTTGACTGACTGCTTCTCGCGAAGCTTTTAAGAAAACCTGCCCTTGTAAGCGATTATCTGCTGCCGGTGCACCATAAAGATAACGACCTTTAATATCAAAATAAGCATTATTACCACTGAGTAAAATGCCTTTTTTACCGGTGATCTCTAATGCCATACGCTCAGGCATAAAATCTTCAACTTGGAATTGGTAGAAGCGTGGCGTGCCATCGCCTAAATCAAAACGTAATTTCCGAATACCTGTACTCTCATTTTCAGGGATCATCAGTTTCAACTGATAAAAACCATTTTCAGGTTGCCAAACAAAACTACGGGAAACCTGACCATCCGTTTTTAATAAGTCAACTTTAACAGGTTGCTCTTTAATCGGGTTTCCATCACCATCTCGCAATAAACCATTAACGATTAAGGTTTCGCCGGGGCGGTACAGATCGCGTGGACCAAAGACAAAAAATTGTTTGCTATAACCTTGTGGCCCGCCGATATCAAACTCGGATAAATCAAGAGCTGGTTTACGCAAATCAATCATACTGGTTTGCCCATTACGAATAGCGAGTAATAAACGTGCTTTATCACTCTTTTCTAATGTGGCATGCCCTTGATTATCAGTTTTTGTTTTAGATATTAAATTACCTTTTTCATCTAAAAGACGAATTTCAATATTGTCTAATGCTGCGCCATTTTTCAGGGATTGAGTAAAAATATCTAGCGTATTAAGGTAGCTATGTACTGATAAACCGATATCACTAAAAGTAAATACCGTTGCCGGCATGGTATAGGAGTATTTACCTGCCTGCTGCATTACGGCGATATAGACGCCCTCTTTTTTCAGGGCTTCAATAGATTTGAGTGGTAATAAGACATTTTCACGGGTGTTTTTTTCTGTATCAAGTTCAAAGCGCCCGCTATACACCAAATCCGCTTGTGACAGAAAATCGTCTGATTCCCAATAGTTAATATTAGAGCGGCTTTCCCATTGAGTTAAAAATTGTGTTAACCGATCATCTTTAACTCGAAAAAAGTTAACATCGACTTGTTCGACATTTAATGCGCTAATTGGCAAACCTTCCGTTGCTTCTAACGGTAATAATGAGCCTTTACTGGTAAAGCCGACCGATGGAAAAATCTCTTCTGTAGTAAATTTTTGGCTAAATGGCTCTACTAATTTACGTTCGTTAATTCCTTTAATTTGAGCATCAATAGTCAGGTTTAACTCTGTTGAAGGTGGCAAATGGCGGAATCGTAACTCCATCAGATTATCAGATAGCTCCCAAGCCCCCTCTAATTTACCTTTTTTAGTATCAACAAGACGGATAACATCATCAAACTTCTGATCAGGATCGAGTGGTACTGAAAAAGTCACTACCATCGTACTTGCGCCATCGCGTTGTAATTCAGAGGCATCTAGTACAGTCACCTCTTTACCTGCATAACGACGAGCAAGTTCATTGCGCACTTCTTGGCTAGTTAATGCAGTTTGATTATTCGTTTTGGTTGTAACTGCGGTTTTATCACCAAGTTGTGTTGTCGTTTGTTGCGATGTGCTTTTTTGTTCCGCAACTTGTGTTGGTTGTGAGTTATCACTCGTCGAAGATTGCTCATCTTCTGTTTTGTTATCATCACAGCCTGTTAAAGCTAATGCTGAAGCCAGTACCACTGCAAGTGTACACCAACGGTACCCTCTTTTTTCCGTGTACTGTCTAAATTGATCTCGATTCATATCCATTTCCTTTAATTCAACCCCTGAATTATATGATGTTTTATGCAGGCTATAATAATATACAACGTATTAAGTAAATTAATTATCTAATACTACAGCCTTATTTAGGCTTTACTAATTATTTGTTTGTGCGTTTTTAAGCAAAATAATAGTAAAACAAAGAGTTACATATAAATGCAAACCATTTGCTATTTTAATCATTTTCTTATTATAGGGTAAAAAAAAGCGATATCTGATGAGATATCGCCTAAACTGCAAAAAAACTAGGTTAGGTATTCAAATTAACGATTGGAATACCCTTACGAAGAAAGCCCCCTAATTTGCGTTGATAAAAAGGGGTTACATGGTGAGTCATAAAATGACTTACACCTTGCTCATCTTTATTCACAAAACAGAAATCAAGAGATTGTCCTTCTTCTAGGTGCTCAAAAGCGGCTTCAGCAGCTTGTGGGAGTATCTGAGCAATAATATTTTCTTCTCCAGTGATTTCTAGCCCAATCAAATAAAATGACTCATCATCACCTTGCTCCAAAGCATTAACAATAAATGCACGACGAATAGGCTTATGTTGACCAAAAAATTCGCTCAATGCTTGTGTTAATTTTTCAGGCTGTGGCTCAAGCACACTCAGTTGTAGAGAAGAACCTTCAACAGCAACAATTTCTTGTACTTCAAATTGTTCAGATACATCCATTACAAACTCCAAATCACATAATGTTTATTATTTTGCTTTTGTTAATAATAAATTAGCGATAGAACGAACACCATATCCTGTTGCCCCAGCAGCCCATTGTTCTACAGATGATTTTCTGTAAGTTGCTGAACAATCGATATGTACCCAGCCTTTTTTATAATCTTTCACAAAGTGAGAAAGGAAAGCGGCTGCTGTACTTGCGCCTGCGGTATGTGAAGGTGCGGCAATATTATTGAGATCAGCAAAACTTGATGGTAACTGGCTACGATGGAAATCAGCTAATGGTAAGCGCCAGAACAGTTCATTTTCTTGATCTGCACTTGCTAATAATTCATTCGCTAATTTATCATCAAAACTTAATACAGAGTGATAATCATTGCCTACGGCCACTTTAGCAGCACCTGTCAATGTTGCCGCATCGATAATCAATTCAGGGGCAAAGTTGCTAGCATCAATTAAACCATCTGCTAAAACTAAACGACCTTCTGCATCCGTATTCATGATTTCAACGGATTTACCATTACGATAACGGATAATATCTCCCAACTTAAAGGCATTGCCGCTAACCATATTATCAGCAATACAGAGCAATAGTTTTACGCGTTTATTTAAACCTCGTGTAATAGCTAAAGCCAAAGCACCAGCTAAGGTTGCAGCACCGCCCATATCCGCTTTCATAGAATTCATGGAAGAAGAAGGTTTGATGCTATATCCGCCTGAATCAAAGGTGATCCCTTTACCAACAAGACAGGCAAAGATAGGGGCTTCGGCATCTTTAGTTGGATTAAAATCTAATGCTAAATAGACGGGATCACGTGAAGAGCCTCGACCTACAGTATAAATTCCCGCATAGTTCTGATCACGGAGATCAGCCCCTTTGGTGATTTTATAGCTGATATCTTCTTTATCTAAACCACAAAACAGATCAACAGTACGCTGTGCCAGTTGTTCTGGCCCTAACTCTTCTGCTGGGGTGTTTATTGTGTCACGCACCCAATCAACAATGCGGATACGCGACTCTAATTCTTTTTTGTCCGCTTCACTTAATTGTGGCCATTCGATTGAACGTGCGCCTTTAGGTGCTCTAAAACCTAACCAAAACGCCCAACTACGTTCTAAATCCCAGCCGTCACCAACTAGAGCAACATTACGAATACCTTGACCATCAATTTTGCGTCCACCACGCTGAATGGCCCCTAAGCGGTTTTCTTCCGTTAAGTGAACGGTCATGCCAGTTTCGTTAGTGCTAATTAGTGCTTTTTCTCCCCAACATGCTGCTGCAGGTTCATTAGACAGCATGATAGGCATAATTTGTTTATTCATTTATTATCTCACTTATTATTACTGATGGCAGTTAACCTATTCAGACTACCAGATATTTACCTTTTAGCGTGATCAATTTACTGCAAAAAATCAGTCACGACCATTCTCATTAAAGCCTTTTAGCTAATTGCATGTTACTTTACGAGCAATATCCCATAAACAAACGCTGGTTACTCAGTCTTTTGAGGTATTTATTCCTCTTTTAAGGTTAAATCATACTGAGCAATAAAAACAAAAAGACTGGCAATTAACCAGTCTTTCGCATTAATCATTTACTCGATTATTCAAATTCATCAAGCCAAACTAATAAAATTGCTTCAAGAATTTTTTCATTCGATTTTTGTGGATCATCATCAAAATCGTCTAATTGGCAAATCCACTGATGCATATCGGTAAAACGAACGGTTTTTGGATCTGTATCGGGGTAGAGATCATAAAGCGCTTCCCCTATTTCACGTGTATCACTCCATTTCATTTTAAACTCCTAAAATCAGTGTTCTCTCGCATGGTTGATAGAATATTTAGGTATTTCAACAACTAAATCTTCATCAGTTACCTTCGCTTGGCAACTTAAACGACTTTCTGGCTCTAATCCCCACGCTTTATCTAACATATCGTCTTCCAGCTCTGTACTTTCATCAAGAGAGTCAAAACCTTCACGAACGATACAGTGACAAGTGGTACACGCACACGACATTTCACACGCATGTTCAATCTCAATGCCATTACGTAATGCAACATCAAGAATAGACTCACCTTCAGTGGCATCAACAACAGCACCTTCCGGGCAAAGTGTGCTATGGGGTAAAAATACAATTTTAGGCATAGTTATATCTCATCCACAGAATGACCTGCCAACGCTTGACGAATGGAAGTATCCATACGACGCGCAGCAAATTCCTGAGTTTGCTTATCCAGTTGTTTAATGGCGTTTTCAATGGCAACAGGATCTGTTCCCTCAACGCTTTCTATTAAAGTATCTACAACATTATCGATAGCCGTTTTCTCATCTTCAGTTAAGAGATGAGCATCTTCTTGTAATGCTGCGGTTAAACTTTCTAACACGCGAGCGGCTTCGACTTTTTGCTCGGCAAGACGACGAGCTTGTAAATCTTCTTTGGCATTTTCCATTGAAGATTGGATCATATTAGCGATTTCTGTATCACTAAGACCATAAGAAGGTTTTACCTGTACTGAGGCTTCAACACCAGTGGATTTTTCCATCGCACTAACGCTTAATAAACCATCAGCATCCACTTGGAAGGTAACACGTATATGTGCTCCCCCCGCCGCCATTGGCGGAATACCCCGCAAAGTAAAACGGGCTAATGAGCGACAATCACTCACCATTTCACGTTCACCCTGTACCACATGAACACTCATGGCAGTTTGACCATCTTTAAAAGTGGTAAATTCTTGTGCTCTCGCAACAGGGATAGTGGTATTTCGTGGGATCACTTTTTCAACTAGCCCACCCATGGTTTCTAAACCTAATGAAAGCGGAATAACATCCAACAAGAGCATTTCGCTATCAGGTTTATTACCCACCAGAATATCTGCTTGAATAGAGGCACCAATAGCGACAACTTTATCAGGGTCAATCGAAGTTAATGGTTCACGTTTAAAATAATCGCCTACCATTTGGCGCACCAGTGGCACGCGTGTTGATCCACCCACCATAACCACTTCGAGCACCTCATCCACGTCAACATCAGCATCTTTTAATGCTCGACGAACGGATAACAACGTACGTTTAACTAAAGGTTGAATTAATGATTCAAATTCAGCGCGGGTAATTTCCCCTTTCCAACCATTGATGTTGATATCAGCCACATCATTATCACTTAAAGCGATTTTAGTTTCTGAGGCAATATCAAGTAATTGACGTTGTAAAATAACATCATTTTGATAGCCAAATCCCGCACGCTCTCTGATCCAGTCGGCTAACATCATATCAAAGTCATCACCGCCTAACGCAGTATCACCACCAGTTGCTAAGACTTCAAACACCCCTTTAGTTAAACGTAAGACAGAGATATCAAAAGTTCCGCCCCCTAAGTCGTAAACGACAATAGTGCCTTCTTTTCCGGAATCTAATCCATAAGCAATCGCGGCAGCAGTAGGTTCATTTAATAAACGTAATACATGTAAACCTGCACGACGTGCTGCTTCTTTAGTGCCTTGACGCTGTGCATCATCAAAATAAGCAGGTACAGTGACAACCACACCATCAAGTTCACCACCTAATGATTGTATTGCACGCTCCGCTAAGGCTTTTAAAATATCCGCAGAAACTTGAATAGGATCGACAATGCCAGCAGGTGTTTTAATTAATGGCAGTCCACTATCATTGTCATGAAAATGGTAAGGGAGGTTAGGATAACGACTGGTTATATCATTTAGCGAGCGCCCCAGCATTCGTTTTATTGAGCTGATAGTATTGGCGGGATCTTTTTCGGCTTCTTGTTTCGCCTGCCAGCCAACATTAATATTATCAACTTGATACTGCACAACAGATGGCAATAAATAGCGACCTTCACTATCTGAAAGCGCTTCGGCTTGCCCACTACGTACAGTGGCAACAAGTGAGTGTGTTGTTCCTAAGTCAATACCCGCAGCTAATCGACGCTGATGTGGCGCAGGTGTTTGTCCTGGCTCGCTAATTTGTAATAATGACATAACAATTTTCCTTAAAAACCATCAAACAAGCGTTCTTCAAGATGCTCGACTTGCTCTTTTAATTTCGCGAGAAAACGTAATTTTCTCACATTGTCTGCGGCAATGTCCCAAGTCTGACTGTCCAGTGTTTTCACCATTTCATCATAGCGTACAGTGTACATTTTCTCTAAGCGCGCAGAAAAATCAGCCAGTAAATTTTCAGCATCAGTACTATGCTCTATATCATCCAGCTCTTCACGAAGCGTAAGCTGCTCCATAAGAAAAGCCGTATCGTGCATCGTTTGTTGCTCATTAGCAATATCGATGCCCTGTAAAGAGAGCATATATTCAGCTCTTGAAAGTGGATTTTTTAAGGTTTGATAAGCCTGATTGATAGTCGAAGCAAACGAAATTGCTTGTACTTGCTCTTTGTCAGATTTACCCGCAAAACGATCGGGGTGATATTGACGTTGCATCTCTTGATAACGAGAAGCAAGCTGTTGTTTATCAATATCAAAACGATTAGGCATGCCTAATAGGGTGAAATAGTCCATACTTCTGCTCTTGGATTAATTGATATTAATACCGTGTATAAATATTGATTACACGGTAAAGCTTTCTCCACAACCACATTCGTTAGCCACGTTTGGGTTGTTAAACTTAAAGCCCTCGTTTAATCCTTCTTTAACGAAATCAAGCTCTGTTCCATCTAAATAGACCATGCTTTTACCGTCAATAATAACTTTCACACCTTTATCTTCAAAAACGGTATCTTCGTCATTGATGACATCAGCAAACTCAAGAACATAAGCCATCCCAGAACAGCCTGATGTTCTTACGCCTAAACGCAAACCTTCGCCTTTGCCACGATTAGCAAGAAAAGAGCGAACACGGTTAGCAGCGGCTTCTGTAAGGGAAATTGACATGGCACACCTCACTCATAAAGAACGAAAGCGGACACTGAAACATAACCTTCAGCATCCGCCAATATTTTATTTTTTTATTATAACAGGCAATTATTTGCCTTGGCGTTTGCTTTTATAGTCTGCAATCGCGGCTTTTATTGCATCTTCAGCCAGAATTGAACAGTGAATTTTCACTGGTGGTAATTCTAACTCTTCAGCAATTGCGGTATTTTTAATCGCTTCTGCTTCATCTAAGGTTTTACCTTTCATCCATTCGGTAACCAAAGAGCTTGATGCAATCGCTGAGCCACAACCATAAGTTTTAAAACGTGCATCTTCAATTACACCGTTATCATCAACTTTGATTTGTAGCTTCATGACGTCACCACAAGCTGGTGCACCTACCATACCGCTCCCTACTGTAGGGTCGTTGTTATCAAATGAACCCACATTACGAGGATTTTCATAATGATCAATTACTTTATCGCTATAAGCCATGATTTAACTCCTGAAAACGTCTGATTAATGGTGAGACCATTCGATACTGTTGATATCAACGCCTTGTTTATGCATTTCCCAAAGTGGAGAAAGATCACGTAAGCGACCAATTGCACTGTGAATTTGTTCAATTGCATAATCGATTTCTTCTTCAGTGGTGAAACGACCTAAAGAGAAACGAATAGAACTATGTGCTAATTCATCGGTTAATCCTAAAGCACGTAGTACATAAGAAGGCTCTAAACTTGCTGATGTACAGGCTGAACCTGAAGATACAGCAAGATCTTTCAGTGCCATCATTAATGATTCACCTTCAACATAGTTGAAGCTGACATTAAGAATATTTGGCGCTGTATGTTCTAAAGAACCATTGATATACACTTCTTCAATATCTTTGATGCCATTCCATAAACGTAAACGTAATTCATTTAAACGTTTAGTTTCATCAGCCATTTCTTCTTTCAATATACGGTAAGCTTCACCCATACCCACAATTTGGTGAACGGCTAATGTACCTGAACGCATACCACGCTCATGCCCACCACCATGCATTTGTGCCTCTAAGCGAATGCGTGGTTTACGGCGAACATAAAGCGCACCAATACCCATAGGTCCGTAAACTTTATGTGCAGAAAGAGAAAGTAAATCGACTTTTAATTTGGAGAGATCGATTGGTAATTTACCGACGCTTTGCGTTGCGTCAACGTGGTAAATAATGCCTTTGCTACGGCATAACTCACCAATAGCAGCAATATCTTGCACCACACCAATTTCATTATTCACGTGCATGATAGAAACTAAAATAGTGTCATCACGCATAGCGGCTTCGAGTTCTTTCAAATCAATTAAGCCATCGCTTTTTGGTGCTAAGTAGGTCACTTCAAAACCTTCACGCTCAAGCTGACGACAAGTATCTAAAATCGCTTTATGCTCAGTTTTTGATGTGATGATGTGCTTACCTTTTTTCTGATAAAAGTTTGCAACACCTTTTAGTGCCAAGTTATCTGCTTCAGTTGCCCCTGAGGTGAAAACAATTTCACGAGGATCAGCACCAATAAGATCAGCAATCTGATTACGAGCGATATCGATCGCTTCTTCAGCTTGCCATCCAAAACGGTGCGAACGAGAGGCTGGGTTACCAAAAATGCCGTCAATAGTCAGGCATTGCATCATTTTTTCAGCAACTCGAGGATCAACGGGTGTGGTTGCTGAATAATCTAGATAAATGGGTAATTTCATTGCTCACTAACTCCAAAGACGACAGATCTTCTTTAATAATTTTGTTTTGTTTGCCTAGAGATCGCCGTTAAACTCGCATATTAACAATGGTTTCTTGTAAACGACCATTGATAGCATGACGTTTTTCATTGTCTTGACGATCAGCGACATCCATAACCTCTTCGTTATTAACTAACTCTTCAAGGCTAATGCTGCTAAGGAAACTGGTAATACGATCACTTAAATCACGCCACAAAGTATGAGTCAGGCAACGATCGCCACCTTGACATCCTTCTTTATTACCCTGACAACGGGTAGCATCAACAGATTCATCAACTGCTGAAATGACTTGAGCAACAAAAATTTGCCCCGCTTCACGACCGAGTAAATAACCACCACCCGGGCCACGCACACTTGCGACTAATTCATTTTTACGTAAACGTGAAAAAAGCTGCTCAAGGTAAGAAAGGGAAATCCCTTGACGCTCAGAAATATCAGCGAGGGGGACAGGGCCTTGCTGCGAATGCAATGCAACATCAAGCATAGCAGTAACTGCATAACGCCCTTTTGATGTCAGTCTCATAACAAATACTCCGTGGTGAACAATAGTCAAATTGTGTCATTCCTGAGTAATTTAGTCAACTATTTATCTGAGTGTTTTAGTCAGGTATTAAGCTCAGCAACAATGACGCATGTTAATCAACTTAATCCTTTATTTCTTAGCCCATTTTTCAACGGATGTTAAAATACCACGTAAGATATGAAGCTCTTGTGTTTCTGGACGTGCGCGCGTAAACAAGCGGCGTAAACGACTCATCACTTGTCCTGGATGTTTAGGACGAATAAAACCAGACTCATTAAGTACCTGCTCTAAGTGAACATAAAAGCGTTCAATATCTTCAGCGGGTGGATAATCAATCTCTGATGAAGCATTTTCCTCTTGTTTTTCCTGTTGAGCAAGTGCAGCCATGCGAATTTCATAACAAACAAGTTGCACCGCCATCGCTAAGTTTAAAGAGCCATATTCAGGGTTGGTAGGAATATAGAGGTGGTAATCACATTTTTGTAATTCTTCATTAGTTAAGCCTGTGCGTTCACGGCCAAAGATCACCGCAACGGGCTTATTTGCTGCCTCTTTTACGCAACGTTCACCACATTCACGAGGTGCTAGCATTGGCCAAGAGAGCGTACGATTACGCGCACTTGTTCCAATCACTAACCCACAGCCTTCAATGGCATCATCAATAGTATCAACAATATGAGCATTGCCAATAACATCGCTTGCCCCTGCTGATAAGGCTATAGAGTGAGAGTCGGGTTTTTCTTTAGGATTAACAAAATAAAGATTCGTTAATCCCATGGTTTTCATAGCACGAGCTGTCGAGCCCATATTGCCTGTATGTGAAGTTTCGACAAGGATAATGCGAATATTTTCTAACATTGATTTCTAACTAATTGTTTTATGATCCATCTATTTTATCACAAATGTAGCCAAAAACGCGAACGCCTGTTATACTTCGCCTCGTTTTTTATCCCCGTTCTTTAACATCTTGTGGAAGATAACCATGCATCCGATGCTGAATATTGCCATACGTGCTGCACGTAAGGCTGGTAATTTAATCGCCAAAAATTACGAAAATCCTGAATCTGTAGAAACGAGCCAGAAAGGTAGCAATGATTTTGTCACTAATGTTGATCGCGAAGCGGAACAGGCAATCATTGAAATCATTCGTAAATCTTATCCAAAACACACCATTATTACGGAAGAAAGTGGCGAGTTACTCGGTGAAGATCACGATATCCAATGGGTTATAGATCCACTTGATGGCACCACTAACTTTATTAAACGCCTACCACATTTTTCTGTTTCTATCGCTGTACGTATCAAAGGTCGCACAGAAGTTGCTGTGGTTTACGATCCTATGCGTAACGAACTTTTCTCAGCTGTTCGTGGTCAAGGTGCACAATTAAATGGTTACCGCCTCCGTGGCTCTAATGCACGTGATTTAGATGGTGCTGTTTTAGCAACTGGTTTCCCATTCAAAGCAAAACAACATTCAGCAGCTTATATGAATATGCTGACTAAACTGTTTGTACCATGCGCTGATTTTCGTCGCACAGGTTCAGCAGCATTAGATTTAGCTTATGTTGCCGCGGGTCGTGTGGATGGCTTCTTTGAAATTGGTTTAAAACCTTGGGATTTCTTAGCAGGTGAACTTATTGCTCGTGAAGCGGGTGCAATTGTATCTGACTTTACTGGTAATCACGGCTATCTACAAACTGGTAATATTGTTGCGGGTAATCCTCGAGTTGTCCGAGCATTATTGGCAGAAATTCGTAGCGAATTAACTGATGCTTTAAAACGTTAATTGATACGAATAACAATAAAATATAAAAAAACTATCTTATAAAATGATCCCCAGTAGTTGGACAGCCAATTACTGGGGGTCTTTTTTATTGCCTATGCGTTTTCAATTAAAAGGGCATTTACTGAAAGTTGGCTAATTTCTTGTACAATCTTATCTAATAGTTGTGATGTTATCTCTTGCTTATTAACACGTAATAGAAAAGCTTTTCTTGCAATGACAAACCCTAATATCTGACCAATAAGAGCATGAGCGCGAATAGTGATTGTTACTTCATCACTCTTTGTATCCATTAACCCAACTAAGCGAGAAAGGCGAAGATGAAAAGGTTCAATCAAATTACTATAAATAAGATCGTAATTTTCCGTCGGTTCTAACTGTTCACGTAGGATCAACTGACTGTAATAATGGCGTTTTGGTGATAATAACGCACGAGTTAAACCTGTGACTAGTAATAGAACTAATTCAGCCACTTTTTCATTTTTATAAGGTCGGTTTTCTTTCAATAAAAACTGAAGCTTATTATCAAATTGGTCAAACTGAATTTCAGAGGCTAATTCTGTAGCAATATATCGGATCACTGCTGTATAAACCCCTAATTTTCCGCCAAAGTGGTAAGGTATTGCTGATTGATTAACACCAGCATCTTGCGCAAGTTGTCGCGTTCTCAATCCACTGATCCCATATAGTGCAAAAAGCCTAATACCTTCTTGCACTAATTTCTCTTGAGTTTGTTCTGTACTTACTGCAGTTTTACTGGTGTTTTTCATTATAATCAACTGGTTACTATTAGGACTATATATCTGCCCGCATTAATTGTGTTGAGTTAGAATTTAACTCAATCCCTTTGCTTTTGCCAACCACAACAGTGCCACCTAAATTACATAAGTGGTGGCCGAAGCCACAATTAGGCTCAAAAGCAAATGTCATGCCTTCTTGTAATACCAATTCTCTCCCTGGATTAGGTAATCGCTCAATTTGTTTATAACGATGAGCAAGAGGTAATGATTCAATACCTGGCGCTGTGCCAAAGCCGATTGGGCCATAAGGATTAATACTGTGAATAAGTGGATGAACATGCCATCCCCCTGATTCTAATAGTGGTTTTTCCATTAAATCAACGACTTCACCAAAGGTTATCCCTGCTTTTAAATGTTCAACGCCAATTTCATAGCATTCACGTGCAACTAATGCTGCTTTTTCTAAGTTTTCGTGAATTTTACCTACAGCAACCGCCGCTTGATGTTGCGTTTCATACATTCCATATAAAGCAAAAATCTCTGATAATATAATATCACCCATTTGAATTTCACGAGGTGCTTGTGAGCGATATTGCCAAGCAGGAGGCCCCCAACCGATATACTCAGATCCTGATCCCATTAAAATTTCAGCGGTAAATCCTCCCCTTGATAAACAAGTGGCAGTAATTGCGGCCGCAAGCTCCGCCTCTGTTGCACCAGGCCTTGCTGTCACTCGCATTGCCTCGCTCATTGCTTCACCAATGGCGGCAGCATATCTTACATGAGCGAGCTCTTCTTCACTTTTAACTGATGCCCGTCTAAAGAAATCACGATATACACTGCTAAATTTTGCATAAGGAAATGCTTCTTTAATACCATTTAGAGTATTAAATGGCATTGCACCATCAAAATAAAATGGGGGATAAGGTTCTAAGCCAATAATACCAATATGTGCATTTTGTTGTACTCCCATCTCTTTTAGAAAATGAGCAATACTACGCCCTGTTTTTCCTACAACAAGATTATCTTCATCAATCCACTGCAAATCACCACGTAGTTTTGCCTGCATATGATCAGCTATCATCATTGGTGCAAAAGTAACTATCAATGGTTTCTTATCTTCATGAAAAATAACAACCGATCCTAATCTGTCATTTGTAAAATAGTGGTCAATACAAAACGGTGCAGGTGCTGCCGATTCTCTATCACCATAAATAATTAATGTATCTAATTGGTTATCTCTCATAATGTCTCTAGCTAACTGCCAGCGTCGGTCTCTTTCTTGTAAAGAAAAACTAGCTGGGATCACTGATTTACTTTTCATAGTAATACCTTTTTCTATTCATTCATTTGAATGAATTAAATTTAGCTTTAATATTTAAAATGATCAATCGTTTGGTTGATCAAAAAATGCGCTTTAAAAAATAAAAAGAAAAAAACCTGTAATATCAAAAGGTATTACAGGCTTAGACGTTTATGAAAAATAGGAAATAAAAGGATTAAGTATTTTGCGGTTGTACTTTCGGTCTAATAAACATTGCAGGAATAGTTAATGCCGCCATCAACCAGAAAATAAGGTATTCTTGGTTAGGAAGTTTTTCATATAACCATCCCGATACAATCGTCATAATAGCGATACTTCCCCCCATTGCTAGAGCAGAATAAACCGCTTGTAAACGAATAATTTCATGCTCTTGACGTGCAGTAATAAAACGCATTGCCGCTAAATGGCATACGGTAAATGTGCCACTATGCAAAATTTGTACAATAATAAGTGCCGGTAATGCTGTAAAACTGCCCATCATCCCCCAGCGCAATAGCCCTGCAAATGCTGAAAGTAATAATAAGTTTCGAGCACTCCAACGGCGGAATAAACGACGGCTAAACATAAAGACAACCACTTCAGCAACTACGCCTAAGGACCAAAGATAACCAATCGTTGCTGTATCATAGCCTGCTTTTTCCCAATAGAGTGCGCTAAAACCGTAATAAGCAGCATGAGCACCTTGTAGTAAAGAAACACATAATAGAAAACGCCAGACTGGGCCATCTGAAATCAGTTTCATAAATGAAACATGATGGTGTTCCGCTTTTTTGACCTTACCTTGGGGCATGATTTTCGGACGTAACATTGAGGTAAGGAATAATGCAAGAGTACTGGCAATCAATCCATAAAGAATAATCGGGTGTCCAAAAGCATCAATCAATATCCCCAATAATGAGGAACTAATAATAAATGCAATAGACCCCCAAACCCGAATTTTTCCATAATCTAAAGGAAATTGTTTTTGCCATGTTCCCGCAAGTGAATCTCCCAAAGGCACCATGGGTGCAAAAAAAACGTTAAATCCGGTCATTACCAAAAAGAGCCAAGCCCAATGAGTGCCCAACATAAATGCAACGGTAAATAGGAGAGATAAAAAAGCAAAAAGTCGTAGTGCAGTAATGAGCTTTGATGGATCTTTTACAGCCGGCGTTAAAATCAAGCTTCCTACAAAACGAGCGGTTAAGCCCACCCCAAGTAGTAAGCCTATCATCGCAGGATCAACCCCCTCGCCTTTTAACCAGATAGACCAAAAAGGCAAGAAAATACCATATGAGAAAAAATACGTAAAATAATCTAAGGCAAGCCACAGTGTTGATGGAATAACCATCCAACCCCCCATTTTTAACATGCAAAAAAACCCGCCAAGAACATGTTCTCGAAGCGGGCTTGTATAACGGGTTTTATTATATCGTTACAAACTTATGCGTAAACTGGAAATTTAGCGCAGATATCCAAGACTTTTTGTTTCACTTTTTCAATGTTCGCTTCATCATTGATATTATCAAGGACATCACACATCCAACCGGCTAAATCTTTTGCTTCCGCTTCTTTAAAACCACGACGTGTAATCGCTGGAGAACCAATACGAATACCAGATGTAACAAATGGACTGCGAGGATCATTTGGCACACTATTTTTGTTCACAGTGATATTAGCACGACCCAGTGCAGCATCAGCATCTTTACCTGTAATATCTTTATCAACTAAGTCTAATAAAAACAGGTGGTTCTCTGTGCCACCAGATACTACTTTATAACCGCGCGCTAAGAAAACGTCTACCATTGCTTTCGCATTTTTTGCAACTTGTTGCTGGTAAACTTTAAACTCAGGTTCCATTGCTTCTTTTAATGCAACGGCTTTACCCGCGATCACATGCATTAAAGGACCACCTTGAGAGCCAGGGAATACGGCAGAGTTTAATTTCTTATAAAACTCTTCATCGCCACCCTTAGCAAGGATAAGACCACCACGAGGACCCGCTAATGTTTTGTGTGTTGTTGTAGTCACAACGTGAGCATGTGGTACTGGGTTTGGATAGACACCCGCTGCAATCATACCTGCAACGTGAGCCATATCGACAAATAAGTAAGCCCCTACGCTATCTGCGATTTCACGCATTTTAGCCCAATCAACCAAACCTGAATAAGCTGAAAAACCACCAATGATCATTTTTGGTTTATGCTTTTTAGCTTGCTCAGCGATATCTTGGTAATCAATTTTACCGGCTTCATCAATACCATAAGGAACGATATTGTAGAGTTTACCAGAGAAGTTAACCGGAGAGCCGTGAGTTAAGTGACCACCTTGGGCCAAATTCATCCCTAATACTGTATCGCCCGGTTTAAGTAATGCCATATACACAGCCGCATTCGCTTGTGAACCAGAGTGAGGTTGTACGTTTGCATAATCAGCACCAAATAGTGCTTTGGCACGATCAATGGCTAATTGTTCAACAACATCAACGTATTCACAACCACCGTAGTAGCGTTTACCTGGATAACCTTCTGCATATTTGTTGGTCAGCTGAGATCCCTGCGCCTGCATAACACGAGGACTAGTATAGTTTTCAGAAGCAATTAATTCGATGTGCTCTTCTTGACGAGTCACTTCACCTTCCATTGCATTCCATAATTCCGGATCGTAATCAGCAATATTCATTTCACGTTTTAACATTCACATCTCCTGACTCAGCTAACTTCACTAAAGGCGAACTCCCTTACGGGAGTAAGAATGACATACAGTGTAAACTCTTTTTCCTCATTGAGATAGTCCCAAAAGAAAAAATACGCAATCGTTTGCTAAGCCACTATAACACAGTTCTATTACTTTTTGATAACCTCATTTTATCTGCTGTTTTTGTTCTTTTTGAGGCACATCTCGCTAATTTATGTAAACCCTCAACATCATTCTCTAAGATTTCCCCATTTTCCTAAAAAAAATAAAAACTCAGATTTACAAATAAAGCAAAAAGATATAAGTTGTATTAAAAATACATGTTATAAAAATCATATTAAACTGAATATTTTTCAGGAGCAATTATGTTAGATGCACAAACTATCGCGACAATTAAATCCACTATTCCTCTTATTGCTAAAACAGGCCCCGCGTTAACGGCGCATTTTTACGACAGAATGTTCTCTCGCCATCCTGAGTTAAAAGATATTTTTACCATGAGCCACCAAAGCAGTGGCGCACAACGTGAAGCGTTATTTAATGCGATATGTGCTTATGCAACGCACCTTGAGGATTTACCTGCTATTTTGCCGGCGGTAGAAAAAATTGCACAAAAACATGCCAGTTTGAATATTCTTCCTGAACATTATCCTATTGTTGGAGAAAACTTATTAGCCACCATTGATGAAATGTTTAACCCGGGCAAAGAAGTGCTTGATGCTTGGGGAGCCGCTTACCAAGTTTTGGCTGATGTCTTTATTAATCGGGAAGAGCAAATTTATCAACAAAAAGAACAAGCATCTGGAGGCTGGCGAGGATTACGTCACTTTAAAGTTAAGCATAAAGTAAAACAAAGTGAGGTTATTACCAGCTTTGAATTAGAGCCTGAAGATGGACAAGCGGTTACACCTTACCGTGCAGGCCAATATTTAAGTATTTATATTCGTGATGAGAAACTTGCAAATCAAGAAATTCGTCAATATTCCTTAACGCAATCGGCAAACAATAAAACCTATCGTATTGCGGTGAAACGTGAAGACAAGGGAATTTTATCTAATTTTCTTCATGACCATATCCAAGAAGGAGACATTTTACAAGTTGCCGCACCAGGGGGCGATTTTTATTTAGATATCTCATCAACAACGCCTGTCACATTAATTTCAGCAGGTGTAGGCTTAACTCCTATGTTAGCGATGTTGCACACCCTCTCTTCTCACCAAGCACAAGTCAATTGGTTACATGCAGCAGAGCATGGTGGCGTACATGCTTTTAAGGAAGAAATCACACAAGCAGGAAAGCAAATTAAACAATATCAACAAGCAGTATGGTATCGTCTCCCTCGTACTGAAGATATAATCAATAAAGACTATCAATTTGAAGGATTGATGGATTTAACCAAGATACATGAATGGCTATCAATACCTAATATGCAGTTCTATTTCTGTGGACCATTACCTTTTATGCAATCTGTCGCTAAACAACTTATTGCTCTCGGTATTGAAAGCGATAAACTTCATTATGAGTGCTTTGGCCCTCATGCTGTTATTAGCCAATAACAGCCAGAATAGGTAAGAGAATAAATTAAATAATAAGGAAAAAGCGCTGATTATTTTACTATTCAGCGCTTTTTATATTGGAAACAACGAACTATTTAATAAGTAACTTTTATTGATGTCGGTATAACATGATATTTAGACGAATAGCGATACCAAATAACACTAATTAAACAGAGTGTATAGCCGAACAACTCGCTACCTTCTTCCACCATATTTTTTACCGTGCGGTTATAGTCTTCACCTAACAATTTCTCCCACAAAATCCCCATACCAAATAAGCGAGAGAATAGTAAAACACTGAGTAAACCCGCCATAAGCATTCCTTGACTAGAATGCGTTATAAAATGGGTTAAGCCATATAATGTTTTTTTCCCTTCTCTGATAGCGATCGCTATACAGACAAATGTTACCGTTAATGCAAACCAAACCCATGAACCATGTGCTAATTGGTCAAAAACACCATCTAACTCACGAATTAAGATACACAAGAAAAAGCCCATAATCAGTGTGTATCCCCCTCTCATTTCTGGCTGTTTATAAGCAGGTATAAAGAAAAGAAAACATATTATAGCCACAATAAGTTCTTGCCCCAGTTCGGTTGCTGAGGTTTCAGAAATACCATTATTCAGCACCAAAATATCGAGGAAAATAAACCCTGTTGTTATTGCCACAATCATGGCGGAAAACAAAAATAAAGCAAAACGCTTTAATAAATAGCTAAGCACGATATTACCCATAGAATAATAAATATTTAAGTTGATGATAATAACTGTCTACAAAAGTTATTGAATAACATTTTGTGCCTTAAAAGGTGAGAATTTTAGTAAAATAAATTGTTTATTATCATCAATAGACTTGTATAAGATATAAATAGCACAATAGGTGAAACATAAAAAAACATTTTATGAACAAAGAAAGGTAATTATTAATATTACTTATTTAATGAGTATAATTATCAGCAATACAAATCATTTATTATCACTTATAAATTTATAAAAGATAATCAGTAAATAAATAAACTTATTGAGATAATATAAAAAAGAATTAATTAATAAAGATAAAAAAACCCGATAATTAAACTAATAATCATCAGGTTTCATAAACAACGCTTATTTATTTTTTAAATAGCTTCTTCGTCTTGCTCTCCAGTACGAATACGGATAACTCGATTCACATCAAAAACAAAAATTTTACCGTCGCCAATCTTCCCCGTTTGAGCGGTAGTCATTATAGTATCGACACAAGTTTCAGCTATTTCATCAGCAACAACGATCTCAATTTTTACTTTAGGTAAAAAATCGACCATATACTCTGCACCACGATAAAGTTCGGTATGCCCTTTCTGACGACCAAAGCCTTTTACCTCTGTTACCGTCATACCCGTGATACCAACTTCGGCTAATGCTTCTCTTACATCATCTAATTTAAACGGCTTAATTATCGCTTCAATTTTTTTCATCGGATTATCCTGCTATTACCAGTTATGGCGACCAAAACCGCTTGTGATCGGATAGCGACGATCTTTACCAAAATTACGACTGGTAATACGCGGTCCTACCGGTGCTTGACGACGCTTATATTCATTAATATCGACTAATTTTACCACTTTACGAACAATGGCTTCATCAAATCCAGCCGCAACCAAGTCAGAAACAGATTTATCTTGCTCAACATAGCCTTCAAGAAGGGCATCTAAAATATCATAAGGTGGTAGATTATCTTGATCTGTTTGTCCTGGTGCTAATTCTGCTGAAGGGGGCCTATCAATCACACGTTGTGGAATAGCGGGTGAAAGAGTATTACGATATTTAGCCAGTTCAAACACCAGTGTTTTAGGAACATCTTTTAAAACATCAAAGCCCCCCGCCATATCACCATATAAGGTCGAGTAGCCTACGGCAGATTCACTTTTATTACTCGTGGTGAGCACTAACCGACGACGTTTATTGGACATCGCCATTAAAATAACAGCACGACAACGCGCTTGTAGGTTTTCTTCTGTGGTATCGACAGCGCTACCTTTAAACATAGGCGAAAGTTGATCCATAAAAGCATCAAACATCGGCTCAATAGAGACAGTATCAAACTCAACACCTAATAAATCAGCTTGCTCTTTCGCATCGTGAATACTCATTTCTGAGGTATAGCGAAATGGCATCATTACCGCTTGAACGCTCTCTTTACCTAATGCATCAACGGCAATTGCAACCGTTAAACCTGAGTCGATGCCCCCTGATAATCCTAATATAGCGCCTTTAAAACCATTTTTTGTCACATAATCACGCGTTGCCAGCACTAGTGCTTGATAAACTTGCGCTAAAGGAGAAAGCTCTGGTGCCGCATCTTGCATTGGTACGATAGTTAACTCATCAAACTCCACCACGGCCACTTGCTCATCAAAAGCCGCTAAACGATGGGTGATTGTTCCTCGTTCATCAAAGACTTTAGAACATCCATCAAAAACCAATTCATCTTGACCACCAATTTGGTTGAGATACACCACAGGCAGATGCGTTCTTTGGCAATGTTCTTTAATTAATTGGGTACGAATATGCGGCTTTTCACGACTATAAGGTGAAGCATTAATAGAAAGAACCAGATCAGCACCCGCTTGTTTTAGTGCATCAATAGGCTCGTTGATCCAAATATCTTCACAAATTAATAATCCTAAATGATAGCCTTTAAAAGGCACAACACAACGTTCATTTCCTTGCTGGAAATAACGTTTTTCATCAAATACACCATAATTAGGTAGCTGTTGTTTGAAGTAACGCGCCTGTAACTCACCTTGATAGAAAAATGACAGTGCATTATAGATAGTACCGTTTTGCCACCAAGGATGCCCAACCACAATGGCCGTTTTCTTACTTGCTTGTTCTAAACGAACCAGTTGCTCTTCACAACGTTGTTGGAAATCAGGGCGAAATAGTAGATCTTCAGGAGAGTAACCGCATAACGCAAGCTCAGAAAACAAAACCAGATCGGCATCTTCTTGCGCTTTTACGGTGGCTAACATGCGTTCACAGTTGCCTTCAATATCGCCAACAACCCAGTTTAACTGAGCAAGTGCGAGTTTTAATTTACGACTCATAAAAATTAGTCTCTCCAGCTATCTTTGCTATCTAAAGAAAGCAAGTTTAAAAAAATTTTTGTTATCTACAAAGATCATTCTTTGAAATCATTGGCATCAAGTCCATGACGTGACAACAATTTATAAAATTCTGTTCGATTTCGCCCTGCCATCCTTGCAGCCTGAGTGACATTGCCCTTTGTCATCTGCAATAACTTCCTTAAATAGGTCATCTCAAAATGGCCTCTTGCTTCAGCAAAAGTAGGTAATGCGGTATTTTCCCCTTGCAATGCTTGTGTGACAAGGGCTTCGCTAATCACAGGTGCAGTCGTTAAAGCCACACATTGCTCGATGACGTTAACTAACTGACGCACATTTCCCGGCCAACTTGCTGTCATTAGACATTTCATCGCATCCGTTGAGAAGCTACGCACAAAAGGTTTATGCCGTTTTGCTGATTCGCGCAATAAATGGTTAGCAAGAACAGGGATATCCTCGGCTCTTTCGCTCAACGTGGGGATACGTAAATTCACCACATTTAAACGATAGTATAAATCTTCTCGAAATTCATTACGCTCCATCGCTTTTGGCAAGTCACGGTGGGTTGCAGAAAGAATACGCACATCAATATCAATATCACGATTACTGCCTAATGGCCGCACTTTACGCTCTTGTAATACACGCAATAATTTCACTTGCAATGCCATTGGCATATCACCAATTTCATCCAAAAATAGAGTGCCTCCTTCTGCCGCTTGGAAAAGCCCTTCACGACTACTTACCGCGCCAGTAAAAGCACCTTTAGCATGCCCAAATAGTTCAGATTCTAATAATTGTTCAGGTAAAGCACCGCAGTTAATAGCAATAAAGGGTTTTTTAGCTCGTGGGCTGGCGCGGTGGATTGCTTGAGCAAGGACTTCTTTACCTGTACCGCTTTGCCCATTAATCAGTACGCTAACATCGGATTGTGCAACTAACTTGGCTTGCTCTAATAAACGTAACATTTGGGGGCTACGGGTCACGATATCTTTTGACCACTCTTCATCAGATACCGTCGTCACTAATTCTAATGCTTCATCGATAGCTTTATAAAGCGCATCTCTATCAACAGGTTTAGTCAAGAAACTAAACACCCCCTGTTGAGTTGCCGCGACAGCATCAGGAATGGATCCATGTGCAGTTAAAATAATCACAGGCATTCCGGGTTGTTGGCGCTGTATTTCTGCAAATAGCGCCATACCATCCATTTCATCCATACGTAAATCGCTGATCACCAGATCGATTTTTTCTTTTAATAATAGTTTAAGTGCTTCTTGCCCACTTTCAGCGGTAACGATATGAAACCCTTCACTTGTTAATCGCATACCCAGTAGCTTTAATAATCCCGGATCATCATCGACAAGTAAAAGATTCGCTGATTTATGGCCAGCCATGCACATTCTCCTTATTTAGATCCTGTTTCAGTAGGTTTAACCGTTGCGCTATTCTCTTTTTCTGTCGAGGTATTTTTCGCATCAGGTTTTACTTGTTCTGCTTTTGGTGGTTCAGGTTTAACTGCTGATACCGAAGGTTGTGAAACCTCATTATTTTCTTTGGTTATCGATTGCTCACTTGCCGTTGACGTATTAGATTGCTCCGCTGTCGGTTTATCAGCTGGTTTTTCTGTATTACTCGCATCTGAAGATTGAACATCAGATAGTGCTTCTTCTTGAGAAATAGCATCCACAGAAGCCCCTTGTTTTCGGCTCGATAATTGACGTTCAATTTGTGTGAGACTTTCGAGTTTTTTACGTGTGGTATTTAACTCATGCTCTAATGCATTATTTTGTTTTTTCAGCAAATCCATTTTATTTTCCGTTTCTGTAACAAAACGGCGATTACGATTTTTCTCATCAGCGAGAGCAAGCGTAAGCGTTTGATTCTCAATCCAAGTAGATAATAGAACACGCATAGAGCTTGGAAATTGTAATTGATAGCTTTCTAATAAAACCAACTGTGAACGACGTTCAGCAACCGTCATTCCGGCTCGCTCTAATAAAATACTTTTATAAAAGGCGCCATCCCATCCGGCAACGATAACACTACTGGCTTGACGTTGTGCTTCTGTAGACATAATACGCTGTGTGCACTCAATGGTACGTAACCAAAATAGCGGATTATTGAGCCCTTCATGATAAAAAGCAGCTAAAGTTTTACATTCTGCCCAACGATAATCGATAGTTTTTTGTTTAACAACGGGGGTTTCAGGCTCAATATTAGCGGTTTCGGTCAGCGATTTTTGTGCACATCCAGCAAGAAACATAGGCAACATTATCCAACACAGATACTGTTTCCAGTGTGAAGCGATCCTCTTAATTGATGCAGGGGCCATAGATAATTGCTCATTAGCCAGTGTCTTTCGCTTTAATTTTTTATACTGATGAAAAGACACCTGTTTTTGTGACCTGATATGCATTATTTATTCTCAGAAAGTAGCGGTAGTTCAATACGAAAACAGACATCAGCATAGTCAGAATGAACAATATTTAACTCGCCATCCATTCTTTTGATACAGTCATGAGCAATACTTAACCCCAAACCACTCCCTTTTACAGCCCCTTTACGTAATAGAGAACCTTGAAAAAAGGGCTCAAAAATCATTTTTTGTTCTGATTCAGGGATCGGTGTGCCTTTATTGGCTATATCAATAACTATTTTCTGTTCAATTTGATAACTAGAGATCCAGATATTACCCGATTCAGCGCCATAGTGCACCGCATTCGAGTAGAGATTATCAATAACTCTTGATAATAACGTCGTTTCTGCTCGACATTTTTTCAGATCAAGTGAAATTATCGTCTTAATGCCTTTCGCTCGGGCGGGTAAACTATGCGCTAACACCACATCATTCACTAATGTGGTTAAATCAACTTCCTCAATTTGCTGAGGTACTTCGGAAAGTTTACGATTATAATCAAGTAGTTGCTCAATTAATAATTGAAGTTGTTTACTACTATTATCAAGAATAGCTACGACTTCTTTTTGATCTAAGGTTAAAGGCCCTGCTACTTCATCCGCTAATAATTCTGTTCCTTCGCGCATACTGGCTAACGGTGTTTTTAACTCATGAGAAATATGACGTAAAAACTCATGGCGTTGCGATTCTAGCCATGCAAGGCGTTCACTTAACCAAATAATACGTTGAGCTAAAGAGCGTAATTCACGGGGTCCCTGAAACGAATTCAAGTTATTATTTAATGTACGTCCTTCCCCCAATCGGTTAATCATTTTTTCTATACCTTTAACCGGACCGATGATCATACGGGTAAATAAGGCAATTAAAATCAGGCTAAAAACAAAAACAATTAAACTTTGCCAACCAAAATAACGCCCTTTTTCAGCAATAGCCATTTGTAGTTGCTCGCCACGACTAAAAATAATCTCTTTGGTTAACACGACAATGCGGTTATTGGCATAAGAAAATTGCTCTAATGCTTGTTGCATTTGAGAAGTGGGTTCACTATTTTTGCATTGAATTGATTTAAGCGTTTTCAAAGAAGTATTCAAGGCTTGTGCTTCTTTAGACTCAGAAAGAGGGATGATGGTCTGCTGCAAGGTAGAGAACATTTTGCTGTATTGTTGATAACGCTGTTGATACATTTCTTCATCAGTTTTATCACGCAATACACAATATCGTCGATAATTTCCTTCCATTTCAATAGCTAAATTACGCATCACCTCGCTACGCTCGGTATCCGCTAACGCATTTTTATTGGTAATAGCGGCTTGGTTACTAAGCTGATCCAAACTTTGATAAGCCTGATAGGCAAGGACGAGAAGCGGTAACAGCACCATCCAAAATGCCATGATAACCAATTGTCTTAAAGATCGGGGGAAAATACGCCACTTTTTCAATGAAATCATCTCAACACCTATTAGAGTAATGCGATGCTACATGACTTAATAACAAGAAAAAAGTCCGACATTGAAATTCAGATAGGAAAACGAACACAAGCGAGAACACGCAACAGGCTCTAGAAATGGGAGAGCGGAATATCTTACTGAGATATTCCGCTCGTCAATATTCATCTCTTTTCTCTCTAAAAGAGAATGAAGGTGGTGCCTCACTCCACGTGTCGCCCTGTGTTTGATAAGGCCCGAAGGCGAGTATCATGATGTTGGACGGTAGGCACCTTACTCTGGCGTCATTCTTGGCTTATGTGGTATGTTCCCACCCATATTGTGGACCGACATAAAAAGTTGAATGAGCAACTGATTAATATAATGCACAAGGCGTGCCAACTTTTCGATTAAAATCATAAGATATTAATTTTAAACGAAAAAGTATTTTTATCTTACTAAAATAAAAAACAGCCCCAATTTTTGATAGCGAAAAAATCAACAAGCTGTCTCCATTTCCAGACACCGTTAATTAAAAAATATTAAATCATTAAAATTCAACAAGTTAAATGTCACCTTTTGACGACAATGAAAAAATGATGTGTCGCCGATTTTATACATTGTTAATTTTTCCCTTTTATATCAACAAAATAAAGCCCCTCTAACTTGAGGGGCTTTGGGGTATAACACTGACTCTTTTTTATTACATCATTAGTCAAATTGCTTTCTGGCATTACGGAATAAGCGCATCCAAGGGCTATCTTCTCCCCAATTTTCTGGATGCCAAGAATGGCTCACTGTTCTAAAAACGCGCTCAGGGTGAGGCATCATGATTGTTGAGCGGCCATCTGTTGTGGTAACAGCGGTGATCCCTTTTACTGATCCGTTAGGGTTTAATGGGTATTGCTCTGTTGGTTGACCATAGTGATCAACAAAACGCAGTCCTACTAAATTTTGTGCTTCTAACTGCGCTAATTGTGCAGCGTCACGAAATTCAGCAAAACCTTCACCATGAGATACCGCAATTGGCATCTGTGAACCCGCCATACCTTGTAATAATAGCGATGGGCTATCAGTTACTTTTACTAAGCTAAAGCGGGCTTCAAAACGCTCTGAGCGATTGCGTACAAAGCGCGGCCATAAATCTGCCCCCGGAATAAGCTCGGCCAACGTTGACATCATTTGGCAACCATTACAAACCCCAAGTGATAACGTATCTTGACGTGCAAAGAATTGGGCAAACTCATCACGTAAACGATGATTAAATAAAATAGATTTAGCCCATCCCTCACCCGCACCGAGTACATCACCATAAGAGAAACCACCACAAGCAACCAGTACATCAAAATCACTTAATGAGCGTTGTGCCGTATGTAAATCGCTCATATGAACATCAATAGCATCAAATCCAGCGCGATCAAAAGCTGCTGCCATTTCCACATGAGAGTTAACACCTTGCTCTCTTAATACCGCAATACGAGGACGACTGCCTGTAGCAATATAAGGCGCCGCAATATCCTCTGCGGGATCAAAGGTTAAGTGAACATTTAATCCCGGATCGTGACTATCTTGTTTGGCACGATGTTCTTCATCTGCACATTCAGGATTATCACGTAAACGTTGCATTTGCCATGTCGTTTCAGCCCACCAGACACGTAATGTACTACGCTTTTCATGGTAAACTTCCGTTTCACGGCTTTGAATAATAATGTCATCACTTGGTGTTGCTTGCCCTAAGTAATGTAAACAATCTGCTAAACCATGTTCAGTAAACAGTGTTTCAACGCTTTCTTGATGCTCCCCTTTAATTTGGAACACCGCACCTAGCTCTTCATTAAATAGACCTGCTAAAATATCTTCGTCATAAGCACTGATATCAACATTAAGGCCACAATGTCCCGCAAACGCCATTTCGGCCAAAGTCACAAATAAGCCACCATCAGAGCGGTCATGATAAGCCAGTAATTTACCGTCGCTCACCAATTGTTGAATGACATTAAAAAACTGTTTTAACTGCTCTACATCACGTAAATCAGCCGCTTTTTGTCCTAGCTGACGATAAACTTGAGCTAATGCTGTTGCCCCTAATGCATTATGACCATTACCTAAATCGATTAGATATAAACGGTTTCCTTCTTGGGTAGAAAGCTCAGGGGTGACAGTTTTACGTACATCTTCAACACGGGAAAATGCGGTGATAACTAAAGAGAGAGGGGAAATAACTTCTTTCGTTTTTCCTTGTTCATCTTGCCAACGCGTTTTCATGGACATTGAGTCCTTACCCACCGGAATAGTAATACCTAATTGTGGGCATAGCTCTTCACCAATGGCTTTTACTGCATCATATAATCCCGCATCTTCACCAGGGTGACCCGCCGCAGCCATCCAGTTTGCGGAAAGTTTTATACGATTAAGTGACTGTACATCGCAACCCGCCATATTGGTTAAGGCTTCACCTACCGCCATTCGCGCTGATGCGGCAAAATCTAATAGTGCAATAGGGGCTCTTTCCCCTATTGACATCGCCTCGCCGTAATAGCTATCTAATGTGGCCGTTGTTACCGCACAGTTAGCCACCGGAATTTGCCAAGGTCCAACCATTTGGTCACGCGCAACCATTCCCGTAACACTACGATCACCAATAGTAATTAAGAACGTCTTCTCAGCAACGGCGGGTAAATGAAGTACGCGATAAACCGCTTCTTTTAAATCGATATCTTTACGATCGAGATATTCACCTGCTGTTTTATGTGATGTGACATCACGCAACATTTTCGGCGCTTTACCCAACAAGATATCTAAAGGCATATCTATTGGTTTATTATCAAAATGTGTATCATTTAACACTAATTCACGCTCTTGTGTTGCCTCGCCAATGACCGCATAAGGGGCTCTTTCTCGTTGGCATAGCGCATCAAATAGTGGCATTTTTTCTGGGGATACCGCTAATACATAACGCTCTTGCGACTCATTACACCAGATCTCTAGAGGACTCATACCCGGTTCATCATTTAAAACGTTACGTAACTCAAAACGACCTCCACGCCCGCCATCATTGACAAGCTCAGGCATGGCATTAGAAAGCCCCCCCGCTCCGACATCATGAATAAATAAAATCGGGTTATCATCACCTAATTGCCAACAGCGATCGATAACCTCTTGGCAACGACGCTCCATTTCTGGGTTATCTCGTTGCACAGAAGCAAAATCTAAATCAGCATCTGACTGGCCGGAAGTCATAGAAGAAGCCGCACCACCTCCTAGGCCGATATTCATCGATGGGCCACCAAGTACAATTAACTTAGTACCCACGGAGATCTCACCTTTTTGCACGTGATCTTCGCGAATATTACCAATACCACCAGCCAACATAATAGGTTTATGGTAGCCTCGAATTTCAACACCATTATGACTATTAACCTGCTCTTCATAGGTTCTGAAATAACCTAATAAGGCGGGGCGACCAAATTCATTATTAAATGCGGCTCCACCTAAAGGGCCTTCTGTCATAATGTCCAGTGCACTGACAATACGTTCTGGTCTGCCAAAATCTTCTTCCCAAGGTTGTTCAAACCCCGGAATACGTAAGTTAGAAACGGAAAAACCGACTAAACCCGCTTTAGGTTTTGCCCCACGGCCTGTCGCCCCTTCATCACGAATTTCGCCGCCAGAGCCAGTTGCTGCACCAGGCCACGGGGAAATTGCCGTTGGGTGATTGTGCGTTTCCACTTTCATTAAGATATGGACAGGCTCTTGATGATAACGGTAATGCCCTTTTTCCGTATCGGGATAAAAACGCCCAGCAACGGAGCCTTCCATTACTGCGGCATTATCTTTATAAGCCGACAAGACATAATCAGGAGTTTGCTCAAAAGTATTTTTAATCATTTTAAATAATGATTTGTCTTGCGCTTTACCGTCGATTATCCAATCTGCATTAAAAATTTTATGACGGCAATGCTCTGAGTTTGCTTGAGCGAACATATAAAGTTCTACATCAGTTGGATTACGTTGCAAACGTTTAAAAGCATCTACTAGATAATCAACTTCATCATCAGCCAGCGCTAACCCCATTTCAATATTGGCAGCAACTAGCGCATCTTTACCGTGAGCAAGAACATCAATTGTTTTTAATGGGGTGGGTGTCTGTTCAGCAAATAGCGCATTAACTTGTTGATAATCGGTAAAAATTGTTTCCATCATACGATCATAAATAAAACCGTATAACAACTGCCACTGTTCTTCGGCCATCGTATCGCTATCTATATAATAAGCAATACCACGTTCAATTCTAACCACTTGTGCTAAACCACAATTATGGGCAATATCTGTCGCTTTAGTCGACCATGGCGAAATGGTTCCCGGTCGTGGTACAACAATACGCATCTCTCCAACAAGCTCATGCTCTGTTAATGAAGGGCCATAGTGCAGTAACTTGCTTAATTTAGCTTGTTCATCTTCAGATAGCTGTCCATCCACTTTTACAAAATGGATAAACTCCGCATAAATACCACGGACAGGAAGTTGGTTTTCCTGACATAAAGTTAATAGTTTATTAATACGAAAAGCGGATAAAGCGGGGGAGCCACGCAGGATTTCCATAATATTGAGTTCTCTCTTTTAGCAGCTAGCCTGATCAATCATTCAGGGGAAACGCGCCTAGTATAATAGAATAACTGCTCAGACGAAACCGTTTGCGTGAACAAAATAACAGCATTTAACTTAGCGTGTTTTCATCATTAATTGGTGTAATCAAGTTGCGTCTTAGCAAAATGTTGAGCAAAATGGTCGATTACTGGAAATTTATCCATGTTTAAATGACTACTTTACACACAATAAAAAACAACGTTAACGAGAACCAACCTATTGAACAATATAAGGATTAACTATTTCGTTATCGTTATCATAGCGCTATTTTCAGCCGCGATTATTGCACTGAATATTACTTGGCCTGACAGGCAAAAAGCGCAGATAAATAAGATTTTATCTCGTGGTGAGCTTAGAGTGAGTACTATCCCTTCACCACTGATAACGATAAATGATAAAAAGGACCCCGTAGGTTTCGATTATGAATTAGTGAAACGCTTTGCTGATTATCTTGGCGTGAAACTTGTCGTTAATATGCGGACGAATATCAACCAACTCTTTGATGATCTGGAGAATAATAAAGCAGACTTTATTGCCGCTGGATTAATTTATAATAAAGAAAGGCTAGATACGACACGAAGTGGACCAGCCTATTTCTCAGTTTCTCAACAACTGATCTATCGTAAAGGCACATTGAGGCCTCGTCGTTTTGATGAGCTCAATGGGCGCCTTGTCGTCGCAGCCGGTTCAGCTCATGCCAGCTTATTAAAAACATTAAAAGAAACGCAATATCCTGAACTCGAATGGGAAGAGTCAGAAACTAAAACGACTTCACAGCTACTTGAAGAGTTATCTGAAGGTAAAATAACTTATGTACTAGCCGATTCAATCAGCGTCGCGGTACAACAACGCATTCACCCTAATGTTGCAGTCGCTTTTGAGGTGACGGAAAGTCGTCCATTAACGTGGTATTTACCAAATCAAGATGATAATAGTCTGTATGCAGCCATGTTGGATTACTTCAATCAACTTTCCCAAGACGATGTGCTCGCAAGGCTAGAAGAGAAGTATTTTGGTCATGTTGGTTCATTTGACTACTTTGATACACTCTCTTTTATTACCGCCATTGACTCAATATTACCGAATTATCAACCTCTGTTTGAAAAATATGCCGAGACTTTTGATTGGCGTTTATTAGCAGCAATGGCTTGGCAAGAATCACATTGGGATCCCCATGCCACGTCACCGACAGGTGTAAGAGGCTTAATGATGCTAACACGTCCAACTGCGTCAAGTATGGGTATAACAGATAGGTTAGATCCTGAAGAAAGTATCAAAGGAGGTGCACAATATTTAAAACATCTTCTTTCTCGCCTACCAGATACTATCCCTGATGATGAAAAAATCTGGTTTGCACTTGCCGCTTATAACATGGGATATGGTCATATGTTAGATGCAAGAAAGCTAACCGAACAGCAAGGCGCCAATCCTAATAGCTGGTTAGATGTAAAAGCGCGGTTACCTTTGCTCAGCCAAAAGAAATACTATTTAGATCTTCCCTATGGTTATGCGAGAGGACATGAAGCTTATCGTTATGTTGAAAATATTCGTCGCTATCAACTCAGTTTAGAGGGATACCTACAAGCAAAAGAGAGTAAAAATAAGATCCTATCGAAAGACGAAAAAGATGATTCAGCCAATACTGCTTTATTACCGCCTCGCTCCGTAGGCTCCCCCCCTTCATCTTAGTTGTCAATTATATAGCCTCTTTTTAGGGGCTTACTACCCTCGTTTTTTATTCATCTAACCACAATTTTAGCAGCATAATCCTCTCTATACCGTGCCATAACTTGGTATCCTCCCCCCTTGAAGGACGGGTTTTACTGCGAACTTGATAAAAAATGTTACTATTTTAATACTTTTTTTATTAAAAATAGTTAAATTACTCATGTTAAAAAAAATAACAAATTAATCTAAAACCACTCACAGAATGAGTAATTTGACTTAAAAACAACCAATAAGGCTATTTTTAGTACATTGGAATAGGTTATATATAAGAAAATATTAATATAAATACTTAATCATTATCTCACTATTTACTATTCATTTTGTTATTAATTTCTTACAAAAATCTTATTTATCTATGAAAATTAACTTTATTGTTACAAACAAAGCTTATAAATAACTGAAAAATATACTTTATTATATTTTATTATTAGTTTTATTAATTTTTTTAAAGTTATGTTAATAACAGCATAGTTTATAACGTTAATATAATGTTAATCATCATATCTATTAAATTTCTCTGCCATATAAACTTTTTTACCCATATTAGGAGTAATAAAGAGAATATTTCTATATAAAAAACTATCAAAAAGGAATTTATAGATTAAAATATGAAAATTGCACAAACTAACAAAATCTTATATCACTGATAGTATTTTTACTGATATCATATAAACCAGTCATTATCCGACTTGATGAAAAATGTAATGTACATCAATTTTTACATTTGGACATCAATACTATTTTTATTTTTAGTCAATAATAATACGTACTACCTTCAAGGGATCATCTATAATGAAACTGAGTAAAATTGCTTTGGCTGCGGCTTTAGTATTTGGTATTAATTCTGTTGCTACAGCTGAAAATGAAACGCCTGCACCAAAAGTAAGTTCAACTAAAGGCGAAATTCAATTAAAAGGTGAAATTGTTAATTCAGCATGTGGATTAGCAGCATCTTCAAGCCCTGTAATTGTTGATTTCAGTGAAATTCCAACTTCTGCATTAGCAAATCTGCAAAAAGCAGGAAATATCAAAAAAGATATTGAATTACAAGACTGTGATACAACTGTAGCGAAAACTGCCACAGTTAGCTATACACCAAGTGTTGTTAACGCTGTAAATAAAGATTTAGCCTCTTTTGTTTCTGGTAACGCATCTGGCGCAGGTATTGGCTTAATGGATGCAGGTAGTAAAGCAGTTAAATGGAATACTGCAACTACACCAGTACAATTAATTAACGGTGTATCTAAAATCCCATTCGTTGCTTATGTTCAAGCTGAATCAGCTGACGCTAAAGTAACGCCAGGTGAATTCCAAGCCGTTATCAACTTCCAAGTTGATTATCAGTAATCATATTGATTTAAATATCTAAATTAATAAATAAGTAATTACTGCGAAAACGCAGAGGATTTCCTCTGCGTTAAATTCAATAAAACACTTCAATTTAATAAAAATGAAAAGTAATTAAATAAATATTTATTATTTAATTACTTTTTATTTAATATAATAATTAGGCGTTTATTCATGTTAATTCCTTATTCACCCCACACAATATGGAAGACCATTTGTGCGACTTTGCTATTAAGCTTGGCGTTTTTCTCACAAGCAGAGCAGGACGATTCTGTGGAATTTAACATTCATATGCTAGACGCGGAAGATCGCGATAATGTCGACCTTTCACGTTTTTCTACCTCAAATTATATCATTCCGGGTATGTACTATTTAGATATTCGTCTAAATGGTCGCGACTTTCCTCGCCAAAATATTAATTATATTGAAGTAGCAGATAATCATTCCGTGGCTTGTATCGACCCTACTCTTTTAAAAAAGTTAACAATCAACCAAGAAAACCAAAAATATATCAAACAAATATCACCAGATTGTTTTGATATTAGCCAATTACCCGGTATCTCGATTAAAAATGATGGTGGTGTACTTGATATCACGTTACCGCGCTCATTAATGAAATATGAAGAATCTGATTGGACACCTCCGGAGCTTTGGGATAGCGGGGTCTCTGGGCTTATTTTTGATTATACACTAACAGGAACGTCAACTCGCCCTAATAAAGGCAATAATAACAATACGTTAACTGGTTATGGTCAAGCGGGATTAAACTTGGGTGAATGGCGTTTACGAGCTGAATATCAAGGCAATTATTCTTCTGAATATTCGTCTAACAATCGTTTTGATTGGAACCAAATTTATGCCTATAAGCCATTACCTGATCTCGCAGCCAAATTAACGGTTGGGGAAACTTATTTAAACTCTCAAATTTTTGATAGTTTCCGTTTTACAGGAGCCAATTTACAAAGCGATGAGAGAATGTTACCCCCTTCTCTCCAAGGCTATGCACCTGAAATTCATGGCATCGCCAATACCAATGCAAAAGTGACGGTAACCCAAAATGGACGTTTAATTTATGAGACAACCGTACCTGCTGGCCCTTTCGTAATTAACCATCTACAAAATACCGTACAGGGTCAACTCGATGTTAGAGTTGAAGAGCAAAATGGTAAGATTAACGAATTTCAAGTGCAAACCGCTAATTTGCCTTATATGACTCGCCCAGGATCTGTGCGTTTTAATACCTCACTGGGACAGTCATCCGTGAACAACCATAAAATGCAAGGCCCTCTTTTCTATCAAGGGGATTTTTCATGGGGGATGAATAATACATGGTCTCTCTATGGTGGTGCTTTACTTACCGCTAAAGATTATAACGCATGGTCTTTAGGTATCGGCCATGATATGGGACGTTTTGGTACCCTTTCTGGTGATATTACACAGTCTTATAGCAAAACCTATGATAATGAAAAAATCAATGGGATGTCTTTTAAACTAAACTATGCAAAAACTTTTGATGAGTACCACAGTACCATTACTTTTGCAGGTTATCGTTTCTCAGAAAAAACATTTCGCTCTTTTTCTCAGTATATTGATGAGCGTTATAACGGCATCAATAATAATGGCTATGAAAAAGAAATGTACACCATTACCGGTAATAAAACTTTTTGGGCTGATGATGCAGAGAAATCGACCACCCTATATCTCTCTTATCGCCACCAAAATTATTGGGATAAAAATACTCAAGAGCAGTATGGTGTCACAGTAAGTCGTAATTTTTCCATTATGGGGATTGAGCAAATCAATACCAACTTGTCAGCATTTCGTACCCAATATAAAGGGAATACTGACGATACGCTCTCTTTTAATATTTCACTACCATTAGGAAGTGGTCGCAATATTGGTTATAACTTGCAAGATAACAATGGCAAAGTGACACAAATGGCCTCTTATGCTGATAATCGTGATTATAATAATTTATGGCGCATAAGAGCAGGCTTAAGTTCTGATAAGAAAGCCAATACCGATGGTTATTATCAACATCGTTCTCAGTATGCAGAAATCAATGCCAATGCAAGCTATCAACAAGATAATTACTTAGCCGTGGGCGCAACGATAAAAGGCGGTTTTACTGCTACTCGTTATGGCGCTGCATTACACAGTAGCAGTATGACCTCTAGCACCGCAAGAATAATGGTGGATACTGATGGTGTTGCAGGGGTGCCCTTTAATGGTCAAAGCACGACTACGAACCGCTTCGGCATTGGCGTACTAACCGACTTAACAAGTTATAACAATGTTGATGCACGTATTGACGTCGATAAGATGGATCAAGATATTGAAACGCGTAAAGCCATTGCTTCAACAACCTTAACAGAAGGTGCCATTGGTTATTACCAATTTCCGGTTCGTCAAGGTGAACGCTTAATGGCTGTCTTACAGACAACTGATAATAAATACCCTCCTTTTGGTGCAGAAGTCACCAATCAAAAAGGGGAAAGTATTGGTATGGTGATGGAAGAAGGCCTTGTTTATATTGCGGGTGTTAACCTTAATGAATCATTAAATGTAATTTGGAACGGTAAAACACAATGTTCAATTACCATTCCCTCGGAAATAACAGATCCCTTAAAACATCAATCGCTCGTTTGTCAGGATCGTTAACAAATAAAATTAATAATGAGAGATAATTAACATGAACTCATTCAGCACACTAAAAACACTATTTTGTGGCTCTTTGCTGGCACTGAGTCTAGTGAATACAACGCAAGCGGGTGTTTCACTGGATAGAACTCGTATTGTATTAACGGGCAATGAAAACTCAGCCAGTGTTAATTTAAAAAATACCAGCCCTGATATTCCTTTTTTAGCGCAATCTTGGGTTGAAAATGAAAATGGGCAGAAGATCTCTTCACCCTTAGTGGCACTTCCACCGTTACAACGCCTTGATGGTGCTCAAAAAGGCGTAGTTCGCATTACAAAAACAGCTGAAGTTGGGCTATTACCTCAAGATAGAGAATCACTGTTTTATTTAAATGTGCGTGAAATTCCACCCGCACCAAAACAAGCCAACGTATTACAGATGGCGATGCAGTCACGCATTAAATTATTCTATCGCCCTAGTGCCATAGTACCTGAAAAACCGGGAATGGTTTGGCAAGATCAACTGGTGTTTAAAAAACAAGGTAATAAATTTATTGTTAATAATCCAACCCCTTATTACATCACGATTATCTCACTTTCTAATAAATTAAATGGTGAGGATAGCGATAAATTAACTACCTTCCCAGGATTAATGGTTGCGCCAAAAGCTTCACTGGATATACCAGTAAAAACCAGTAACGTTAATCAGTTTTATATGATGTATGTAAATGATTACGGTGGACACCCAGAGCTCAAATTTGTATGTCAGCAAGATAGCTGCAAAGTAGCCCCTAAAGATCAACAACCTAAATATTAATAAACTTGATGCCGGTAGGAATAAAATGATCCTCAATAAAAAAAACATTCATTCCAAATCAGTAATGCTATTTTGTGCCGGCATTGTTTCTTTAATGCCGTTGCACGCAATTGCTTATTTACAAGGTGAAGTGAGAACCAATGGTGGCCCTAATATTTTCTATGCAGTATTAGATCACACCACCTTTCCTAATAACAAAGCAGGAGAATTAGCAACAGTAAACTTTTCGTTGCCTGATCGCTATGATGGGACAGTATATTGTCCTAACTCACGTATCTATGATCGTGCATTAACCTATTTTAAAGCAACGACTGATTTACCCCCTGTTGGTAATAATTTTTATCAATTAAATGAGTATGTTGATATCAAAATTAATTTTGAAATTTGGGGGCCTAATCCTTTACCCACGGTGCCCTTTTCTGACATACCTAATAATAGAAATAACCAACAAGGTTGCAGAGTCCCCTCTTCGCCTAAACCGCATATTTCCTCAGGAAGTAGCGGTCAACTCACCTTCCGTTTAAGAAAACCCATTATTAATGGTGTCAGTCTTAATGGGCAATCTCTTGCACAAATGTATGCCATGGTAAGTCACAGCGGTGCGCCAAAAACCTATGGTTCAGAGCCCATTTCTAAATTAGTGATCACCTCGGGGATCATTACCACTAAAGATAAATGTATTTTTAATAATGGTTCACCAATTACCTTTGACTTTGGTAATGTAGGAAATACCTCTGATTATCTCAATGGACAAAACTACAAAATTACTCGCAACATCCCCATCAAATGCGAAGGGGGAAGTTTTACCGATCCTAATAGCAGAATAATGTTTAAAGTTCAGACTGGTAGCTCAGGTATTGCGAGTTTTGATTCTAACTACCTTGGTACAACAGGCTCTGTAGATAGAAGTAACTTAGGTATCGTCTTAAGAGATAAGTCAGGTACGATTATCCCACCTAACCAATATTTCTCGGTTGGCAAACTCAATAATTTCAACGGAAATTGGGAAGTAAGTGCAGCCCCCATCGCCAAAGCGGGCAGTAAAATTACCGAAGGTGAATTTTCAGCTCATGCGACACTCATTGCGGAGTTTATGTAATGAAAAACAGCATAATAAAGTCAGCTATAACTTGCTTGTTATTGCTCTCTCCGAACACTTTTGCTGCCACTGATATTATTGGTGGAGAGATGGAATTTAAAGGTGTTGTTGTTGCACATGGTTGTACGATTGTTGCGGGAGATGAAAATAAAGTTATTGATTTCAAACAAATATCTGCAAAAGATCTCTATTCACTACAAAAAAGCAACCCCGTTGCTTTTAGTATCAGTTTAGAAAATTGTAGCCAAGATATTTATAAAAGTGTCACTATCACATTAGATGGTCAAGCGCATTCAACAATGCCCAATCATATAGCCGTTACTGGGAGTGGCTCAGAAGATCCGAAAAGTATTGGCATCGCTTTTACCGACAAGGCACATAATATTATTGAATTAAAAAAACCAAGTGCTCCTCAACAGCTTAATAATAAACGAGTACAATTTGATTTTATGGCCTATGTTGAAGCAACATCATCAGCTATTCAAAATCAAACGATACTCACAGGACCATTTCAAGCACAAGCAACCTATACACTCAATTACCAATAACAATTAAGCCAAATAGATGCTATTTGGCTTTCTCTTGTATGATTAAGCCTTGAGTAATTAAACGTTGCTGTTGTTTCAGTTGTTTTTTCTCTGCCCTTCTCATCTTAAAAAACTGGCTCAAGAGTTGTGCGCACTCCTCACCTAAAACACCCGATGTTATTTCAACTTTATGGTTCATTCCGGGATGTTGCAAAATATCAATAAATGAGCCTGCGGCACCTGTTTTTAGATCAGATGCACCATAGACCACTCTTTTTACACGACTATGCACAATTGCTCCAGCGCACATAACGCAAGGCTCTAACGTGATATATAATGTGGCGTCAAGTAGGCGATAATTCTGTAGATGTTTCCCACCTTTACGCAATGCCATAATTTCCGCATGTGCAGTAGGATCATTATCAATAATGGAGTGATTCCAACCTTTAGCAATGATTTTATTATCAGCGACTAACACGGCTCCTACAGGAATTTCACCGAGTTGTTGTGCTTTATGTGCCTGCTCAATCGCTTTATGCATCCAATAAATATCATCTTTAATTTTATTCACAAGAACATCTCTTCATTATTATACAGCGCGGTATTGTAGCCTGTTTTAGATTGATAACTAAAGATATTAGCGTGTGAAATGTTATAAAAGATATTCCCCTCTGCAACATCAATATATTTAGAATCTTTCACGTATATGATAATCTCACACTCTTTTGTATATAATTGTGTATTTATTTTGTGTGGCAGTGCTCTATTATTTGTAGTAACACTGTCAATTTGCAGTAAAAATACAACCAATAAACTAAAAGTAACATATAAGTGCAAGATATAAGTTACTGTAATTTAATAATTTATATATTAAGTGACTGATATGGCTTTACTAATTACGAAGAAATGCATCAACTGCGATATGTGCGAACCCGAATGTCCTAACGATGCCATTTCAATGGGGAATGATATTTATGAAATCAATCCTGATCTTTGCACTGAATGTGTAGGACATTATGATAAACCGACTTGTCAGTCGGTATGCCCTATCACGAATACAATTATCATCGATCCTGCTCATACTGAATCGCAAGATGAATTATGGGAAAAGTTTGTACTGATCCACCACGCTGACAAAATCTAAGCAAACGCAATCGGGAATAAATTTAAGCGTTATTTTTCTAAAATAACGGTTGCACAGGCGTAACGTTGCTCATCAGCCAGTGTCACGTGAATAGCATTTATTCCCGCTTTTTGCGCCATCTCTTTTGCCACAGCTAAAAAGTGCAATGTTGGTTTACCTAATTCATCATTAGCGACTTCAAAATGGTTAAATGCCAATCCTAAGCGAATGCCTGTACCTAATGCTTTGGCTGCGGCTTCTTTTACCGCAAATCGTTTAGCTAAAAAACGAACAGGTTGTTTATGTGATTGATATATAATCCATTCATTATCAGTAAGAATACGTCGCGCGAGGCGTTCTCCTGAACGCCCTATTATCTCTTCAATACGTGATATCTCAACGATATCCATACCTATACCAACAATAGCCATTAGCGACGCGCTTCTCTCATTAGGCGTTTCATTTCTTCAACGGCTGGTGCAAGCCCACTAAATACCGCTCGACCAATAATCGCATGACCAATATTGAGTTCATAAAGTTCAGGTAATGCAGCAATACGTTGTACATTATGATAATGCAAACCATGACCTGCATTGACTTTTAAACCTTTAGACGCTGCATAGGTTACCGCATCACGAATGCGAACAAACTCCTTCTCTTGAGCCTGTTCATCTTCAGCGTCAGCATAAGCACCGGTATGAATTTCAATAAAAGGTGCGCCGACACGATCTGCTGCATTAATTTGCTCATGGTCAGGATCAATAAATAAAGAGACTTTAATCCCCGCTAATGATAAACGTTTAATCGCATCAGCCACTTTCTCTTCATTACCAACCACGTCTAAACCACCTTCTGTGGTCACTTCTTGGCGTTTTTCAGGCACTAAACAACAAAAGTCAGGTTGAGTTTGGCAAGCAATCTCAATCATCTCTTCTGTTACCGCCATTTCTAAATTTAATCTTGTTTGAACCGTTTGGCTGATCAGCATTAAATCACGATCGGTAATATGACGTCTGTCTTCACGTAAATGAATAGTGATCCCATCAGCACCCGCTTGTTCCGCAATAAATGCCGCTTGAACCGGATCGGGATAAGTTGTACCACGGGCATTACGTAGGGTTGCAATATGGTCAATATTAACGCCAAGTAGAATATCAGACATGCTCTTCTCCTGAAAAATAACGTTGTATTACCTTAGTTTACACATTCCATAGAGAAGAAAAAGACAATATTATTTATCCTCTATCAATACGCTTTTTTTCGCACACTTTTTAATAGCAAATTGCCGAAACAGCTCTCTACTTTTTAATGGTTTTCCACCTAAATAAGGTTTCAATGCCATTCGTGTAAACCTTTTTGCTGCTTTCAATGTGCCAGCCGTAGGAAATTCTCGTTTTGCCAGCGATTTTAATTCCAATCCAGTAAAACTATAGTGATCAACCACCAAACTGGCAATAAAGCCTTTTTCTTCTCGGTATCGATAAGTCATGGTATCAGAAACTGGTTCACCACTTCCTGCACAATGCAAAAAGTCTAGGCCATAACCCAATTGCGTTAATAACGCTAATTCAAAGCGTCTTAGAGCAGCTTCTGGAGTGGTTTCACTGGCAGCAAGGATTTGCAAACAAGATAAGTATTCGAAAAAAAGCGTGCTATATGATGTGCCATTTTCCAAAACACGAGAAAGTAATTCATTGAGATACAGACCACTGTAAAGTACTGTGCCTGTTAATGGTAATGCTAAAGAGATAGGCTCAGCATCACGGAGAGTTTTTATCTCACCTCGCCCACTCCAACGAATGAGCAAGGGAGTAAAAGGTTGAAGAGCTCCTTTTAAAGGAGAGCGACGGCCGCGCGCACCTTTTGACAATATGCGCACTCGCCCTTCATTCTCAGTGAAAAAATCGAGCAATAAACTCGTTTCACTGTAAGGCCGAGCATGGATAACAAATGCACGTTGCCAGCCTTCCACTTCAGTAACCTACTATTTTAAATCGTCCACATAGCCAAGGCTACGTAAAGCACGTTCATCATCCGCCCAACCCGCTTTTACTTTCACCCAAAGTTCAAGATGAACTTTGTTTTCAAATAAATCTTCCATATCCATGCGGGCTTCCGTACCGATTTTTTTGATTTTAGCGCCTTTATTACCAATCACCATTTTCTTCTGGCCTTCACGTTCAACCAGAATCAAACCGTGAATATCATATCCACCGCGATCGTTAGTAACAAATTGTTCAATTTCAACCGTCACAGAATAAGGTAATTCTTCACCTAAAAAGCGCATCAATTTTTCACGAATAATTTCTGACGCCATAAAACGTTGAGAGCGATCAGTAATATAATCTTCTGGGAAATGATGAATGGCTTCAGGTAAACAGTTACGCACTATTTTAGCAATAGTATCGACATTCATGCCTTTTTCAGCACTAATCGGCACTACATCTAGAAAATCCATTTGTTGACTTAAAAAACCAATATGTGGCAGTAACTTGGTTTTATCTGTAACGTTATCAACTTTATTAATCGCTAATAGCACAGGACAACGTAGTGATTTTAATTTGTTTAATACCATTTCGTCATCAGGCGTCCAATTGGTTCCTTCGACAACGAAAATAACCAGTTCAACATCACCAATAGAGCTACTTGCTGCACGGTTCATTAAACGGTTAATGGCTCGCTTTTCTTCAATATGCAAGCCTGGGGTATCCACGTAAATAGCCTGATATGCACCATCAGTATCAATACCCATGATACGGTGACGGGTGGTTTGTGGCTTACGTGAAGTAATAGAAACTTTCTGCCCCAATAATTGGTTCAGTAATGTTGATTTCCCTACATTAGGGCGACCGACTATCGCAATAAATCCGCAATAGGTTTGTTCTTCGCTCATTCAAGCTCCAATTGTATTAATGCCTGTTCAGCAGCGGCTTGTTCAGCTTTACGACGGCTTGTACCCATCCCTTTAACAGGTTGGTCGATACCGCTTATCTGACAATGGATCGTAAACTCTTGGTCATGAGCTTCACCACGTACTTGTACAACAACATAAGAAGGTAGTGGTAAATGACGCCCTTGCAAATATTCTTGCAAGCGAGTTTTAGGATCTTTTTGCTTATCACCCGGACTGATTTCAGCCAAGCGATTCTCATACCATTTTAAGATGATATTTTCGATATTTTGAATATCACTATCAAGAAAAATAGCACCAATTAACGCTTCTACTGTGTCGGCCAAAATAGATTCGCGACGAAAACCACCGCTTTTTAATTCTCCCGGCCCTAACCGTAAACATTCACCGAGTTCAAATTCACGTGCTAGTTCAGCGAGGGTATTACCTCGCACTAAGGTTGCACGCATCCGGCTCATATCCCCTTCATCGACACGAGGGAAACGATGGTAAAGCGCATTAGCAATGACATAACTTAGAATTGAATCACCTAAAAATTCTAAGCGTTCATTATGTTTACTACTTGCACTACGGTGAGTAAGTGCCTGTAAAAGTAATTCGTTTTGTTTAAAAGTATAACCCAGTTTTTTTTGTAACTGGTTAACTAATAGAGTATTCATGTGCGATCAATTTCCATTACTTAATTTGAAGCACACGCAACAAACCTGTTTAAAAACAACGAGATATTATCGGGTTGAATAACAGAACTGTTGCGTTTGCACTGGCTCCTGTTTATACAGGAGCCAATCATGTTTAAAGAAGTGGCATATTCTACACTGAGATAGAAAGGAATGCTGTAGCTATTTTGTTAAAAATTACTTAATGCCACCAATACGGCTGAAACGAACACCTGTCGGCCATTCATTTTCTTGTTTCTCGAAGCTCATCCAAATCGTTGTCGCTTTACCGACTAAGTTTTGCTCAGGCACAAAACCCCAGAAACGACTATCTGAACTACCATCACGGTTATCACCCATCATAAAATACTGACCTTCAGGGACAATCCACGTACCTTGAGGTAATCCCGGTTGAATAAATTCAGGTACAGTAACATCTCCCGGAATAGTCATAATACGATGAGAGACATCACCAATCGTTTCAATTCTCTCTTCTTGGCGAAATTGCGTAGCTGTAGAAATTGGCTCTTCAATCGGAATCGATTTCATACCGCTAATACGTTGACCACCAGGTACACTTTGTAACAGTAATGTCCATTCACTAGGATACGCTGTACCATAGGTTACCGCTATTTCATCATCACATATTGCTTTATTACAATTTGGGTAAATGTGTAATTTCTTCGACGTCATGTCATACACAATTTTATCCCCCGGTAGACCAATCACCCGTTTAATAAAGTCAGTTGATGGATCACGTGGGTATTTAAATACCGCAATATCACCACGTTTAGGTTTACCCGTACTAATCAAGGTTGTTTGTGTAATAGGATCTTTTAATCCATAAGCAAATTTTTCAACCAAGATGAAATCACCGACTAATAAAGTCGGCATCATCGAACGAGATGGGATCTGAAACGGCTCATACACAAAGGAACGCAAAATCAATACAATCGCCAATACAGGAAACAGAGAGCCTAATGTCTCTGCCCAGCTTGGTTTATTAATCGATTTTGCTAACTCTTGCTGATCCTCACTTCCCTGCGTTAACTCTTGTAAACGTTTTAACTTCGCTTTACGGGCTGGCTTTAATTTAAAACGATCTATACACCAAAAAATACCCGTAATTAGCGTTGCCAACGTTAGGATCAAGGCAAACGTGCTAGCCATATTTTCTCCTTAAATTATTTATCTTTACCAACATGCAGTATGGCTAAAAACGCTTCTTGTGGTAACTCGACATTACCAATTTGCTTCATACGTTTTTTACCTTCTTTCTGTTTCTGCAACAGTTTTTTCTTACGGCTAACGTCACCACCATAACATTTAGCTAATACGTTTTTACGTAACTGTTTAACAGTTGAACGAGCAATAATATGATTGCCAATTGCAGCTTGGATCGCAATATCAAACTGTTGACGTGGAATGAATTCTTTCATTTTTTCCACCAACTCACGGCCACGATACGGTGCGTTATCATTATGGGTGATTAATGCAAGTGCATCGACTCTCTCACCATTAATTAAGACATCAACACGTACCATGTTGGAGCCTTGGAAACGCAGGAAGTTATAATCTAACGAAGCATAACCGCGAGAGGTTGATTTTAAACGGTCAAAGAAATCTAATACCACCTCAGCCATCGGAATTTCATAAGTTAATGAAACCTGATTACCATGATAGACCATATTAGTTTGAACGCCGCGTTTTTCGACACATAAAGTAATCACATTACCTAAGTATTCTTGCGGTAGTAACATATGACATTCCGCAATAGGCTCTCTGATCTCTTCAATATTGTTCAGTGCTGGTAGTTTGGATGGGCTATCAACCATGATGATATCACCATTGGTCATTTCCACTTCATAAACTACTGTTGGCGCTGTGGTGATCAGGTCAAGATCATATTCACGCTCTAAGCGCTCTTGGATAATCTCCATATGGAGAAGGCCTAAGAAACCACAACGGAAACCAAATCCTAATGCGGATGAACTTTCCGGCTCATAAAAGAGTGACGCATCATTTAAGCTTAATTTTCCTAATGCATCACGGAATGATTCATAATCGTCAGAACTGACCGGGAATAACCCCGCATAAACCTGTGGTTTGACTTTTTTAAAGCCCGGTAATGGTTTGTCTGCAGGCTTCTGTGCGGCTGTTAATGTATCCCCAACAGGGGCACCAAGAATATCTTTAATACCGCAAACTACCCAGCCTACTTCACCGCAACTTAGCGATGTTGTATCAACTTGTTTAGGCGTAAAAATACCAATACGGTCGATATTATAAACTTGCCCTGTACTCATCACTTTGATTTTATCGCCTTTGTTGACTTTACCGTTTTTGATCCGGATAAGTGAGACAACACCAAGGTAATTATCAAACCAAGAGTCAATAATAAGTGCTTGTAGAGGCGCGTCAGGATCGCCTTCTGGCGCAGGTATTTCTTTCACCAGACGTTCAATCACTTCTTTTACACCCACGCCGGTTTTAGCAGAACAACGCACTGCATCGGTCGCATCAATACCGACAATATCTTCAATCTCTTCAGCGACACGCTCAGGCTCTGCGGCAGGTAAATCAATTTTATTCAATACCGGAACGACAGTAAGATCCATATCTATCGCCGTATAACAGTTTGCTAATGTTTGGGCTTCAACCCCTTGCCCTGCATCGACAACCAGTAAAGCACCTTCACAAGCGGCAAGAGAGCGAGAAACTTCATAAGAGAAGTCAACGTGTCCTGGCGTATCGATAAAGTTAAGCTGATAAACTTCACCGTCATCAGCGGTATAATTGAGTGTTACGCTTTGTGCTTTGATGGTGATACCACGCTCACGCTCAAGATCCATAGAATCAAGAACCTGCGCAGCCATTTCACGATCTGTTAAGCCACCACAAATTTGAATAATTCGATCTGATAGCGTCGATTTACCGTGGTCAATATGTGCGATAATGGAAAAGTTACGTATGTTTTTCATTCTGAAATTATTTTTCTCTATTGCTTTGCTCTATAAATCTGGCTTTAGCGTCGTTCATGGACACAAAGCGAAAACTCTATATTGCAGGAGTTATGATTGATGACGCATTCTACACACTAGAGACATTATACTCAAAGAAACGTTCATCAAACACAAACATTTATGATAAAGCTTACCTTTATTTATGCATCGTAACTGCACTTTCACTAGATAGAAATTTGATTTTTATCTATCAATAAAAAAGATCAGAACCATAAAATAAGTTTAATAACAAAAAAATGGAGCCTATGCCCCATTTTTTATCATATTCATTCTTTATCATTATTCTTGATATTGTACTTGCAATTCATTAGGTGGAAGTCCTATTTGTAAAATAATAGGTTCAAATCCTTCATCTTTACTCCACCAGTGGGCAATATTTTTAGCTAATAAAAAGCCTAACACTCCCCCCACTAAACCACTACAAAAAATAGCCAACTCACTAGAAAGCCACAGGCTGGCTATCCCTGCAACGATAAATAATCCCAGCAAAGGAGTAAGATAAACCAACATAGCGGAGCGAAGTAAACTATTTTCTGGGATACCAACTTCCACTTTTTGCCCCACCACTAAAGGTTGCTCAACAGGAAGTTCTAACTGATGAACAGTTTCAGGACCTATTTTATTTAATAAATAAGAGCCACAAGCTGCTCGAGCTTGGCAACTCCCGCAACCGGACGATGAGCCATAACGTAGTAAAGCCCTCCCTTGTTGCCAATGTACGACTGTTGCCCACTCTTTAACCATAACTTATACCTTTTACTTTTTGGTAAACACCACACTGTTGACGATTTTCTGTGCTGTTATAAATGGCAATTGTCCAATAAAGGTAATTTCATTGCCATCTTTATCATAGGTATAAATTGTATTACGACCATATCTCAATGCCTTATCACGTTCGGGGGAATTTAATTGCTGACCACTTTTGTTAACATAAATAGAGAAATCGAATAAGCCGTCACTATATAAAATAGATTGACTAAATTCATTTTCAGCAATTTGATGATTGCTACGTTTTACCTCTTTAAATCCTTCTGGTAACGTTGTCACACGCCAATTGTAATTCAGTGCTTGAGTGGCTTTGGGGATCAACAATAGCGGGGGCATATTCACTTTATTGAGTGAATCTAACTCACTGATGATTTCTTTATTTTGATTAGCGGTGATCACCCGAAATTGTTCAATAACGTCATTATTTTTATCAAGCAGATCGACCCTTAATGGCAAATATCTCTCTTCATCAATAAATAAGACATATTCATAACGGTCATTATTTTTTGATAGCACACGAACAACACGACTTGGAATGTCACCGATATGCGTTCTTCCCGCATCAATAAAATTGTAATACTCAGCGAGTTCAGAAAAATTTTGATAAATGATTGCAGGGAGATAATCAACGATATGTTCATTACGCAAACTAAACGCATCTAAACCTGGTTCAAAATAACTGATTTCATTCCCTCGTTGCACGATTTCTCGACGAGTGCTATCCATCTGCATTAATTGTGCTACAGGTTTACCATCGACAAGTGCATGACGATAACGAATAGGAACAATACCTTGAGAATTGATATTAATAAAAGATAATTCGTAAGTAGCGGTTTGCGTTGTATCACCCATCTTTTGCAACAAAGCCTCGGCATTTCCTATTTGAGGTTGTGCCAAGGCTTGTGTTGGTATTGATAGGTAACCCGCTAAAAGTAAAGCGGATAACCATGATTTTTTCATTACGACTCTATTGTTCCTACACGTAATTATAAATTGATACCACAATGATTACTGAGCCTGTTGCTGAGTTGTGTTTTGCGATGCTACAGGCACTTCATCTTGTGGTGCATTGTAGATACGGCGATCTAACTCATACTGTTGCAACATAAGTCCAAGGCGTTGATTACGCTCTTGTAGACGTGTTTGTTGATTTTGGCCTAAATTATCACTTTGTAAATTTAAGCTGACTGGTGCCCCATTCCCCATAATAGGTTGAGTATTAAACACCGGCGTATCAACTTGGAAATCCTCAGCGCTATTGTTGCCATTATATTGCTGAACACCCACAATGACAGCTAATGACACACAGGCAGCAACACCAATTTGTGTTAACTGGCTAGCCCAAGGACGTAATTTTTGTAAGAAAGAGTGCTGACGCCATTGAGAAGGCGCAGGTTGCTGCTCTTGCTGTTGTTCAGGACTTATGCGGACTGGCTCATTTTCTAAAGCGAGTGCTACGCGACTTGCGATATCAAAGTGGATAACCTCTCCTACATCACCACGCATTGCATCACGAACTAAGTGGTAACGTTGCCATGTTTCTTTCATAGATTCATCACGGGCAATCGATCCCATTAATTCTTTATCAAGAACTTCGCCATCCATAAATGCAGAAAGTTTCTCTTTTTGCATGTAAAAGTACCCTTCAGTGAATGAGGGTTCAGCCATCTTATAACTCTTGTATTAATGGTTGAACCTTATTATCAATAGCTTCTCGCGCCCTAAAAATACGTGAACGAACTGTACCTACAGGGCAATCCATAATAACGGCTATCTCTTCATAGCTTAAGCCGTCAAGTTCCCGAAGTGTAATAGCAACCCTTAAATCTTCGGGTAACGACTCTATGGTTTGAAAAACTACTCTCCGTAACTCTTCAGACAACATTAAATTCTCAGGGTTCGAAATTTCTTTTAATGCGTTTGATGTTTCAAAATTTTCAACATCACTCGCATCTAAGTCATTTGAAGGCGGACGCCGCCCTTGTGCTACCAGATAATTTTTAGCTGTATTCACAGCGATGCGATAAAGCCACGTATAAAATGCGCTATCACCACGGAATGATCCAATAGCTCGATAGGCTTTTATAAAGGCTTCTTGTGCAACATCTGGCACATCACCCTGAGGTACATAACGGGAAATCAGACTTGCTACCTTGTGCTGATAGCGGATAACTAGCAAGTTAAACGCTTTCTGGTCACCCAGTTGTACCTTCTCGACCAACATTTGGTCCGTTAACTGCTCGCTCATTAGAGATGGACTCTCCCGAAGTCAAGCCTCAAACTATTTTTCAATGACTCCGTCATATTACTCTCGTTATTCCTTCTCGTTTTTATGAGCTACTTACGTTAGAGCATTAAAATAGAATGAAGTTCAATTCAATTATAATAATAAGAGATGAATCACAAAAAACTGTCGTTGTAATCACCAACCAATCTGCAATTTGCCAAGAAAAAAGCGATAACACAATGTGATAATTTAAATATATACCTTTATTTACAACAATATATACAATCTTAAACAATGTAATATTAACGGCAACATTAGTCTTTAATAATATAAATAAAAATCTGTGACCCAAGATTGGAACTGGGTTGTGTAATGACCGTCATTATTGCGGATAATCAGCTCTTCAATATTACATGGTTTAGTTTCGCCTTGATACTGTCTTTGAAAGGCTAGCAATATGCGATGGTAAGGCTTATCTGCACTATCTTTAATATTAACTCGCTGTACGACATTCCACCCTTTTCTTTGTGAGATTTCAATAAACTGTTCACCGATTAAATAGGGTAACACCACACAAAATAGGCCTTCATCTGTAATAAGTTGTTGTGCACTGTCAAGCAAACCTTCATGGGTCAATGTTTTCGTATAACGGGCTTGCTCGCGCTCTTGGTTACGGCATGCAACCGCTGGCTCAAAATAGGGTGGATTACTCACAATAAGATCATAGCGAGTTGGCGCTTGTTGCGCATATTGATAAATATCATGATGATAAATATGGATTAACGAACTCCACTGTGATTGTTGCGCATTTTCACTCGCCTGTAATGCGGCATCTTCATCAAGTTCAATACCATCAATACGCTCAACCTGCGGGGCACGTTGCGCTAACATCAAGGCAATTAATCCACTTCCCGTACCAATATCAAGCACCGTTTTTGCTTTAGTGATAGGCGCCCAAGCACCTAATAAAACGCCATCAGTACCCACTTTCATTTCACACTTATCATGAGCGACAAAAAATTGTTTAAATGTAAACCCGCCTTTGCGTAAACCTGCTTTCTTTACTTTCTTTTGCTTCATTGAATCGCTCTAATGATTTGTATAACTCTTTCTATTCTTAGAATGAACGCAATCCATATAATAGAAAAAGCGATATATGGTAAGATAACTTTTTTGCTACCTCTATCTTAACATTAAACGCTTTATATTCGATGCTTGCTTATTGACTTTAAGCCTAAAAAACAACACATAGCTGAAACAATCGATGATATATAATGTGATAGCGGTAAATCCTCTGGCTTTTAACAGAGGATAATGTCAAAATCCGCGCCCTAAATAGAGGTATACAATGACAGCCACGACATTTTCCAGTCTTGAACTTGATGAAAGTTTATTGACCGCATTAGAAGAAAAAGGATATCAACGTCCTACTGCTATCCAAGCAGAAGCTATCCCTGCCGCAATGGAAGGACGTGATATATTAGGCTCTGCACCAACGGGTACAGGGAAAACAGCGGCATTCTTACTTCCTGCTATTCAACATTTACTTGATTATCCACGAAAAAAATCAGGGCCACCTCGTGTTCTGATCTTAACCCCTACCCGTGAACTTGCTATGCAAGTCGCTGATCAAGCAAAAGAATTATGCGCTCATACCCATCTAGACATCGCCACTATCACCGGCGGTGTTGCTTATATGAATCACGCAGAAGTTTTTAGTGAGAACCAAGATATTGTTGTTGCTACAACAGGTCGCTTATTGCAGTACATCAAAGAAGAGAACTTTGACTGTCGTGCTGTTGAAATGCTGATCCTCGATGAAGCTGATCGTATGTTAGATATGGGTTTTGCTAACGATATTGAAACTATTGCTGGGGAAACTCGTTGGCGTAAACAAACATTACTCTTTTCAGCCACATTAGAAGGCAATGCTGTGATTGATTTTGCACAGCGAATTCTTAATGAACCGGTTGAACTGAACGCTGACCCTTCTCGTCGTGAGCGTAAAAAAATTCAACAATTTTACTATCATGCAGATAATCTTGACCATAAAACTGCCTTACTTGCACATTTACTCAAACAAGAAGAAGTTAAAAAATCGATTGTTTTTGTACGTAAAAGAGAGCGAGTCAGAGAGTTAGCCGCAGCATTAGAAAAACAAGGTATCAAAGCCAGCTACCTTGAAGGCGAAATGGCTCAAACACAACGTAACGAAGCGATTAAACGTGTAGAGTCTGGCAAAATGCATGTGCTGATTGCGACAGATGTGGCGTCTCGAGGTCTTGATTTAGAAGATATTACCCACGTCTTTAACTTTGACTTACCGCGCACAGCTGATGTTTATTTGCACCGTATTGGCCGTACAGGTCGAGCGGGTCGTAAAGGGACTGCCATTTCATTAGTTGAAGCACACGATTATCCGCTACTTGGTAAAATTAGCCGTTATATCCAAGAGCCGATTAAATATCGTGTTGTAGCCCAATTACGTCCAGTGACTAAAGCCCCTAGTCAAAAAGCATCATTTAAGCCTTCTAAAAAAGTATTAGCAAAACGCAAAGCGAAAAAAGTAGAAGAGAAAAAAAACGTAAAAGAGAAAGTACGCGCACGCGATCGTAAAAATATTGGTAAACGCCGTAAAACCGCTACTGATAAAACCACCATCACTGCGGAAAAAACTAATCATATAAAAACAGAGCAACAATAATCTGTCTTCTTTACGTTACTTTGAACCATAATAAAAAACCGTCGTTATTAAATAACGGCGGTTTTTTATATTATCTTCTTTATTGATAAACAAAAAAACCTGATATAAACATACCAGGTTCTATCATTACTTAATGATTTTTAGTGAAAATTACAGGCTTTCAGTGAAAGTACGAGTAATTACATCACGTTGTTGTTCTGGTGTCAGTGAGTTAAAACGCACTGCATAGCCGGATACACGAATAGTCAATTGAGGATATTTCTCAGGATTGTTAACGGCATCTTCTAATGTCTCACGGCTTAATACGTTAACGTTTAGGTGTTGACCACCTTCTACACGTACTACCGGTTTAGATTCTACCGGTACTTCACGGTACTCGATGTTGCCTAATGCATCACGGCTAACAACTTGGCCTTCTTCAAAGCCTTTTTTCGCACAAATGCAACGTGCTTCGCCGTTTTCATCATCTAACAACCAAAAAGAATGTAATAAATCGTCGTTATCAGCTTTAGTAATTTGGATACCAGTAATCATTTCGATCTCCAATGTGGGCACAAAATCAAATTCTAATGGCATATCAGAATTTGGGTATTTGGTCTAACCAATGTTTCTGTTTACTTATATACCAGTATAAATGGCGTCATTCTTTGATAAATATCAATAAAATTGATAAGGACATAACGGGTGATGGTGCAAAGTCTTGTTTTAAATCAATAATCACAACCCATGCAATTGCAATTTTTTTTGTAAATTTTCAAAAAAAATTTTAAATAACAATTAATTCGATTTTTTCGAGACGGAACATTTTCTTTCCATGGGTGAAATCGGTAAGCTTAGCCCCATAAGATATCAACAAGGATTTTATGTTATGACTACACCATTAACTTGGCATGATGTAATAGGTGCTGAAAAAGAAAAACCCTATTTTCAGCAAATTTTGTCTCAAGTCGCACAACAAAGACAAGCAGGCAAAATAATTTATCCTCCGCAAGAAGATGTATTTAACGCTTTTCGCTTCACTCCCTTTGAAAATGTTAATGTTGTGATTTTAGGTCAAGATCCTTACCACGGCCCCAATCAAGCCCATGGGCTTTCCTTTTCTGTACGTCCCGGCGTTCCAGCTCCCCCTTCATTAGTTAATATGTATAAAGAGCTTGAACAAGAATACCCTGACTTCAAACGACCTAATCATGGTTATCTTGAGAGTTGGGCTCAACAAGGGGTATTACTACTTAATACCGTTCTTACAGTAGAGAAAGGCCAAGCTCACTCTCATGCTAACTATGGTTGGGAAGTTTTTACTGACGCGGTTATCGAACAAATTAATCAACGTCGTGAAGGCGTTATTTTCCTACTTTGGGGCGCTCATGCTCAGAAAAAAGGTCGTTTTATTGATACTAATAAACACTTTATCTTAAAAGCCCCTCACCCTTCACCACTCTCTGCACATCGTGGTTTTTTAGGCTGTGGTCATTTTAAACAAACCAATAATCTATTAGCGCAACAAGGACGCACGCCCATTAATTGGCAGCTTGATCCTATTGAATAAGCTAGTGATAAAAACACAAAACCGCACAAAAGTGCGGTTTACTTATCCTACGCCCTGACTTATTGGCGTATTGATATAAGAATTATGGCTCTTATTTCGATACCACTACCATTGCTGGACGTAATAGACGACCATTTAAGGTATAGCCTTTTTGCATCACATCAACGACATGGTTTGCTTCATGCTCAGGGCTATCAATTAATGTCATCGCTTGGTGTACTTCAGGATTGAAGGCGACATTTTTTTCTTCAACGACTTCAATACCAAACTTACGCACCGCATCTAAGAATGATTTCAGGGTTAACTCTAAACCTTCAATCATCGGTTTCATTTGTTCATTTTCATGATCAGCGGCAGATAAAGCACGCTCTAAATTATCCAATACAGGTAGTAGCTCATTAGAAAATTTCTCAAGCGCAAATTTATGTGCTTTTTCAACATCCTGTTGAGTACGACGGCGAATATTCTCAATTTCGGCTTGAGCACGGATCATCGCTTCACGTTCCGTTTTTTGTGATTGCTGCAACTGTTTTTCCAGCTCATCAACGCGTGCAAGCGCTTGAACTAACTCAGCTTGTGCATCAAACTCCGCCTGAGCGTCTTCGCTTTTCACTTGCTCTTGAGATTCATTCATTACCGATTCCATTCCTTCTTTTTCTTTTGAGACTTGCTCTTCATGTACGTTTTGTTCTTTACTACTCATGAATATCTCCGCGTAGTTTTAGTATTCATCTTCATATTTAGTTTATTATGGGGATCAATAAACGGGTTTCAAGGAATAGGCGCTAAACGAGGGTAAAAAAAATGCCAGATAATACCGTAACGGAAGAAAAACAATTTAAATGCATTGGCATCGTCGGTCATCCCCGCCATCCTGAAGCACTTTCGACACATGAAATGCTCTATTATTGGCTCCTTGATAAAGGATATGACGTCATTATCGATACCCAAGTTGCTGAAGAATTAAAACTCACCGATGCACAAACGGGCGATTTAACACAAGTCGGCAAACTCGCTGATCTAGTTATTGTTGTCGGGGGTGATGGCAATATGTTAGGCGCCGCCCGTGTTTTATCGCGCTATAATATCAAAGTGATTGGTGTAAACCGCGGTAACTTAGGTTTTCTGACCGATCTTGATCCTGATAACGCATTACAACAATTAACTAATGTATTAGCAGGCCATTATCGTGAAGAAAAACGCTTCTTACTTGAAGCTCGTGTCTGTGCTGAAGGACAAAGAACACGGATTGGCACCGCCATTAATGAAGTCGTGCTTCACCCCGGCAAAGTGGCGCATATGATTGAGTTTGAAGTCTATATTGATGATCGTTTTGCATTTTCACAACGTTCTGATGGTCTAATTATTACCACACCAACCGGATCGACGGCGTATTCACTCTCTGCAGGTGGCCCTATTCTTACACCTAATCTTGATGCGATTGCGCTGGTTCCGATGTTTCCCCATACGCTCTCTTCACGCCCTTTAGTCATTAGTAGCGACAGTCAAATTCGCTTAAAATTCTCACAAACCAATATTGATTATGAAGTCAGTTGTGATAGTCAGCTTGTATTACCTATCAAAGAAGGGGATGAGGTAATCATTAAGCGGAGTCGACAAAAACTTAACTTAGTCCACCCAACTGACTACAACTATTTTAATACACTCAGCTCAAAATTAGGTTGGTCAAAAAAAATGTTCTGATTTTTGTGCCTCGCTACTTTACTGTATAAAAAACCAGTTTATACTGTATGTAATTACAGATATGTTTTTATACAGGAGAGGCACTATGCTGACTCAATTAACTATTAGTCATTTTGCCATAGTCCGTGAACTTGAAATCGACTTTTCTGGTGGCATGACCACAATTACCGGTGAAACGGGCGCAGGTAAATCTATTGCGATTGACGCATTAGGCTTGTGTTTAGGAAACCGTGGTGATGCTAATATGGTTCGCCCTGGTGCCACTAGAGCGGATTTATGCGCACGATTTTCACTCTCTGATACCCCTTCCGCCCAGCGTTGGTTAGAAGAACATCATCTTGACGATCATAACGAATGCCTATTAAGAAGAACCATTGCAGCAGATGGCCGCTCTCGTGGTTTTATTAATGGTACTTCTGTCCCTTTGTCTCAACTAAGAGAGCTTGGCTCATTGCTGATCCAAATTCATGGGCAACATGCTCATCAACAACTATTAGAGCCTCGCTACCAAAAACATTTACTTGATATCTATGCTAATGAACCTGCTTTATTAAAAAAGATGAAAGCGGCTTATCAAACCTGGCATCAGAGTTGCCAAACCTTAGCGACTTTTCAACAACAATCTTTAGAAAGAGAAGCAAGGCAACAACTGATTGATTATCACTTAAAAGAGCTTAACGAGTTCCAACCTGTTGCGGGGGAATACCCTGAATTAGATCAAGAATATAAAAGGTTATCTAATTGTGGTCAATTTCTGACCTTGAGCCAAAATAGTTTGCAGATCTTAAGTGATAACGAAGAACAAAATATTTTAAGTATGCTGAATGTGGCCAAACATGAAATCAGCGAACTTTCCACAATGGAGAGCCAATTTAATTCACTGTTAGATATGCTGGAAGAAGCAAGTATTCAAATTAGCGAAGTGAGTGATGAACTACGCCACTACAGTGATCGTTTAGAAATGGATCCTAACCGTTTATTCGAACTAGAAAAACGTATTTCGAAATATATTAGTCTATCTCGTAAACATCGCGTCACCCCTGAAGAGCTATATGAACTGCATCAACAACTAATTGAAGAAAAAGAGGCACTATTACGCCAAAATGATGACTGTGATGCATTAATGGAACAAGTTAAAATTGATCATGCAGCTGCATTGAACGTAGCAAAACAACTTCATCAAATTCGTCAACAGTATGCACACGAATTAAGCCAGTTGATTACTAATAGCATGCATCAATTATCAATGCCTCATGGCTATCTTACTGTAGATACATTGTTTGATGAAAATGTCTTACAAATTGATGGTGCGACAAAAGTTGAGTTCAATGTCACCACCAACCCGGGGCAACCTCATCAAGCACTCTCTAAAGTTGCGTCTGGCGGTGAGCTATCACGTATCGCTCTTGCTATCCAAGTGATCACCGCAAAAAAAATGGATACACCCGCGCTGATTTTTGATGAAGTGGATGTTGGTATTAGTGGACCAACAGCAGCTATTGTTGGTAAGTTATTACGTGAATTAGGCGAATCGACACAAGTTATGTGTGTTACTCACCTACCGCAAGTAGCAGGTTGTGGTCATCAACACTATTTTGTTAATAAAGAGACTAATGGTGAAGAGACAGAAACCACCATGAAGCTGTTAACTAAAAAAGAGCGTTTACAGGAGTTAGCCCGCTTATTAGCAGGAAGTGAAGTGACTAAAAACACCCTTGCTAACGCAAAAGATCTGCTGGCAGCCTAACGATTAACAAACTTTTATCGATATTTAGGGTCTTAGGCAGAGTGTGAAAGGTTTTCAATTGCTGCATTGTCGATTATCATCGTCACTATGACCCTAAAAGGAATGTAATAGCCATGCGTTTTAAACTGTTAAAAGTTGCCGCCTTATCTTTAGTCGTAATGACTTCAGGTTGCTCGATGTTCGAAAGACTGGTTTATCACCCAGATATCAATCAGGGTAATTATTTAACACCAGCCGAAGTCGCCAAAGTTCAACAAGGAATGACACAGCAGCAAGTTCAATTTGCCCTCGGAACACCTATGCTGAAAGATCCTTTCGGAACTCAAACTTGGTATTATGTTTTCCGTGAACAGCCAGGCCATCAAAAAGTGCGTCAAGAAACTCTGACACTGACATTTGATAATAATGGCATACTGACTAAGATTGACAAACAAGGTGATATGCCGAGTTTTTCTAATCAAACCAGTAAAGACTAATCTCACTATACGATTGGCAAAAACGAAATTGCACCCCATTTGTAATTCAACAATGGGGTGTGTTTTATGACCAACATATCGGCGCAATCAATGAGATACAATGATTTGATTATGACGTAGTGAAAATGTTAACTATTCAGTTTTCTGGCGTGCTTTTTCAGCGCGTTTACGGCGCATCTCTTTAGGATCAGCGATTAACGGTCGATAGATTTCAACGCGATCGCCATCACGCACATTATCACTCAATTTTGCTGGCCGACTATAGATACCCACTTTATTTTTAGTTAAATCGATATCATTACAAATCGTTAAAATATTTGAGGCAATAATTGCTTGTTCAACAGTATCCCCCAGTGTTAACTCCACAGGGATAACATATTGTTTATCTGGTAACGCGTAGGCTACCTCAACCCATATTTTAGTCACGATAAATCTCTTTCGCTCTTTGAGTAAACGCCTGCACCATATTATTTGTTAAGTCTTTAAAAATACGGCCAAAAGCTAACTCAATTAATTTATTGGTGAACTCAAAGTCTAGCTGAAACTCAACCTTACATGCATTATCATCTAATGCGGTAAATACCCAGCCTCCGGTTAGTTTACGAAAAGGGCCATCCACAAGACGCATATCAACACGTTCATTGGTTTTTAAAAAATTATGGGTAGTAAATGTTTTACTGATCCCTGCTTTAGAAACCTGAACAGATGCAATCATTTCTTCTGGAGTGCTTTTGATCAGTTTACTTCCAACGCATCCTGGTAGAAAATCAGGATAAGTAAGAACATCATTCACTAGTTTAAACATTTGCTCTGCACTAAAAGGAACTAGAGCAGATCGACTAATCTGAGGCATAGTTATTCCTGTACGACAACACTGTGTGCGATCATATCATTGAACAGTGATTAAATAAAAATCTAATGGAATATAGCTTAAGTTTTACGCAATTGAAAAGAAAACAGACGCTTAAATGATTTCTTTCTATTGCTCATACAGTATAATGTGGAAATTATGACAAAGAAAAAATCACACAAACCCGGCTCTGCCACTATTGCACTCAATAAACGTGCTCGCCATGAATATTTCATTGAAGATGAAATCGAAGCGGGACTGTCGTTACAGGGCTGGGAAGTTAAATCACTGCGTGCGGGTAAAGCCAATATCAGTGATAGCTATGTAATCATGCGTGATGGTGAGGCGTACCTGTTTGGTGCCACCATTACACCGTTAAACGTTGCCTCTACTCATGTTGTTTGTGATCCGACACGTACGCGTAAGCTGTTATTAAAACAACGTGAATTAGCTAATCTCTATGGCCAAATAAACCGTGATGGTTACACCGTGGTTGCCCTTTCCTTATATTGGAAAAATGCATGGTGTAAAATCAAAATTGGCGTAGCTAAAGGTAAAAAAGATCACGATAAGCGTGACACCATAAAAGATCGTGAGTGGAAATTAGACAAAGCACGGATCATGAAAAATGCTAACCGCTAAATTGCGTTAACTACTAGCAATAGCAGGTATTTTTCTGATATACTCACTTTCAACAACTTGGGGCTGATTCTGGATTCGACGGGATTTGCGAAACCCAAGGTGCATGCCGAGGGGCGGTTGGCCTCGTAAAAAGCCGCAAAAAGATAGTCGCAAACGACAATCAATATAAAGCACTAGCAGCTTAATAACCTGCCTAGAGCCTTCTCTCCCTAGCTTCCGCTCTTAAGACGGGGATAAAGAGGAGTCAAACCCAAAAGAGATCGCGTGGATGCCTAGCTTGGGGTTGAAGCGTTAAATTTAATCAAGCTAGCTTATTTGTGGCGTGTCTGTCCGCAGCAAGTAAGTGAATTTAAAGACTAGACTAAGCATGTAGTGCCGCGGATGTAGAAATTTCGGACGGGGGTTCAAATCCCCCCAGCTCCACCAAATACAGTATCATTGATGTTCAGTGATGATTAAAAAAGCCTTCAATTTCATAGTTGAAGGCTTTTTTTATATGTATTAATGGTCAGTTATGCTCAGTGACAAGCAAAATTTTTAGTTATATCATTAGTTATATCCCTTATGTATAACTAAAAGGCGTATAACTATATGGCATGGCGCGTACAACAGTTCCACTCAGTGATACCAAGCTTAAATCAGCAAAACCCAAAGATAAAGATTATACGCTGCAAGATGGAAATGGCTTATATCTGCTAATCAAAACAACTGGCTCAAAAATATGGCGCTTTAACTACTACCGCCCTATACCCAAAAAACGAGCACTTATTAGCTTTGGTAGCTATCCTACAGTTAGCCTTTTAGATGCTCGGCTTAAACGTGAAAACGCACGAGAACTTCTAGCTAAAAATATAGGCCCACAAGAATACAAAAAAGCTGAAGAACAACGCCTATTTGAAGAGAAAAATAATACTTTTGAAAAAATAGCTCAGCAGTGGTTCGAAATCAAAAGTAAATCTAGCTTGCAAGAATCAACCTTGAAAGACATTTGGCGTTCTCTTGAGTTACATGTCATCCCTCATGTTGGAGATATAGCAATAGCTGATTTAAAAGCCCGCCACTTTATTAACGCATTAGAACCTTTAAAAGCACAAGGCAAGCTAGAATCAGTTAAACGAGTAGCGCAACGCATTAATGAAGTGATGTTTTATGCTGTGAATGTGGGTTATCTTGATGCTAATCCTGCTGCAAAAATTACCGCTGCTTTTGAAAATCCAGTTGTAAAAAACTTACCTGCATTAAAACCTGATCAGCTTCCTGAATTGATGGCTGCAATCCAAGGAGTCAACATTGAGCGACAAACTTATTGTTTACTGCAATGGCAATTATTAACTATGACTCGCCCAGCCGAAGCAGCAGAAGCTGCATGGTGTGAGATCGATCTTGATAATAAGCTTTGGACTATCCCACCAGCAAGAATGGAGATGAAAAGAGAACATATCATTCCTCTCTCTCCTCAAGCATTGGCAATATTAGAAACTATGAAACCTATAAGCAGTCATAGGGAACACATTTTTCCTAGTATGAAATCACCACACACTAAACCAATGAATAGCCAAACAGTTAATGCGGCTATCAAGCGTGTTGGCTTTGCAGGTCGCCTTGTAGCACACGGATTCCGTTCAATTGCATCAACAGCATTAAATGAACATGGATTTCAACCTGATGTGATTGAAGCAGCTTTAGCCCATATCGATAGTAATGAGGTGCGACGCGCATATAACCGAGCTATTTATCTTGAACAAAGGCGCGAAATGATGGACTGGTGGGGAGAGTTTGTTAATAACGCAATCAATAAACATTAGTGTACAATTAAATTTAATTGTCTGTTTTGTGTCAGAAACGGAAGTGACCTGCACCACATTGAGTCACCACTGGAGGCTGACCAGTTGATATAATCCCTCTCAGGACTCGATAATCGAGCGAATGATGGTCAATCGATTTATTTCATAAACATCAGATTGGTTTCAGTCTGATAAAAAGTAGACTAACTTATATTTCTCATAAATTTGTATACTAATATGTTGATAAATCAATACAAAAAATAGAGAGCACGCGATGAATAATGAAGGACGCATTTTGAATATAGCAGCAAAATTTATAGCTAGGGATGATCTCGGCAACCTAATCATCACATTGGTCGATGATAAAGAAATAGTGATTCATGATTTTTCTGTCATGCCAAACGACTATCATTCTCTACGTGAAATGATGGAGACGGGGACTGCTGACATCAGATTGTACAATGTTCGTGCAATTGGTGTGCAAGAGCCTTTCAGATTAGAGCTGAAAATTACGTATCTAAGCGAGCAGGACACGTTTCTGATAGTAGATGGGGGATGGATACCGTTATCACTTATCAACAGAAAAGCGCTCCTGCTTGCTGACAGAAATGTAATATCAACAATCCAATACCGTTATAGCCTAGGGATTTTAAAGAAGGATGTTCCTCCTAATGATTTTGATGCTGTTTTTTTACAGCCTGCTGGAATAGAGATTGATATCTCTCTTTTTTCTATAGAATCAAATCAGAGCAAAATTCCCGACAGGGGAACTATGGATGAGCAAATCAACATAGCTAAAGACATTCTCCGATATTCTCTCCCTGAACTGAAAAGAGCGATATACCCTAATGCAGATAACTACTTTTTTGACCTTTTCGAAATGCTTAAGCCAGGATTAATTAACAGGACTAATTTTTTCATGGATATTGCTGCTGGTTTAAATCGTGAGTTCACACCAAACAAGAGGAATGAATATGTACCCTTTATATTCTCTAAGGCAAAGGATAATGGTTTGAAGAACACCGATATTGCGGTGTTACTCGCGTTCTTGCGTATCACGATGTTAGGAAAAAAAACTGCGGCAACACAGGTAATTAAAGAATCACAAACTTTCAGTGCGAAGGATGGTTATAATGTGGCCTGTGACCTTATGGCACTGGAAGTTCTAATGAATTACATTTCCTTTCACAAAAAAAATAAGTCTACTTACATCCCGTGTTTTATCACTAAAGATAAGGGGTTAGCCCTGATCGCGGCGTTAATGATGAATATTAAATCTCATACCTCTGATGGTGAGAAGGCCTCCATCACGGTAACCCTCCCTTTGGACATATTCTCAGATGAACGAGAAGTGCAGAAAATGGTTATGCAGTACCTTCAGTGAACTGATCCCTGTTGATTCACTCAGAACGCTGTTAGCAATGCCTGCATTTCGCTCATAGCAGACTACTACCCTATTAAATTTGACGCAGATATAATCAATATCACTCAAATAGCCTAAAGCCAGTGTAATAAAGGCCTTCCAGAAATAACTAGAAGGCCTTTCATATGATATTTACTAGTTGAACAGTTAACTCACAACATCTACTTTCAAACAATAGCGACGACTTAATTTCACGTCATTAACCTTGCACTGGCGAGTGCTTTTGCCTTGGGCATCAGTAAGTAACTTTCCTTCTGAGACCAACTGGCGAATCACGGTTTTTTTATTCCCAATAATATTATCATCAAAAAATGATGACTTTACTGTGATATAATGTTCTCCCTTGATTTTTAAAGCAATAACATCTAAGTTATTTAGCTCGTCCTTGTCTACTAGACTCTTTTTCGGTTTACAGGGATTTTTCAATGTATCTAATAGCTTTTGATTGAAAACAACCTTTTTAATAGGGTTTTGATCTATAGCTTTCAGATAACAATGTGTAACTCCATCAAAAACCTCCTTCTCAGTAAAGGGGAGAACCTTAGTTTTAATACCGAGTATCCCACTTGCGTATGCTAAGGCAAAACGAGTAGCTATACGTTTTTCTAATCCATTAGAACCTACATCATTCTTCTCTAAGAATTCGGCAATATAATTGTCCACTCCCCATTAATTGAGACACGTTAAATTAGAGTTTTCTAACTGTTTTCTGTATGCCTCCGGCGGGAGGTGATTTAAACTTTCATGAGTACGGTTCTGATTATAATCTTGCTGCCAAAACCACACCATTTCTCGCACCTGACTTAATGATTCAAATAAATAGGCATTTAAAAATTCACGGCGAAATGAGCCATTAAATCGTTCAATAAAGCCATTTTGCTGTGGCTTGCCGGGTTGAATATGGCAAAGCTCAACGTGGTGAGTTTTGCAGTAATTCAATAAATTAATCGAGATTAGCTCAGGCCCATTATCGACTCGGATCTGTTTTGGTAATCCTCTTTCCATTCTTAATCGTTCTAGCACCCTTATAACACGCTCTGCAGGAAGTGATGTATCAACCTCAATTGCCAAACATTCACGTGTCCCTTCATCAATAATGTTGAGTGTTCTGAAACGTTTACCACAATATAAACTATCGTGAATGAAATCTAATGCCCATTGAATATTCGGGACATTTTCAATTTTTAAGGGTCTTTTTTCACGCTTTGAAAGCACTTTTTTAACCCGTCGCTTCAAGTTCAGTCCTAGTCGACAGTAAACGCGATAAACTCGTTTATGATTAAACAGATAGCCTTGAAAGCGTAGCCGGAAATAGCATTTCCAGAAACCGGCTTGAGGTGATTTAGCTAATACAGTTTGGATAGCATCAATAACGATTTTATCCTTCTCGCGCCAATTTTGAGTCTTCCGATAAAACGTGGATCGAGGCAATGACGTGAGCAGACAAGCCTTAATGACTGATAACCCTGCCTCGTTTAAAGCCTGAGCACAGGACTTTTTCTCAGCCATCACCAACCCTTTTTTGCGAAAAGCTCCTTCATGGCATGATTTTCAAGGCTGACTTCTGCAAATAGCTTTTTCAGTTTAGCATTTTCATCTTCAAGTTCTTTTAATCGTTTAATATCATTAGCTTCCATACCACCATACTTTGATTTCCAATTATAATAAGTGGCATTACTGATCCCATTCTGGCGACAAATATCTTCCACTTTCATACCAGAATCAGCGAGTTTTAAAATATTAACGATTTGAGTTTCAGTAAAACGGGCTTTTTTCATGATGACCTCTACAAATTAAAGGGCAGAAAATCTAATTATAGCTGTCTTATTTTAGGGGAAGTGGATACATGAAACCTTTGATGCATGGGCTGCAAGAGGATGGAGAAGATTATTTGCGTTATTTGATTTATTGGAAAAGATTGAATACTAGAAAATTATTATGAATTGGCATTGCTTAGTCCGAAAAAGCGCCTCTTACAACATAAAATTACGCCGAAACTCTAATGATTATTCGGCAACCAATTGTTTTTTTGAATTAATTTATCAAGATAATAATTTAAGATGAAAAAATAACACAGCATAGTAAAATGATTAATAGTAATGATGTGTAGCTTATATTTATACATATTAAAAATAGCTATAAAGATACTATAAGGTTAATCATTTTATGTCAAAAAAGCAGTCTAAAAAAAGAAAAGAGCAAACTAAATTATCAAAAATACTCTCTTCATCTAGCGAAAAAAGAATTGTTATGTCAAATTTTTTTCATAAGCTAAATGAAAATGAAATTAGGTTATCAGTACCAAACTTACTACAACACCGACATTTTAAGAAATCCTTATTTATAGGGAATTTTGGATTTGACTCGATATACAATATTTCCAGCCCCAAAGCAAGTTTATATAAAAATATTCATTGGTGTTTAGGCATTATTGCCGCACATAAAAATATAATAGATACCTTTTTGTATAAAAAAGAAGCTATTTTGCAATTAATTTTAAAAAATGATTTTAATCAAGCACTAAATCACTTAGATGACTTAGATGCGGCTTGTGGGGACTCAATTTGGTCAATCAGTATTAGAGGGACATTATTAACGTTAGAAAAAAGCATCGAAGAAAAAAATGATTACCTCAATACTCTTAATACAAAATCCAAAAAAAATAAATTTCTTAAAGCGACTGTGTCATTAGTGGCTAATAGGCATAGTGATAATTCAACATTGCCTGCTTTTAATGATTTTGCAGAACAAAAAATTAGACGAAGCTTTACTGGGGAGTTACAACATTTTTTAATGTATAAAATCGTACCTTACTCGTATAGTTTTGATTATGATTTTGAACATATTCTAAATATCGAAAAAAACACACCTCCTATTGATATATATTGTGTACTTTTAGATATGGTTAGATACTCATTACTAACATCTAATCAGCATAATTTTTATAATGAATCTAAAATAACAATCAAAAATTTATATAAGCTATTCCCTGTAGATGAAATCATGAGCCTTGCAAATGGTTATGGTATATTAACTCCATTTTCATTTCAGAATGAAGAAATATATATTTTAGACCTATACACTTCCGGTAGATATCAAGATGTTTGTGATTTTTTTGAACAAAATGAAAATAGAAACATTAAATTTTCAATGTTCGAAATATGGGTAAAATCAGCATGTAGAACAAAAACATATCCAAACGGATTTCTTGGGGATTTAATACAAAATTTAGTATCTGTTATTAATCGAGACGCAAAGTATGAAGAATCACTTTCACAAATATATTTAATGTGTCAAGCATTGCAGCCTTTTTCTTGGTTTAAAGAATTACATATTTTTATTACAAAAGAGACCAGATTTATTTCTAAAGAAATAAACTCTCGCTTGAATACAGCATCCAAAATTATTTCCACTTTAAACTCCCCTCTTCGGGGAAAAGCATTACCCTCAAGTGTTTCAATTAAATATATAAATGAGTTAAATCAAAAATACCCAAGTTCATTATCAGTCAACCTCTTTAAAGAGCGCATAGAATTTGATAGTAACTCATTAGCTTCCAATATATTGAGTACTGACCCATTTAGACATAGTAAATACAAAGCTGAAATGCTAATCAAAGAGAAAAAATATGATGATGCTATTATTGAATTAAAGAACCTTACCGAATGCTCTGATATTACAATAAAAAATGATGCAATTAAACTACTTGTTTCAACGTATATATTAGCAGATAAAATAGAACTCGCAATTTCATTTTATATCGACATTGTTATGGATAACTTTAGTTTCTTACAAGTTTTCGATAGTCAATTGCTATGTGAACATGCAGTCCATATTATTAAAGACTCAAATGATATCTCCATACCTATAGCATTATCATTGCACTCTATTAATGTTAATAGTAATTTTGACCCTGCATTAAAGTATTCTTTTGAGCAATTTTTGATTAATAATAATTGTCAGTCCCCTCTTGACTTACTTGAAATAGAAGAAAAATTTGATAAACGAGATTTATATTATTTTTTAAAAAATGTCTGTACTCCTGAAAATATGAAGCTTTATTTTTATTTTGATAACCCAAATCAAATTGAAGAGTGTAGAATAAAAATATGTAGAAAATTGATTGAAAGAGGTCAATCTCAAGAGGTTTTAGTTTTTGAAGTCAAAGAAAGAACTAAACGACAAGTAATACTAAAAGCAGCAAAACAAGTTGATAATAGCAGAATCCATGCGGATATCAGTACATTGATTAATTCATCAAATTTTAAAAAATTGTATGATGCATACATTACATTAAGTGCAAAGGATTATTCTAATTCACATGATGAAATTAACATTAATACACTATTAGTAAAATTAGAAAAGATAAAAGAAGATGAAGGTTTGGAGTGTTTTGAACAAACATTATATATGGTGCATATTCAAGATATTGTTTTAAATGAAAAAAACACCATATTTATGAAGTTAATGAAGCTTGTAAGAGATGAGTTTGCTTTTGGTATAAAAGGATTAAATGGTCATTTAAGCACACGTATTAGGCATGGGCACTTACCAAATACAATAAGAAATTGTTTTTCAGAGCAAGACCTTATCTCAACAAAAATAAGTGCAACCGGAGGATTTAAAATAAATAACACTTGGCAGGATAATTTTTCTTATTTAAATAAATCAAAATTAGTATCAGTTGATAAAGAGTTTATTGATTTCTCTTCAAGGTTACTGGAGATAATTAATGAAATCAATGACAAATGGCTTCAGATTATTATATATGATCAAGATATTGCTGGACTGGAAAATAACATACCCGATAGAACAGCTCAATTCAATTATTCTACGACCTATACTGAATGTATATATCTTCAACGTAGCCTTACATCTCACTTTAATTATAGCGATTTTGTTAAGGTAATCATAGCATGGCTATGGAAAAGAACTGAGATAAATTTAAAAAACATTAGAACCGAAATAGAAACAAGTCTAAAATCTAAACTATTCAATCTATTAAATACACTGGAAAGTAATATATTTAATATAGTTGGAGATACCGATGGATTAACAAACTTCACTGATGCCATAGCAACATCAAGGCGAAAAATAAATACTAATATTGACACTATAATTGGATGGTTCAATCGAGCAAAAGGATTATCCATTCCTTATTTTGATTCAGATGTTGCAGTTTCTATAACTAAATGGTCCGCTGGAATCGAAATTAATAATATTGATAACACTAAATTAAAATTTCAAGGTTGGTCTTTAACCTATTTTGTTGATGCTCTTTATGTATTGATAGATAATTGCTTAACAAAATCTAATATTACGAAAAATAATCTTACCATAAATACATTATGGAATTTGACATCTAATGGATTAGAGCTATCAGTAACTAATAACTGTATGAAAATTAATTCTCTAGAGGACTCTAACTCTAGATTAAATTTTTATAGAGAAGCATATGGGAAAGAAGATATATCTATTAAAGCATCCCAAGAAGAAGGTAATAGCGGTTTTTTCAAAATATGGAAGAGCATAGCAAAAGATTTAGATATGTTACATAGTATTTCTTTTGGATATTGTGATGATGAGCATTTCAACGTAACTATTAACATTCCTAAACTAGAATTAGATAAGGTTATATATAATGCGCATAATAATTATTGAAGATGAGCATGACAAACGCAAGAATATAAAAACTGAAGTTGTTCGCATAGTTGGTGATTCAGCTGATATTCTTGAAGAGGAGTCTCTTCGAGGAGGTCTGAAAACTATACTTACTACAATAAAAATTGATCTTATATTGTTAGATATGAGTATGCCTAGTTTTGACATAACTAATGAAACAAGCAGTGAAGATCCTGAGAGCTTTGCTGGCTATGAGATAATGGCTCAAATGAAGCTCCGCAATATACATATTCCCGTTTTAATTATAACTCAATATAAATCATTCGAAAAAGGAAGTGTAAGTGTCGAAGAGCTAATTGAAAAAATGAAATTTAATTATAGCGATTTTTTTAAAGGTACTATTTATTATAATTCTTCATTAGAAGAATGGAAAAAACAACTTTTTGACTATATGAAATTATTAGGAATAATATAAAGTGAAAACTCTAATTGTTGATGACCAATATGAAAATAAAGGTAAAGTTATTGCCGGACTTTTAAATAAAATTGGATCATCAAAAATTGAACTTGTTGTTGATTCAAAAAGTGCAACAAAAAAAATGATGGAAACCAAATATGATTTATTAATTATAGATCTACAAATACCCGAGATTTTAGGAGAAGATGTTTTACCAAATGGAGGCACTCAATTATTAGAATATATTGAACTTAATGATTCAATTCACAAACCAACTATGGTTTTAGGAATTACGTCACATCAAGACTCGTTCAACCATAGCTTATCTTTTTTTCAAAAAAGAGGATGGTCTTTAATACTTGGTGTAGAAGATGAAGAATATATTCAATCAGTACTCACTACAATGAGCGCACATGTGTCTAATTTAAATAATACTTTTGATATAGCTTTTATTACAGCCTTACCACATATCGAATATGAAGCCTTAATGTCATTACCATTAAAATGGGAACTGCATCATGAAATAAATGATGATAATGTTTATCATAAATCTATATTAACACAATCAGATGGAAGCGAACGAACCGTTATTGCTACTTGCTTATCACACATGGGTATAGCAACAGCTGCTGCTGCAACTGCAAGTATATGTGTAAAGTTTTCCCCTAAGCTAATAGTGATGACTGGAATCTGTGCAGGTATTGAAGGTAGAGTCAATTTAGGTGATATATTAATTGCGGATCCATCTTGGGACTGGGGGAGTGGTAAATTAACTTTTGTTGATGGAAAGGCAAAATTTTTAAGCCAACCCACTCAGATAGCTATAGAACCATCAATTAGGAGAAAAATTCAACATATCTCTTCCTCAAACATCTATATGAATGACATATATTCAAATTGGAATGAAACTAGGCCATCTTACAATCCCAAAGTTCACATAGGTCCGATCGCTACTGGAGCTGTAGTCCTAGAAGATCCTCATACAGTGGAATTAATTAAGTCTCAGAATCGTTCAACTAACGGCATCGAGATGGAGGCTTTTGGTGTTATGACGGCGGCTTTCAATGCAGGTCCAAATAGGCCTAATGTATTAATAGCAAAATCTGTATGTGATTTTGCTAATCCTGAAAAGAATGATGATTGGCAAAAATATGCAGCATATACAAGCTCAACTTTTGCATATAAATTTATAGTAAATGACTACAAATTTTAATTTTTTTTAAAACAGAGTGATGCCAAAATATTATTGATATGTTTAGCATCACTTTGTATGTATTATTTATAGCTATACGTTTAGTTATACATGATTTAAACAAAAAGAAAATAAATTTAAAAATCAATTAATTGGATGTCAAATTCAACTTACGCCAGCAGGGTTACGTGAAAACGTAGCCCCTTAATTTTTAGAATGTCCACATTACGTCCACACAGAAAAAGATTAGCTATTTAATCAATACTATTCATCTTATCGCTTCAATACATACTGTTTAATTTTTCTTATAATACTTTAAGAAGGTAATATTCAGTGAATACAAATGAAAAACCACCTAAATATCGTGATATATCAATACAACTCCCTGATGATCTAAAGTGAAGTGGCATAGTTAATTTGGCCACCTGACTAGAGGTGATATTCTTACCTCAATAACATCACAGGTGAGCACATGGTTAAACAATATTCAGCAGAGTTTAAACTCGAAGCCACTAAAATGGTGGTTGACCATCATTACTCCGTGGCTAAAGCCGCTAAGGCAATGGACGTGAGTCTTGCCGCACTTAATCGATGGGTTAAAAAACTGCGATTAGAGCGGCAAGGTAAAACACCGACGGGACTTCCGCTTACACCCGAGCAGATTGAACTTCGTGAGATGAAAAAAAAGATACAATGCCTTGAAATGGAAAACGAAATCCTAAAAAAGGCTACGGCGCTCTTAATGTCGGACTCACTGAAGGATTCGCGATAATCGACAAACTAAGAGCGCATTACCCCGTCACAACGCTCTGCCAACTTTTTGAACGTCATCGCAGCAGCTATCGTCATTGGCATCATCGAATTAAAAATGCCGTACCTGATGGCGTGCGAACGATTAAACGGAGCTTGGTTAAAGAGGCTTGGAACTTAAGTGGCGGCTCTGCGGGCGCAAGGACTATTGCCACGATAGTCACGACTCAGTACAGGGTGAAGATGAGCCGTTATCTTGCCAGTAAGTTAATGAAAGAACTCAAGATTGCAAGTTACCAGCACGTAAAACATCGTTATAAACGCGGAAGTAAAGAACATGTCGACATCCCTAATTTACTCGACCGCCAATTTGCCGTCACGGCGCCTAATCAAGTCTGGTGTGGTGATGTGACCTATGTTTGGACAGGAAAACGGTGGGCTTATCTTGCCGTCGTGTTAGACCTTTTTGCGCGGAAACCCGTTGGTTGGGCACTCTCCACGTCCCCCGATACCACGTTGACATTAAAAGCCCTGCAAATGGCTTGGGAAATGCGCGGTCAGCCAAAAGGATTGATGTTTCATAGCGATCAGGGCTGCCATTATACCAGCCTTGAGTATCGTCAACGGTTATGGCGTCATCAAATCGTCCAAAGCCTGAGTCGACGAGGTAACTGTTGGGATAATAGTCCAATGGAGCGATTTTTTAGAAGTTTAAAACATGAATGGATGGCTTCAACGGGTTATGAAAGTCTGAAAGAAGCTGAACACAGAATTATTCATTACATCACAGGCTATTACAGCGGGATCAGGCCTCACTGGTATAACGGAGGTCTAACCCCGAATGAATCAGAGAGGCTGTTTTACAAACAGTCTAATGGCGTGGCCAATATTAGTTGACCACTTCACCTTCGATATTTCAGCAATTACCAATCACCCCAATTGATATTTCTTAAAGTTCTCGGCTTGTTCCAGCACACTTTTATATACTTCATCATTGGCCACTGGCGGAAAACCATAACGATGTAATAACAAAATCAAGTCAACTTTCAGCTTCGCTTTAATATCTTCCCGGTTGCTCCAGTCAGGGTATTGTGTGCTGTCATCGACAATAAGTTTCATGTCCTTAGCAAGTGCCAGCATTTTGTCGTCATCGTAGGTGAAATCGTATTTCTGGCACATATGCTGCAAAATATCGAGGAAGGCTTTCTCCTCCATATCGATGCCGATATCCTCAAACGACATCATTTCTGCCTTGATGTCATAAATCATATCCGCCATTTGTGCAGTGAAATCGTCGAACTCCTCGCCATTGAGCACATCATTTTCTTTGCGTTGGTTATACTGCTCAACCAATGCTTGGAATCGCTTGGAGAAATTAATCCCTTGCAGCTGATTGACCTTTTGGAAATCACTAATGGCCTTTTGGAGCATCTTTTGCAACAGTTGCATTTTGGTATTCGGCAACTTAATTTTATTGATGCGAGCCATGTATTCATCATCAAAAATATCGATATTTTCAGCTTTTTCGTCCCCTAAAGTGAAGATCTCTTCCACGCCTTCGGCTTTGAGGGCTTCCGCTATCATCTCACGTACTTTTTGATTCATCTGCGCCGTATCAGGGGCATCACCTTTGGTTAATTTATAGACTATAGAGCGTACTGCCAAATAAAAATGGATATGTTCACGTTCATCTTGGGTGATATCTTCACTGCCCACGCAAATATCATAAGCGGCTTTCAACCGCTTTACTAAGCCCATAAAGCGCAGTTCAATTTTCTTGGTTTGCAGGACAAACTCAGCCGCCCGATTAAGGCAGTCTAATTGCCGTGTTGGCGAGCCTGAAAAGTAATCGCGACTATCGAATTGATGAAATACCTGTGAAAGCAAATTGAGGTGATTACGGACTTCTACAATGGATTGCTGAACATCTTCAAAGTTAGATTTATCGGCTTTAGAATACATCGCCAGCGCCATATTCATACGGCTTTTAATCCCGATATAGTCAACAACCAACCCCTTCTCTTTCCCCTCAAAACGACGATTCACTCGAGAAATGGTTTGAATAAGGTTATGCTTTTGTAGCGGCTTGTCGATATAGATGGTATCTAGCTCAGGCACATCAAAGCCCGTCAGCCACATATCCACCACAATGGCGATTTTAAAGTTGGATTTCGGGTTCTTAAACTGTTTATCTAACTCTCTGCGGTAGTCTTTTGTTCCCAGTAAGTTGTACATCGCCTCATGATCATCTTTCCCACGAGTCATCACCATATTGACCATTGGTAAAGACATTAACTCGCTTTTCTCTTGTTCGGTGAGTTCCACACCGTCAATTGCTTGTTTCGCTTCAAACCACTCTGGCCGTTGTAATTTTAGGCTCTGATAAAACGCATAAGCAATGTCACGGCTGGCACAAACCACCATCGCTTTCCCTTTGATGGTTGAGCCTTCTTCTACTCGTTTTTCATAATGTTGCGCAAAATCTTTCGCTAGCGCATCAATACGATCAGGATCACCCAAAATAGAGTTCATGTTCGCCATGGCTTTTTTGCTTTCTTCTATCTGATATTCGCTAGTGCCTTGGGCTTCACATTCTTGATAATAACGTTCGATCTCTTCTAGTTTGCTGTTATCAAGGGCAATTTTAGCCGCACGCCCTTCGTACACAATGCGCACGGTGATTTCATCATTCACTGATTCGGTCATGGTGTAGCTATCGATAGTTTCCCCGAAGACATCTAGGGTGGCGTCGATAGGCGTTCCGGTAAAACCGACGTAAGTAGCATTCGGCAGTGAATCATGTAGATATTTAGCAAAGCCGTAGGTCTTTTTAACCGTACCGTCTTCTTGGTTGATGATAATTTTTTGGTCGAGATTGATTTGGCTACGGTGAGCTTCATCTGAAATACAGATAATATTACTGCGCTCAGAAAGCAGTTGGATATCTTCAGTAAATTTATGAATGGTGGTGAGGAATACCCCGCCACTAGCACGCCCTGCTAGCTTATCACGTAAATCTTGGCGACTGGTGACGGGCACAATAATTTCATCGCCAATAAAGGCTTTTGCATTGCAAAACTGTTTTGCCAACTGTTCATCAAGATCGGTACGATCAGTGATTAAAATAATCGTTGGGCTGGCAAAATCGACGCTTTTCATCAATAGACGCGCTAAAAACTGCATGGTGTAGCTTTTACCACACCCTGTGGCGCCAAAGTAGGTGCCCCCTTTACCACTACCACCGATATTTTCACCATCCGCAGTGATCTGTTTACGCTCTTTCTCAATGTTGTAATAGAGCTTACGAGCCGCGTAATACTGTGGGTAGCGGCAGCACACTTTCACTTCATGCTTACTGGTATCTGGGAAGAAAACAAAGTTTTTTAGTACGTCCAATAAACGAGCAGGATGGAATAACCCTTCAATTAAGGTGTACAGGCCGTTGATGCCCTGCTTTTCCGTTGATTCGTTGCCGTTAATTTTACGCCATGCGTAGTAGAATTCATAAGGAGCAAACAGGTTACCCATCTTGTTATTCACGCCATCGCTAAGAATACACAAGGCGTTATAGACAAATAACTTGGGAATATCGCGACGATAACGGACACAAAGCTGTGTCCATGCATCAAATAGCGTTGCCTCTTCCTCACGCACTGCCGATTTGAATTCAAAGACCACCAGCGGTAGCCCATTGACGTATAAAATCGCATCAGGGATGCGCAGTTGCACCCCGCCGTCTCGCGCCTGACCTTCTATTTCTAACTGATTAACTAGCCGATAGCGATTATTATCTGCCACGGATAGCACTTCTTCCCCTGCAAATAATTTTACTAATTGGTCGGGCAAGGTTTGAGTATCGATAAGTTCGATATATAGGTCTTTTTGGTTGCGATCTTCACGCTTGAGTAAAAAGCCATTACTGAGCCAATGGCAGAAGGTTTTGTTGCTTTGGTAGAGATCACTCGCAGGGAGAGATTGCAACTGCTGTACAATCCTGGTGATTTCACCGTCGGTGATGCCATCTGCTTGATACTGTTTAGCAAGATACTGGCGCAAATCATCCACTATCAATACTTCACTGTTGTTTTTGCGAGGAATAGTAATGCCGAGATAATGCGGATAGCAGGTTTGCCCAGCATTGTTTGTATGTTGTCCTAACAGTTCTATTATCGCCTGTTCCAATTTGGCTTCAGTGAAGATATGGCTCATATCAGTGGCTTCTTTTTGTTTTTAGCGAATTCGTTCTTATACTCTAAATCATTCGAGTTGCCGCTAGGCGACAAGGGAAATAATCCCGATGAGCTTACTGGAGTAAGTGATTCGGGTTATTGAGCGTAGCCAACAACGCTGCAACTTGAAGGATAACGAGTATATCGAGTTGTTTTAATTAAGATAGTTTAATTGATTCGATAACAAAAACCGCCTCACAATAAGAAAAATGTGAAGCGGTCGAATAAATTAGATGAGTGTTTCTTCTGGAATGTCTATTTTTATATCACTCAGAGACAACTCGCCGGAGATAAGTTTTGGGAGCAGTGTGTCTCGGAGATGCTCAAGAATAATATTTTGCTTTCTCATCTGAATGATTTTTTGAAAACTATCATTTACTTTGTCATTGAATAGTTCCCTTATAGATTGTGGAGCAGTAATTAATGGCATTGCAAGAATATCTTTTGCACTTATATTCGGCTGGGCACTTCCTTGCGCTGTATTAACAATATAAGACTCGGTAATCTTTCTATTTAGAATACAATATAAATAAGCAGTACTTTCATCAATAGCCTCAAACTTTGCAACGCGTTGGTTTAAATAATACGGTTCTTGATTTTCAGTAACAAGAAAACCAAATTTACCAACGGTTGCACCAGTCATAGCCATTAATAAATCTCCATCTTTAAGGCTAAAACGTTTAGCTTTCTCAGCTAATGAAATATCAATTCGTTGAATGTCACATATATCGACACTTTTATCATTACCAATATTTTTAATTTTTATGACACCAAACCCAGAATTTTGGAACTCGTTACTCTTAAAAGCAAAACCACTCAAAATATTAGTTACATCACTCAAATTACCGAGTTCCCATCCACTTGGCACCCACCCCCCAAGTCCCAATGCAGGCTCTGCACATTCTTCAAAAGCATTAGGAAATAACCGCCGAATATCTTCTGCTAACGGTTTAAAATTATCACTTTTACGCACTGCTTTGCGCACTTCAACTCTATGCAGTAATTCTTCAGAGAAGCCTAAATCCTGCTCAAAAAAACCGGCATCTAGTGCGTTATCAACCACAGGATCAAAATCTACAAACCATGATTTAAATAGAGTTTGCGCCATTTGCTCTAGGGTTTTGTTGATTTGGCGATTGAGGGTAATTTTACTCGTAATATTAACGACAATACTCTCTAACTTATTACGCTCTTCTATCGGTGGAAGAGGAATAGGAATATCCTTTACATCTTTTAAATTTAAAGTCTTCTGTACAGTAGTGTTTGCTCTAACATCAAGAAAGTGCTTAGTATAAGGGGATTGTAAGCATATATTTAACCATTCAGCAGTGATGTCTTTAGACGGACGGATAACCGCAACCGCTCTCGGTACATTCCATCCGATTAGTTCTTTAGGCACTATTGCAGTCTGGCCTGTGCTACCAACTAAAGTAAGTAATAGTTCCCCTCCAGTTAATCTTGTTTTCATAAATTTAGATTCAATACTTGGAGAAACTTTTAGAACATCTTTAGTATTCAATTCGCCATTTTCAAAATTGTTGACACGTATTATTCCGATACCATTTTCATCATGTTGACCTGGTTGAACTATTCCATAGGAAATATTCTTACTTAAAGTACAATCAACAAGAGATTTACAATCCCAACCGCATGGAATATTTAATACATCACTCCCCATAACCTAACGCCCCCATATTTTTACGGATCGCCTTATCTAACTCTGCCGCTTCATCCATCTGGCGATAAAGGGTTTGGGTCAGTTCCTGCATCTTGGTTTCAAATGCCACACCATCATCTTTAACCTCCGCAGCGCCCACATAACGCCCCGGTGTTAATACAAAATCATTGGCCTTAATATCATCAAGGGTAGCAACTTTGCAAAAGCCTGCCTTATCTTGATACTGCTCAATACCGATTTCTTTGGCAACAATACGACGTTTCAATTCGCTTTCGCTACTGCGCCACGCATGGAAAGTATCGGCGATAGTGGCGATATCCTCTGCGGTAAGCTCTTTTTGGGTACGGCTGATCATAGTGCCGAGGTGACGGGCATCGATAAACAAGGTTTCCCCTTGGCGATCACGATAACCATATTTGGCGCTGGCTTGTTTACTTTTACTAATAAACCATAAGCAAACAGGGATTTGCGTGGTAAAAAAGAGCTGACCGGGTAGTGCAATCATGCACTCAATACGATCATCTTCGATGAGTTTTTGGCGAATTTCACCCTCACCGCTGGTATTCGACTCATCGAACCATTAGCTAACACAAACCCCGCAACACCGTCCTCACTGAGCTTAGACAGCATATGTAAGATCCACGCATAGTTAGCGTTGCCCGTCGGTGGCGTACGGAAGCCAGCAAAACGCGGGTCATTAGTCAGTTCGGCTTCATTACGCCAATCTTTTAAGTTAAACGGCGGATTCGCCATAATAAAATCGGCTTTTAGATCAGGGTGTTGGTCGGCAAAAAAGGTATCCGCAGGGCGCTCCCCTAAATTGCCTGTTAGCCCCCTTACCGCCAAGTTCATTTTCGCCAGTTTATAGGTGGTGCTAGTCAGTTCCTGCCCGTAAATTGCAATATCTTTGCTTTTCCCTTGGTGGCTTTCGACAAACTTTAGTGACTGCACAAACATACCGCCGGAGCCGCAGCACGGATCATATACTTTGCCTTGATAAGGTTCGAGCATTTCAGCAAGTAATGTAACAACCGATTTCGGCGTATAGAACTCGCCCCCACCTTTACCTTCGCTGGCGGCAAAACGCCCTAAGAAATATTCATAAACGCGCCCAACTAGATCTTCTTCCCCTACCCCACATTCCGTGGCGAGGGTATTGATGTTTTCAATGCTGTCGATAAGTGAAGCGAGCTTTTTCGGCTCTAGCCCTTGGCGGGAAAAGTAGTTATCGGGTAATGCACCCGTCAATGATGCGTTACTTTTTTCGATGGTGGATAATGCAGTGTCAATAATCACCGCGATATCGTCTTGTTTCGCACGCTCTTGGACGTAAGACCAACGGGATACTTGTGGCAAAAAGAAAACGTTATCTTGTTGATAGAAAACATCCATATCAACAAAAGCTTCCTGACCATTTTTGATTAATTGGCTGCGTTTGGCTTCGAATTTATCACTGATAAATTTCAGGAACACCAAACTGAGTACCACATGCTTATACTCAGAAGATTCAACACTGCCACGCAGTTGATTAGCAGTATCCCAAAGGGTCTCTTCAAAGCCTTTGGTTGTTTTCTTCGCGGGTGATTTAGCCATGTCGATAGATTCTCTTTTTTATCAGTTATTATCGGCAAGCGCTAAGTTAGCGTCGGTTATTTTTACGCTAACTGCCGATAATATATACAAAATAGGTTTGGTTAAGATTATCTCATAAAATCAGGTTGGTTTGGGTGATAAAAGCTAAATTATATCAACCTAGATACCCCATATTTATTGCTGAGCGTTAGGAGGGTAAAACTGATAATCAACAATATCTGCACCAATAGGCCCTGTTTTTGCTGTAACCCATACGGTTCCCGTATTTTCCTTGGTTTTCGATTTTGGATCTCTAATACACCAAAAAACCCATTCCCCGGTATAAATTTCTTTTATCCGTATACCATATTCACATTGAGGGGCTTTAAGACGTTCAGGCCCTGGCGAGACGATATGATATTGTGTTTGGTAGTGAATTGTTTGGTCTAATGATAAATAAGCAAGCACATTAAAAGTTGGAATAATTATCATAAGGCCAAGAAAAGCCCCCCCAATAATAATCACTGATAACATACTTTGATGGGCGAAAGAAAGGGTGCCATATTCCTCCAATAATCCCTGTAAAAATAGCAAAAATAATAATAATCGTCCATTTAGGAAACCATTCAAATAATACAATGCTATCGCCTAAATAAAACGACAAAAATAGATAAGCTAACCAAGAGCAGTACAGGATAACAAAGATGTAAGAAGGTAATGATTTTTTCTTGCTGCCTTTACTATATGATTTGAATTGGTATTCCATAAAAACCTTAATTTATTTCCCTAAATTAATTATTTATAGTTCAAACTATCGACCTATTTATTGCCATAACCTTTCGTGAAAACAATAAGAACTATTATTTCAAACTCTAAAATGGCATCGATTTACTGATTAATTACATAACCAATACTGGAAAGTTTGGTTTATCAATGTCAGATAAAGTAAAAAGTGTGTTGCTGAACGCTAAAAACTATAATAAATCAGATGAAGAAATTCTACATCTACTTGTTCGAGAACTACAGTATGTTGGCGGTAGAACATTAGCGAATACGATCCCTCGTAACGGTATTAAATACGCCGAAATTGTAGATGATGTAGCCAAAAAATTTAAGATTAAATGCCCCAAATGGTTATATATTTATATCTATTTAGCTAAATCTTTTAATGCAAACAGACCTTGTTCTGCTACTGTAGCTGTTTTATCGGATGCCAGCAATTGTGCTAGTTTAAACGAATCATCCCCAATATTTTCTAACTGCTTGGCTAGTAATCTAGAACTGGCTAAGATGTCGGTGGCTAGGGAAAGATAATAATTTTTAGACATCTATCGAAACCATCGAATAATTGGACTCGACTAACTCCCCCAGCAATTGGAGTGAAGCGTTTTAATGCGTTTATTATCTTATCGTTTTTATATTGAAATACAAAACACTCCAAATAAGAGTATCGCATTATGAACTTAAACCATTAAATATAAACATTACATATCTATTAAAAATAAAAATTAAAACTCCATTTAAAATTATCTTTTTTAGATAATATCTAATATTAAAATAAACTCACTTTAAGAAAGTCTAAATTAGATATATTAAAAATATATTCAATTATCATTAAATAAATAAACAAAAGGTGTAATATATAATATTGCTTTGTTATTTATCCTCTAAAAAAGAATAAAGGAATAATGATATGAAAAAAGTATTACTCAGTCTTGCTATGCTGAGTGTAATATCAACGCCGGTATTGGCTAAAGCTCCTGTAGCTAACTTAAAAATCAATGGTGATATTAAGCCACCAACTTGTACTATTAATGGGGCGACACAAAGTGATATGATTTTTGATTACCAAGTCATAAGCCCAACGCTTATCCCTCAATCGAAAAACTACGAATATCCTAACGGTATAGTCCAAAATACAGTTACGATTGAATGTGATGCTAAAACATATTTAACCTTTGTTGCATCTGACACTTATGACAGTGCGGAATTAGCTAATAATACGCTAGCACAGTTTCATTTAGTTGATAAAGAAAATCCTGAAACCGCAGTTGGAGCAGCCTCTTTTTTGTGGGAGGATGTGACTGTTGATAGTAAACCAGCGTACATTTCACGAGCAAATGATGTTACTATCACAGAGACAAATTACTATAACGTTCTATACAAAGGCGCAACCAATGGTTGGACATCAGAACAACAAAAAGGCAATGTTAGTAAAGAATCTCTGGCACTAATTCCAGGTGAAGTTTTCCAAGCAGTTTTTAAAGATGTATATAAAATTCCTTCTTTTCTTTTATCCAAAGATGCATTAAATAAAAAAGGAATAGATTTATCTAATGGCTTAGATTTTATGGGTGAAGCTGTTCTCACTTTTAACTTTGGTGTCTAATTTTAAAGTAATTGATAATCACAATATAATTAA